>JAXDGI010000001.1:0-20889 GCA_034665145.1 Solirubrobacteraceae bacterium
CTGGGAGTTCCACGGCATGCCCGAAACGACCGTCGTGCGCGGCGAGGTCGTCGTCGACCGTGGCGCCATCATCGGCACCTCAGGCCACGGCACCTACGTAGGCGCCGCCGCCTACGCACCGAGGAACCCATGAACTGCGGCCTTGGGTCATCGGTACCTGGCGCCAGGAGCACGAGGCATTGCTGAAGAAAGCGTGTAACAAACCGTGTAACAAGACCGGCAAATTCAGCCTGATTCAACCTGAAGCAAGATCAGAAAAAGCCCTGCAAAACGCCAGGTAGCTAGCCACCGCGAAGCCTCGACGAACCCCACGACGCGGCCACAAGTACCGCGCAACCCGCGCGCACCCCGCAACATTTTCATCGCTCGCGGGGGGCGAAGCCCATGAGGTGCTCAGGAGGTCATTTAAATCTCAGCCTCGGACGACTCCCAACCGAACAACGGTGGATCGAGGCTTAGGAGGCGACCGCCGTTGACGTATCGACCTCGGTGATCTTCGCCCGATCGCGTTCGTCATCCGATTCGCACTGGGCACGGTATTGCCTTCGGGCGTCGAGCACCTCGGCGACGATCAGTTGAACCGCGCCTCCAATCGGGATAGCGGCGATCGCGCCGAGCGGACCGGCGACCTCGGTGCCGATCGTTGCCGCCACCAGCACCGCCAGGGGAGAGAGCTTGACCATCTGGCCGTAGATGATTGGGCGCAGGTAGTAGACCTCCACCTGATGGTAGGCGAACACGATCCCGGTGACGATCAGCCCGGTCACCACGCCGTGGGAGAACGAGACGGCGGCGACGATGGCGATAGCAACGAAGGCACCGAAGATTGGCAGCATGTCAAGGAAAGCGACCAGGACACCGAGAGGCACCGGATATGGCAGTCCCGCCGCGAACAGCACGCCGGCGGTGATTACTCCCGCCAGCACGCTCGCTGCCAGGTTCCCTGTCACGAAGCCGCTCACGGTGCGCGCGATGCCGGCGCCGATGCGGCGGTAGCGCGGCTCGACTGTGTCGGGTAGCAGGGAGAAGAACCGGTCCAGCCAGGTTGGGCCCTCGAGCAGCATGAAGAAGGTCATGAACGCGATCACCACCAGCCCTATGATGGTGCCGGCGAGGCTGAGCGCCACGCCGATCCCGGAGCCCGCCACTCCGGCTGCTGTCGAGCCGAGGCTCTTGCTCGACAGCAGCTTATTGGCCTCTTGCACAATATGGAATTTGCGCTCAAAGAAGCCCAAAGGGCCGTGGCCCCGGCTCAGCTGGTCGAGTTGGCCCGGCAGCGCGTTGATGAAATGGTCCACTTGGGTGATAAGTGGCGGGATCAGCAGTAAGCCGAGCAGCCCCAGCGCGATCACGGTCAGCACGAAGACCAGTAGCGCCGCCCATCCGCGGCGCAGACCACGACAGACGAAGAACTCCACCGCAGGGTTGAGCGCGAGTGCGCCCAGAAGCGAGATGAGTACGAGCGTGATCGCACCCCACGCAACCGAAACGAAGGCCACCACCGCCACCATCCCGAGGATCAAGCCCAAGATCTCAAGCACGCTGCGCACGGTGATGCTGACCTGGCGGGGCGGCGTGCCGTCGCCCGCCCGTGCCTCCAGCATCGCCACCCGCATACGGAGTTCCTGAACGATCTCGGACTGCGGCCCCGGCGGCTCCTCGGGCGTCACCCCCCGGGCGGTCGACCGTCCGTCAAGGGCACCCGGCGCGTTGGGCGTCACCTGGTGACTGGAAACAGCCATGATCCCGCCCTCTTCGGTAACGCCATCGAGCCGCCTGGACCGGATTGTCCCGGCGCCACCACAGCCGCCGTCATTGTGCGTGTAACGACTGTCCGACTACGACGCCAGCGGCGCCCGCAGGCGAGCCGCGGTACGCCGATGCCTGCTGGAACACGGTCCGCTCCCTCCTCATGGACGCAGCAACCCCTTCAATGACGCCTGCACGAGGAGGCTACCCGGCTGTCCTCGGTCCCACGCACAGCCGACGTGCTGGGCCGACCGCGACCATCCACTTTGGACCGCAGCCGACGGCACCAGAGCCGGCGGCCGATATCGGCCGACGGCACCAGAGCCGGCGGCCGATATCGCGCCCTCGCGGCGGGCGCGCCTAGCCAACGGGGCGTCCGAGGGGCCTGCCATCAACGCGATCGGGGCGGTCGCAAGCCTCGCCAGTCACGGCGCTCGATCGGGTCCTATGGCAGAGCGCCTCGCTCGCCGCCGGCGGTTCGAGCCAGTCGCCGCATGACCTCCCTTGCTGACCCGCAGGCATCTCGACGGCCTCGCCGTTTGAACTCGGAATGCGCGGACACGAGGGCGCGTATGCGGTAGCTGCAGCTCTTCCCGTGGCAGCGGCGGCTCGGCTCGAATAGCAGCCACCGTCAACCCATCCAAGGGAGGATTCATGGGATCTGTGCTGCTGGACGCCGCTGGGCATCGCCGCTCGCCGGCGACGATGCCCGGCTATCACCGAGGCCGCCCGCCGCGCAACAAGGCCGAGGAGTACCCGGCCGATCCGCCGACGGTTGAGGAGATTGTCGCCGTCATGCGCGGTCGGCGACCGTCACGACGGTCACCGGCTTCGTGCGCTAACCGTCCTGCTGTGGCGCGCGGGGCTGCGGATCAGCGAAGCGCTCGCTCTCCAGGAGAGCGATCTTGACCGCGGCCGCGGCGCGGTGCTCGTCCGACGCGGGAAAGGCGGCAAGCGGCGCGAGGTCGGTATGGACCGCTGGGCCTGGGAACAGCTCGGCCCGTGGCTCGAGATCCGCCGCGAGCTCCCGATCGGAGCGTTGCTGTGCGTGATCCACGGGCCAACCGCCGGCCGGCGTTGGGAGGCCTCGGCGGCGCAGAAGCAGCTGCATCACGCAGCCGCTGCGGCGGGGGTAAGACGTCGGTTCGCGCCGCACCAGCTCCGTCATGCGCACGCAGTCGAGATGGCGCATGAGGGCGTTCCGCTGGTCGTGATCCAGCGCCAGCTCGGACACGCCAACCTCGGATCACCAGCGTCTACCTGCAGGGCATCGACAACTCAGAGATCATCAGCACCGTCCACGGACGGCCATCACCAACCATCTCCGCCACCGCCGGGCTCCAGCTGAGGCGGTAGAGGGAGTGCGACCGGGTCGGCCGGCGTCTACCCGACCGACCCGACGGCCGTCCCCCGCCTGGCGACGAGCAGGTGCTTCGGGACGCACGGGCGAGACCGCTTTCATGTTCGTGCGGGCATCGGAGCCTGGCACGGTTTCGTGACCGCGTGTGTCCGGAAGGGGTAGTCAGTCGGGCGGCTCGCTGGTGGCTGCTTTCGTGGCCGGGCAGTACAGCCCCGACCACAGCGGCAAGCTTCTGCGATTCGTCCGATCCGGCTGTGTCACGACCGTCGATTCGGCGGAGGCTGGCTCCCGCTCCGCCGGCGAGCACAAGTCTCGATGCGACCGTCGACGCTTCTTGATTGCCGTGGAACGGGCCTCTCTTGGACCGATCGCGAAAGCGCCTCTTTGTGAGAGGCTGGACGCTCGAAACACATGGTCGTCGGTGTGGTGCGTGCTTGCAGCAATCGGCCGGAGGGACGGCCGAGGCCGTCCCTCCCGGCCTGCTATGTCCTACGGAGTAGGGTCGGCGAACGAGCCGCCGAAGATGTCCGTGTTTCCGAACGTGGCCGGGCAAGCCTGTTCGGGAGCGGGTTTGGTGGGTACAGCGGTGCCGTTCTGGATAGCGGCCTGTGCGGCGGCCCGCCAAGCGTCAATCGCCGGGCAGTGGGCGGCGTTGCGGGTGTCGTTCCAGACGCCGGCACCGTAAGTCCGGGTGGCCACCGCGTACACGTAGTCGCCCAGGAACTCCAGCCAGAGGTTGTTCTGGGACGAGCCTCGCGGGTCCCCGGGGGGGCTGCGGTGCAGTTCCGTCCATGCGCCTGGGGCTCCGTTCGCGCCGATGTCGGCGTGCTTCACCACCCCAACCAGGACTCGCGGGCTCGTGGTGTCGTTGCGCAACGGCGTTGTGAAGGCGTTGTAGACGAGGTACCCGTCCGTCCCTTGCGGGGAGATCGCGATCGCCGAGTAGTAGCCCCGGTCGCCCGCCGACTCCGCCGCCGCGGGAGCGGACCAGGTCTTGCCGCCGTCGGTGGAGAAGCTCGTGAACACGTGCTCGTGATTGACGCCGTCGCGGCCGTCAGCCCAGGTGCGTAGGATCTCGTTCGTCGCGTCAGCGCCAGTCGGAGCGCCGTTGGCGATATCGACGCTCGGCGCGGCCGACAGATCGACACGGGCGCCGCCGACCCCGTCCATCGTGCAACGGAAGCCAGTGCCGTCGAACTGCACCAGGAAGCACGTGTCGACGGCCGCTCCGATATTCACGGGCCTCGTCCAGCTCTTCCCGCCGTTGAACGACTTGATCAGGATGTGCGACCCGTGCGCGGGCTTGCCGACTGCGAACTGGTTCGCGAACACGTAGACCACGCCGTGGCTGTTGGTGCGAACCGTGCAGCCCGAGCGCCCAAAGCCCTGCCTGGTGTTGAACGGGTTGTTGCTGGCCGACGTGACCTGCTTCGGCGTCCAGGTGGTGCCCCCGTCGGTCGATGTCGCGACCACCAGCGGCTGCGGTGACGCATTCCCGTGGCTGTTGCTGCGGAATGCGGCGTCGCACACGTAGACGTGGCCGAAGAACGGGCTGCTCGTCGCGTTATCCGCCCAGATCTGTTCCTTGTCGCTGAACGTCGTCGAGGACTGCTTGGTCACGATCACCGGAGCCTGCCAGGCGCTCGCATCGCCGCGGGCCGCGGCCTGGACGTTGTCGGTCCGCGACACGGCAACCGCTGAGGAGCCCTTGAACGGCGACTTTCCGGGGAACGGGAACGTCAGATTGGCGTAGTAGAGCCGCGAGCCGTTCGACCACGAGAAATGGCCACTTGTGTCCGGCACCGGGCCGAACGCGAGCGCCGGATCGCCTTGGGAGCTAAGACCATTTTCAAAGTACTTCGGCAGCGTCCCGATCGGCCCGACTCCCGGCTGGCAAGGCGGATCGCTGTCTCCAACCACGCCGAGGCAGCTGCGAGCAGACCACCCCGTGTAGGTCGGCTGCGTCCACGTCGTCCCGGAATCGAACGAGAAGTAAACCCCCGACACCCCCACGCCAGGCGTAAACGGACAGGTGTTATCCGTCCCCGCGTTACACGCCTCCATATCGATGTTGTCGTTCGCCCCTGCCACCAGAACATTCGGATGGTTCGCGTCCACCGCCAACGCCGGCTCATTCTGCTTGTTCTGCGAAAACGGGAGCGACGGATTAGCACTCCCAACCGTGACAAGCGTGTCCGGGTTCAACGCCGACGCCGAGGCCGCCGAGAACCACAGAACGCCGAGGACCAGCATCGGCAACGCAGCAAGTCGCTTCATTTCTCTCCCTCCCAACAGATCCAACGCACTAAATTCCCGGAGCGCGCCACCTCCAAGACGCAAATTCGACCCGCTCAAGTCTTCCACAGAACGCCCCGCCGACCCGCAAAGGATTCCCCTAAACCGGCGGGTGCCCAACTCGAGTACCGCCGCTGACAGCCTATGACCTCGATTGCTCGCCGTCCTGCTCGGCCGCGCTGATGACTTCCCGAGCGCCCGCACGATGCCCCTACCTCGCATTCCGCGGTGACAGGTCGGCCAAGTCGGCGGTGATGGCCGCACCCCCGCGAAATGCGAGGCTGGCCCCGGCCGCAGGCATTGTCGCTTCGCCGTGCCGTCGACCGCAGCGAGGTCGAGGAAGATCGCCTTCGCGGTGAGCAGGATCGAGCGGAGCGCCCGTGTTGGCAGGGCGTAGCTCAGGAGCACGGTCAGCGCCAGCACGAGGCGGCAGAGGCTTAGAGGCGCCTGCCGACTCAGTGGCGATGCGCCTCCCGCCCGGACCGGCGGCCGTCACAGTCCCCCCAGCCCGATCGGGAGACAGTTCCTTCGCAGCGGATTGCGGAAGCGCGGCTGGCCATTGGTGGCGCTGATGCTCTGGACGAATCGCAGAAGGCTCAGCCGCGGTCGCGGGCCGTGTGGTCGGCCACCAAAGCAGCCACGAGCGAGCCGACGAGCAGACTGCTGCTCGAGGCGTGGAGCAGCCAGGCTTGATCCGAGACGCGACGGCCGACGAAGACCTGCCTTCGGTCCCGGACGCGCGTCGTTTGGGCGGGGCGCCTACATTCTCGGAATGGGCGCGGAACTGGGGACGCTCGCTCGTGCATAGACGCGAGTCCGGCGGTGTTGTGAGATCGCGTAATCTCCGGGCCGGTCTTCAGTTGGTGGCCCGCGTTGGCGCCACCCGGGCGGAATGTTCCGGACGCGACGGATGAGGGGCTGGCGTCGAACCGGCGGGCAGAAAGCGTGTAACAAACCGTGTAACGAGGTCGGCAAATTCAGCCTGATTCAAACTGAAGCAAGATCAGAAAAGCCCTGCAAAACGGCAGGTAGCTAGCCTCCGCGAAGCCTCTCATAACCCGAAGGTCGCGGGTTCGAATCCCCCGCTATACGAAAACCTGCAAATCGCTCGCTTTTCTTTGCTCCGGTCCGGTACGAAAATGGGCGTGTAACACACCTTTTGTTACACGCGCATCGATCGGAACGTGCTGCACCGGGGATCTGGCTGCAAAGAGCTGCCTTCCTCGAGCTACTCAGCGCCGACCTTCGGGTTCTCGCCGGGCACAGCCGCCCGCCTCCGGCGTCGGCTCGCTCCGGGAGTCCGCCGCGCTCTGGGCGTAAGTGCGTCTCGGGAGGCTCGCCGGCTAGGACTCGAGCCGGGCCGTCGTGGATACCCGAGTCTGGAGCGCGCTCGTCACCGGCGACCACCGCAGCTGCTCGAGCCCCGCCGGCGGGCTGCTCGCGCCGCCCGCGCGTGGCCACGAAGGCGGGGGGTGGGCCCAAATCCGTGTAACAAATCATGTAACAAGATCGGCAAATTCAGCCTCATTCAGCCCGACCCAAAGTCGCGAAAGCCCTGCAAAACGCCCCCTAGCTCACGACCTCGAGGCCTCCTCATGATCCGAAGTCGCAGTTGTCGCTAGTCGGGAGTGGGCACGAGCATCCGTCAGCTGGGATTCAGTGCGGATGCCGACTTCTGATCGGTCGGCTCTGCCATCCCCCGGCGCATCGACCGGCAGCGTGCCACAACGCGCTGCGCGACCACGCCCTCAGCGCCTCGGCACACCCCCCGACCCGGTCAAATCCCGAGCAAACCGCGCCGCCTCGGTCCGCCGGCTGACGCCAAGCTTGGCGAGCACGGAGTGAACGTGATTCTTAACCGTCGAGTGGGAGCACCCTAGCTCGAGCGCGATCGCCTTATTCGTCGATCCGGCTTCGATCATGATCAGGATCTCGCGCTCCCGCGGCGTGAGCGGCGGCTGGCCCGCAGGGGAGCCATGCTCCGGGCTCGACCCGTGCTCGACAGCGGATGCTGGCTCCTCCGGCTGCTCGGACACCAGCGCCGCCTGCAACGACGACACGCGGCTGTCTCCCTCCATCGCCCGGGCGAGCGTCGAGAGCAGTTCCTCTCGGCCGGCGCGGCGGCGCACGATCTCCGTCGCTCCCGCCGCGGCGCACGCCGACATCTCATCCTCGCTGTCGGACACCGCCAGCACGACGAGCCGGGGACCGTTCCTGTGCTGGAGCAGCAGCCCCTGCGCGGCCGCCGCGCGGAGCAGCTCTACGTCTAGCAGCGCGACGTCGGGTCGCTCGGCGACCGCGCGCCAGACGAACTCGCGCGCGTCCTGCGCGCTTCCGACCACGAGGAAGCGGTCGTCGTCGCGGAGCGCGGCGAGAACCCCGTCACGAAACAGAGTCGTGGCGGCGGCAATCAGAACCCGCGCCGCGGCCGACCCGACACCGACCGAGTGGTTATCGGTCGACCCGACACCGACCGAGTGGTTATCGGTCGACCCAAACCCTTGGTCGTCCCCTTGGTCGCCCATACGAAACGCTGCAAACCAGCAGTCGAGCACCCCTATAACGCCGACGCCGACAAGTCTATGCGCGCTGGATCGCGATTGTCCAGGCCTTGTCAGACCTTTGCCGTCAACTCGCGGCGATTCGGCGACGAAGGCGGCCCTACCGGCGGCAGCGCCCGCGGCGGCATCCCGCGCTCGGTGGCTATCAGCTTATGCGCCTTCATGTCGTGGCCCGTCGCGATCGACCATTGCGTGACGATGGTCATCATCTGTGCTCGGAGCGGATTGCCCGGCGGTAGGCTCGAGTACAGGGCCCGAACGCCGGCGGGGTTGGCGAACTGGCGCGCCTCGATCGCGGTCAGGATGTTGGAGATCGCGTCGGCCATCGCGAAGTACTGCTCGCTCTTGCGGTGGCAGGGAAGGCCGACCCGCTCCCCGAGCTTGCGCAGGCGCTCCTCGGGGCTCGTCGCGTTGGCCTTGAGGTCGACGACGATCGGCGTGTCGCTCATCAGCGTCAGGTGGAACCACGACATCGCCGATACGGCCGCGAACTCTTCTCGGGACAGCGCCCCGTTGCGGCGGCGCACGAGCAGGATGTCCGCGAGCGCAGCGCCCAGCTCGGCGATCGCCGCGTCGTCGGTCGGGTTCGCGCCGCTCGTGTTGCTGAAGTTCTCGATCCCGCGCCACACCTCGCGGAGGAACTCCTCGAACAGGGCAACGAACTCCCGATTGGCGGCCTCCGGCTTCTGGTACCCGTATGGCCGGCCGTCGTCATATCCATGGTTGAGGTCGATGCCGAACAGACGGAAGTAGGCATTCCGGCGGACCGCGCGGACATCAGGCCGGACGCCGCTCGTCACGGCGGCCACTCCACCGGGGTGCGGATCGCTGAAGAACAGCGCCTCGGTCGTCCGCAGCCACGCCTGCCCCTCGGGGGAGGGGACGTCGAGGCGCTCGCCGGTCGTGCACTCCTCGAGGATGCGGCGGAAGATCTCGAATGCCCGCGTGTTCTCGACCAGGTATGCGTACATCAGGTGGCGGAACGGAACGTTGCTGCCGCCGCCTCCGTCCAGGCTCGTGGGATAGATGTCGTCGGCGACGGCGGCGAGGCTGTCCTTGATACCCGAGGCGGCCTCGACACCGTAGAGCTGGAGCGGTACCGACACGCTCGGCCGACTGGCCTGATCGGTGCGCATCAGCCACATCTCCTCCAGAAAGCGCGTGAGCTGCAGGGGGTGCAGCCTGAACACTTGCTCGGCGCCGTTCACGCCGGGTGTCTCTTCGTACCAGGTGGCCAGTTGTCTGAACATTCTCTCGCTCCGATCTCGCTCGATTACTCGATGTCCGCCGCGGGCGGCAGGTCGACCCGCGCGGCGACGCCGCCGTCGGGAGTGCGTATCTCGACCTCCGCCCCGTCACTCGGCTCACCGGCGAGCGGGATCAGCAGCCGACTGGGACTGGGAGCCCGCCAGCCCTTGACCGAGCGACCGTCGACCAGGACGTCGGTGGTCCCGAGGAAGCCACTGCCCTCGACGAGACAGGCGGGGGAGCCGTCTTCTTCCCTGACCACCTTGATCGATTCGATACGCGGGCCCTGCTTGACCCAAGGGGGCTGCTTGGCGGGCCCGCGGTCGTCGCCGGTACGTGGGCCGGAGAGCCGCCGAACGAGTTGGTCGTACCAGTGCACGATCCGCAGCTGCGCGTCACTCAGCGGCGGCGGGTCGGCCAGATCCCGGAGGGCGCCGACGCTCCCGCTGACGATCAGATCCGCCTGGTCACCGGAGGCGCCGTGTTCGCTCTTGCTCATCCCAGTCGCTCCTTCATCTTCGTTTCGCCGATCACGCCGCGGCGAGCAGCCCGCCGCCGAGTCTCATCATCCACTCGTCGTAGTCAGAAGTCCCACGCTCGTCGCGGTCGGGGTGGGTGGCGGTGCGGTAGGAGGAGAGCGCGAGCATCCGCAGGCACTCCGTGCGCAGCCAGTGCGGGGAGGTCAGGGCCGCCGGTCCGGCCAGCCGGTCGAGCGCGATCAGTGCCGACGGCGCCACCTGGCGCGGGTCGACGAGCTCGATCATCGAGTGCCCGTGTAAGGCGCGCATCGGTGAGCGGAGGCACATGTCGGCGATCTCCGGCAGCATCGCTGTCGACACCTGGAGCAGCGGTCGCAGCGAACGCGGCGCGTCGCTCAGCGGATGTGCCAGCACCCACGCGCGCGCCAGCTCGTCCCACGGCCCGATCCCGAAGCTCCGCACGCACAGCTCGGTTCCGAGCAGGACTCGCAGGTAGGCGATCGGGTGCGGATCGCCCGGCGGGTAGCGGAACACCGCCTGCTGGTCGCCGGCGACGACGTCGTGAAGCCCCGCGATCGAGCCGTAGCCGGTGTGCGCGAACGCGAACACATCGGCGACGATCTCCGAGCTCCACGATGCCCACACCGCTCCGAGGTCGCCCGACACCGGTCCAAGCCGGCGCCTGAACAGCGCGGCCAGCTCCTCCGCCCAGCCGATCTCCGCTGCCACCTGGTGCCCGGCCTCGTGGATCAGCGCGGTCGGCCGGTAGAGGTTGTGGCGGGTGATCTTCACGACTGCGGCGGGGTTCAGGGTGACACCGTCCCAGAGCCGCTGGCCGGCGCGCAAAATCGAAGCGCCGAGGCCCTTGTGGATGAACGCGAGCACCGGGGGAACGGGCCGGCCGAGCGGCTGAAGGACGGCCTCCATCGCCGTCCGGGCCAGCTCGTCGCAGCCGCGGAGTACGGCCGCCAGCTTCGGCGTCGTGCGAGTGTTGACCGCGTCGCCGTAAAACTCGAGGACGCCCTCGACGAGGAGGAATCGCTTGCGGAACTCGACGACGTCGCGGCGCAGCACCTCGAGCTCGCGCTCGTGCTCGGCCGCGCGCAGCCGCGCGTCCAGGACGTCCATCTCCCGCCGCAGCCGCGCCACCGCGGCCTGCAGGGAGGTGCGGATGCGCGCGTCGAGGTAGTGCTCGAGCTGCGCCCAAGCCGTCGGCGAAGCAAACGTGTCGAGATCGGCGAGCGCCACCGTGGCAGCTCGCCAGTGGGCCACCTGTCGCGCGACCTGAACGCGGACGGCGTCCTCCTCACGCACCGCGGAACCCCTTGGCGATCTGGATCGTGACGGTCGGGGCGCCCGGCCCGAACAGGTGGAGCGGATTGCCGGGACCCGTGCTGTTGGCGGTGGGGGAGAGCAACCGTTCCATCCCGGGCACGTTGCCGAGCTGCACGACGATCGTGACGCCGTGCGCCGCCTGTTGTGCGGCTGAGACGAGCTCCTGGGGCCGCTGGGTGACGAAGCCGATCATCGCTGCGTCGATCCACTCCCTGAGCTTCGCCCGGACACGGTGGGCCGTCGCAGCGTGGGCGAGGGCGACCGGCGCCTCCGCGCCCGGGGTGGCGGGAAGCCCGGACGCCGGAGGGGGCTCGATCCAGCGAAGGTGCCCGTGTGGCGCCGAGGACATAGCGATCGTCAGCCCGTGGTGAACGGCACGTCGGAGCTCCGTGGCCCCGCCGACCGGTCCGGACTTCGCGATCGTCGCTGCGAGCAACTGCGCATCCGCGTCTGACAGGTACTGCGAGAGGGTGATCTTGTGCGCCGGGAAGTCGACCCTGACGTTGAGCTCGGAGGATCTGCCGGCCGACGAGCCAGCGGCCGCCGGCGCGCCAGGCGCGGCCACGACCGTCGCGGCGTGGTGGGGTCCGCGACCGCGGAGCTCGAGGTAGTAGAAGCGCTCGCCGACGGCGATCTTCTCGGGCCGAGCGAGGTACTCGGCCTCGACGTGATGCCCGAGCCCGGGCTCGCCCAGCAGCACCCCGGCGACCTCGGGCGTGAGGGGCTGGAGCTTCCAGTACGCCTTCGCTCGTCCGAGCCCCGGGGTGCGCCGCTCGTGGGCGGCGATCCGGCCGAGCGTGGTTCCGGGTAGCGCCTCGTAGAGGTGCACGGGAGCGTTCACCTCGCTCTCGAGCCCGTAGCGGTCACGCAGGAACGCTTCCAGCGTGACGCCGCCGAACACTCGGACCTGCCGCGCGATGCTCGGCGTGACGTGCGCCGTCAGGACTCCCGTGTAGCGCTTGTAGCCATGCGTCCGGGGAACCCTGACCCACATCCCGGCGCCGTGGTGGCGTCGATGACGATGGTCGCGGTACCCGGCTTGAGGGTGCCCGACGGGGTCGATGCCCCCGAACTGAACGTGGCGGTGCCGAGGCTTGATCAGCAACGGCGGGAAGTTGTTCGCGGCGGCCTCGTTGAATGCCTCGGCGACCGTCGCCTCGAGGAGGTCCGGATGCTCGAGCGCCTCGCTCGTCTGCTCCGCGACGTGGCGGACCGTATCCTCGACCGTCCCGGTGAGCACCGTCGCGTTGACCTCGCGCGGGTCCACCGGAGCCTCGAGCGAGAGCATCCCGAGCCCAGTCGAGACGATCGCCTGCGAGAGGGTCGGCGCTAGGTCGCCGATGTAAGGACGGATCAGCTGGGCGACGTAGTTGGAGATGAACCTGACCACGCGATCGCGCCCGATCAGCGAGATGCCCATCCGAACGAACGGGAGCACGGCCATCACGGCAGGCAGGAAGTGCTCGACGGCAGGCTGCGGATCCCCGCCCGGCGGCAGTGCCTGCAGCTCGGCCTCGAACTGCTCGCGCGCGGCGGCGAGGGCGTTGATCGGATCCTCGACCTGCGCCGTCGCCTCGAGCGCCTCGCCGACGATCGCGTCCCGCTCGGCCTCGTCCTCGGCGAACAGCAGGCTCGCGGTGTTTACGTCGAACTCGCGCTGCACCTCGGCCACCTCGCCAGTGGTCGGGATGGGACTGCCGAGCTCGCCCGCGGGCTCCTCCGAATACACCTCGCCGAACAGCCGGTGCTTGAGCATCTCCGCCGCCGGACGCAGGGCGGGGGGGATTCGGTTTAGCGCCATCTGCAGGACGCGCTCCAGCAGCGGTCGGACGAGCGCCTTCAGCCGGTCGAGGATCGGGCCGATTGGGATCAGCTTGCCGACCGCCGCGACGCCCTTCTTGGCCAGGTCGATTGCCCCTTTCACCGCTCCCTTGACCTTCTTCCACAGTCCGCCCAGGAAGTTCTCAAAGACCGGATTGGCGCCCGTCGCGAACGGCTCGTGCGGGGCGAGCAGCTCGTCGAGCTCCTGCTCGGTCATGCTCGGGAGGTTCGCGCCGGCGAGCGATTCGCCGATCGCCTCGAGCATCGCCTGGGCGTCGCGGTGCACGGGCTCCAACCATTCGCGCACGTACTGTTCGGTCGCGGGCGAACCGGTCTCGCCCTGCGTGAACGGGCTCTCGCCGACCGCCTCCGCCGCGGCCTCAGAGAGCTCGAGCAGCGTGCGGTCGAACTCGGTGTCGTACAGCTCGGCCAGCAGCAGATGGAGGTCGCCTCGCAGCCCGGACGCGTCGAGGTCGGTGAGGCCTTCCCCGGCCAGGAACGGGCTCGCTTCCGCGGTCGTCGTCTCGAACGCCTCCGGCGCTGGCGTACCGGGCATCTCGGCCGGCGAGCTGCCCAGAAATGGGGACTCGGCCTCCCACCGCTCCGGCGCCTCGTGGCCGTTCGTGTCGGCGAGCGAGCCGCTCACGTGGCTCATGTGGCCCCCTTGGTCGCGGATCTCACGGCTCAGAACCGTCGCGCGTCGGAGCTCGCCGCGCAATGGGCTCTTCGATCCGGACCGAGCCGCTCGGCCCGGACCGGTCCGGATCCAACGGCCCATTGACAGCGTCCGGAGGCGGCGCCGAAAATCGCCGGCATGTCTAGCGAACCGTTGGCAGCAGAGTCGTATGTCGGTGAGAGCTCCGCTTCGTGGACTCCCGAGAGCCCGTTCACCGAGTGGGAGGCCGAGTCCTCGGTAGCCTTCGAACATGACGGTTACGAGGCGGAGGGCGAGCTCGTCCTACAACGCCCCGCCGGCATCGCGCCTCACTTGCCGAGCGTCGGCACCGGCACGTTCTTCATCCGCATCGTCGGCGCGAGGCAGGGCCCGTTCGCAGGCGACTCCTCGGTGAAGGGGCGTGAAGGATGGATGCTCGGCAGCACGTTCGACCAGCAGGTGAGGTCAGCTCGCGACGCCATGACCGGGATGGCGTCGGGTAGGCGGATGCACTTGCCGCTGACGATCACGCGGTCGTGGAGCGGAGCATCGACGCAGATCTTCACCGCGCTCGTGACCAACGAGACGCTTCCGACCGTGACGTTCGAGTTCGTCGCAACGGGCCCGGACGGCAGGGAGCGGGTCGCGCAGCGCGTGACGCTGACCAATGGCGCGGTCTCGGCGCTGCGGCGGACCGCCGGCCTGACCGGCCCGAGTCAGCCGCCGGTGGAGCAGGTCTCGTTCGTCTTCCAGAAGATCGAGCTAGACGACGTGATCAGCCGGACAAGCGCGCAGGACGACTGGTCGGCGCGAGCGGGCGAGCTCGAGTTCGAGGAGACGGCGTCGGAGGCCACCGAGTACGAGACCCCCGGCACTCCCGCGGCGGGGTGGACGACGGAGACTTACGAGCTCGAGCAATCCGGCGTGCGGCCGTGCGACGACCAGAGCCGCCTCGCCTGATCTCCCGCGATACCTGAGCCGAAGGTCACGATGGCCGCAAAGAGATACGCCGTCGTCCTCAGCGACATCCACATCGGCAACGGAACCCCGACGTGCTGGTATCAGACCTCGGCGCACGAGGACTACCTGACTGCCGCGCTCCGGTGGGTGGCCGGCAACGACCAGGTCGGCGAGGTCGTCTTGCTCGGCGACGTGTTCGACACGTGGACGTACCCGCCGTCAATGCCGCCGCCGACGATGACGGACATCATCCGCGCGAACCCGAGGCTGCTCGGTCCGTCGGGTCCGTTCGCGGCGCTTGTGCGAGCGCTGCCCGGCCGCGTGCGGATCATGCTCGGCAACCACGACCTGTCGTTGAATCGAGGCGACATCGACGTGCTCAACGCCTCGCTTGGCGGCAACGTCGCCAGGGGCGAGGCGATCACCCTCGTGGACTGTCCAGCGCTCGTGATCAGGGCACCGGGCCCGAACGGGGCGGCGACCGCGTTCACCCACGGCCACCACTGGTGCATGTTCAATGCGCCCGACGCGCAGTCGCCGTGGAGCCGGTTGCCGGCCGGCTATTTCGTGACGCGGGCGATCGCCTACAAGTGGTCTCGCGAGCTCGCCGTCGGGCGGACTGTCGCTGACCTGTCGGGGATGGGCAACCCAGACGGGAAGGGCGCTTGGATGGCCGCGGTTGCTGCGCTGATCGACCCGAGGGCGAAGAAGGGGCCGATCAGGGACAAGCTCGTTTCGATCCTGCTCGATTACATCTGCAAGGAGACCGGGATGCCGAGCACCGAGCCGATACTCCTCCCCAACGGGAGAAGTACGACCGTCGACGCCGCGAAGGCCGCGTTCAGCGATCTTTGGCGGCGCTGGGCGGACACCAAGGAGGGGCGTGAGGTCGACGCCGATCGCGCGGCGGTGGCGGATTGGAAGGGCTCGTTCCTGGCGTGGTTCGCACAGCGCCTCGCCTTCCAAACGTCGAGCGACCTCGTCGTGATGGGTCACACGCACGTCGCGGTCAGGGGTCTCAAGATTTCGCCGGTCAGATACGTCAACAGTGGCTACTTCTGCGTCTCCAAGCCCGACATGCGTACGACTCCCGTCACGTTCACCGTCGTGGACATACCGAACGCGTCGGCGCAGCTCGTGAAGGTGGTCAAGGGTGCACGTGGCCCCGAGGTGGAGAACGTCGCCAGCGGTGAGGCTCCTTTGCTTCCCGTTATCCCTTCTATCGGCGAGGATTACTCGTGCTACCTCAGGGTCCGCAACCGCACGGGCGGATCACTCAGCCTCGCCGGCAGCTCCAAGCGCACCGGGTACTGGACCGTCCCACCGCCCAAGTCGATCGCTGATGGTGCGCGGGTCGACATCTGGCTCCAGGACGAGCTGGGCACCGACGGAGCCCAGGGTGCGTTCACCTACACGGACGCCATCAGCGCCAAGGCGCTGGCGTTCGGATTCAGGTGCCCCACGCCGCACAAGGGACGAAACGCCGTCACCTCGCCGGTGCCCAACTGGGAGACGAAGGTGAGCGACGGCGGCTGGCGCAAGCGGGATACGGCTTGGCTCGGGCACCCTCTACAGGTTCGCTTCGATGTCGGCGCTCCTACGCCGACCGGGACGAACGGTGGCTTACCCGGCACCGCGGTAACAGTCCTCGCGACACGGCCGCGGAGCGACTGCCACGAGCCGCCCGATCCCAAGCGGACGCCAGTTGGGCACCAGCAGCAGGCGGCCGAGCACGCTGACTACATCGCTATCGGTGAACGGATCCTCGCCAAATGCAAGGTCAGCGCTGAGCGCGGCAAGGTGATCTCCCACGTGTACCTGCGCTCAAGCACCAGCGCGCCGCTGATCGACACCCGCACCGAGCCGGGGGCGGTGCCGCGCCGCGTCCGCCTTAGCAACCCTCCCAAGCACGTGATGAACGGCGAGGTCTTCGAGATCTACGACGAGACGTACGGCCCGTTCCGCTACATCCTGATCCAGCCGAACGGACCCGCCCCGCCACCGGCGATTGGCGGGTTCCTGTTCCTGCCGAGCGAAGGGTCGCGGAATCTGCATCTCGTCACCTTCAACGTCGCGAAGCTGGACGTGTCGTACAAGAGCCAGTGCAGGCACGACCACCACGCGGAGATGCAGGTCGTGCGGTGGGTGAACGAGCAGCCGCTCGACTGGCGGGCGCGGATCGGCTGGCTCACGATCCAGAACAGCTCACGGAAGCGAGACCTCGCCTACAGCCCGTGCAACGCCTGCTGTCACGAGCTCGCGAGCTTCCTCACCTCTGTGAAGAGTGTGCCGCGGCGATCGAGCGATGTCCTCGCCCGGTTGAGCTGGGGGGACATCTACGAGGGGGCCGCCAAATGCGGGCATCCGACGACGATGTCGGGGATCGACATGCTGAAAAAGGCCGGCTGGGAGCTGCCCGAGCATCCCATGCCTCCCGGCGTCTCAATGGTCGGTGGCGGGATCGCAACCGCTGATGATCCTCGCTGGCCTGCGCGGGTGCTGTCGACGCGGTAGGTTGGTTCTCGCCGTCGGCAGACGTGAGCGCGCGTGGGCATGTATCGAAGCGCACCCCACCGGACAACCTCAGCCTGACCCTCAACGGATGTGTCAGCAGCGTGGTGTCAGAACCACAACCAACTCTTGTGGCTCCGGCGAGCCCTCCCGAGGCAGCCACCTCCCATCAAAGTATCCACCAGCTGCAGTTGGCGCACGGTGGCATGTACACGCACGACGTCGTTCTGACCACGTAGAACATCAGGTCGTCCGGCACCGCACCACCCTGGACGCCTTTTGCGGCAGCTGCGACCTCGGCGCAGTTCCAGGGCGTCCACCGCCTGAAGCTGGGGTCGGGTAACACGCCGGTGACTCCCGTCGGCAGAGTGGTGAGCTCGGCGCTATGTCCCAGGTAGACCGCGCCGTTGGTCGTGTCCACAGCCACCCCTGTTGCCGTCGGGATGAGGCGCTCACGACGTCTCCGGCAGTCGCATACGACGGTGCGTTCCACGACCAGGACATTCGCAGCCCGGGCTGTGCGGTTTCCTCTAACAGCGTGGCGGCGCGCGTTGGAACCAGACGAGCCCGAGGCCGGCATTTACCACATGTAGCGCAGGGCCCTGCATCGTCTCGAGGAAGATCTTGTTCTGTTGTTCGGTAGGGAAGAAGCCCGGATCGGCGATGTCGGACGCATTCAGGCCGGCACGGATGCAGATGTGGTCCATGCGCCACGCTAGCGATCGTCCGCGCCCCGGACCCTCTTTGATGATGTCCAGGGCGCGCAGTGTCGGCGCAGAGGCCGGCCGTCTCCCTATGCGCGGGGAACTGGGGACGCTCGCTCCTGCATAGACGCGAGTGCGGAGGGCCTCGTGAGATCGCGTAATCTCGGGCTCCGCTCTTAAGTTGGTGGGTCGCGCTACCGGGGGAATGTTCCCGCACGCGCCAGCGGATGAGCGCCTGACGGGATAGAAAGCGTGTAACAAAACCATCTAACAAGATCGACAAATTCAGCCTGATTCAGCCTCACCTAAATCAGAAAAGCCCTGCAAAACGACAGGTAGCTCACCACCTCGAAGCCTCTCATACCCGAAGGTCGCGGGTTCGACTCCGCCCCGGCTACTCGAGAAGTCGCTGGAGATCGAAGCCTCCGAGAGATCGGGGGTTTCGTCGTTAGCCGAGCGCTGCCGTTTGACACCGTTTGATCTCGTCGGGCGGCTGTCGTCTCTCGAGGCCGCCCCGGCGGCGGGTCTTGCGCCCGATGATTAGGGGGTGAGACCGCCAGCCCGGCGGCTTCTTGTCAGTCATGGAGGCTGCGCCCGTCGAGCGCCACATCGCGCAGGTCGTCCTCGAGCTGCACGGCACGGGTTCCATCCCCGGCGAGCTCCTCTCGGACCCGACTGACCGGCTAGCGCCCGACTCCGATCCACGGCAGGAAGCCCGGGAGGTCGTCATCGACATGCTGTGCTGCACGATCCGTACGGCGTTAGCAGCCGCCAGTGCGTGGGACGTGCAGCGCGCGACAGAGCTTGTCCGCGCCACCGGGGATCGAACGCTGGATTATCTCCGCCCTGCGAACGATCGGTCACGACGCAGTGACGACAAAGGCGCGGGGCAGACCTATGGCTGACGCGCCGCGACGGCGTCTGGTGCCGGGGCGTTCGCGAGACGTCGTGACGACTGGGGAGTTCCAGCGCTGGGCACGGACCCTGGACGCCGAGCGCAGGGCCAAGGTCGGTGGCGCGATCGGACGCATTGTCTCCGGCGGCCCCACGCTGGGGCGTCCGCACGTCGACGTGATCCACGGATCGCGCGTTCGCAAAATCAAGGAGGCGCGGATCGACCGCGGGACCAGAGTGCTGTTCGCGTTTGACTCCAATCAGAACGCGGTCATGCTGGTGGGAGGCGACAAGACGGGCAAGTGGAACCGTTGGTATCCGCGGAAGATCAAGCTCGCCGAGCGCCTCTACGCCGATCACGAGCGCAGCATTGGAAAGGAGCCTCGTTGTCTGAGCCAACGCGACGCTGCCCGGACGTCCTCTCAGAGGACCCGGTGAGCAGGATGCGAGCCGAGATCTATCAGCGCCTGATGGAGGCGCAGGAGAGCATCGCGCACACGCTGTACCAGCGGGGCGTCAGTCACGACGTCGTGCTGGCTGCGCTCGATTCCGTCGACGAGCGACTCACTGACGGTCAGCGGCGCGAGGATCTCTATCTCTCAGCTTTGGCGCACTACGTGATCGCACTCGGCGGCAGGCTTGAAGTCCGAGCCAGATTCGGCGACGAGGAGATCCTCGTTCGGCAGGATCCTGACGACCAGACCCTCCGTCCCGGCGCGTAGCAGCAGCTCCGACACCAGACGCCGCCGCGCCCTCTGTCACCGGTAGCCTGAGCTCCGGCAGCTATCAACGGCGAGCTGGCAGAGGGAGCGCTTTTTCGCCACCTCCCAGACGACGAGGGCGCCTTTCCTCGGCCTCTTTCCGCTGGCCCCACCCGAGGGCGATCTGGCGCGCGCGAGGCAGCTGGCTGACGACGAGGTCGTAGGAGTCCTCGATCATGTCGACGATCATCGACCCTGGGAGGGATCCGTCGACGATGACCGTGTTCCAATGGCGCTTGTTCAGGTGATAACCGGCGAGGATCGTCGGATGGGCCGCGCGGAGTTGCTCCGCCAGGAGCGGCTCGCACTTGACGCTTACGCTCAGCGGCTCGCCGTGGAGGCGCGACAGCGCGAACATCTTGCCGGCGACCTTGAACACCGAGGTCTCGGGCCCGAACGGGAACGTCTCCTCTGCGCCGTCAAACGAGAGACAGTGTTTTCGCAGTGCCTGCCAGCGCATTGTCATGCCGATTCCCCACCATCGAGCTGTCGCTCCCCGTGACAACAGGTGCCGGGTTGATCTGCAGCCTTCTCTCTCGATCTCCCGCTGAGCGGTCCAGACTGGTACCGGATTGGCGGTGCCAGTCTACGAGCCATCGGACGGATCGGCCAGTCCTCGTGCGGCGAGAACCTGAGGATGAGAGGTAGCGGCCTCGGCGGCCGCTACCAAACGACCGTCACTCCGTATTGGGAGAGCGGGTCATCTTGCGACACGATTGCCGCGCCTTCCGTCAGAGCTTGTGCGATGAGAAGACGATCGAAGGGATCGCGATGTCGCCACGGCAGCCTCTCGACCGCCACCGCGTGATCGATCGTCACCGGAAGAGGCTGCGCCCCGGCCTCCAACAACGTCGGGGCAAGATCCGCGGGTGCCTCCAGCTTGCCGAGCGAGCGCTTGATGGCGACCTCCCACACCACGACAGCGCTGAGTAGCACCTGATTCGTCTCGTCGGTGAGATTCCGGACGACCTCATCTCCGATCCGGTCGTCGTCAGCCAGCCACCACAGCGCGGCGTGGGTGTCCAGCAGCAGCTTCACTTACCGCCCAGCGCATCAGTGATGTCGTCGGGTAGTTCGTCAAAGTCCTCGGCCAGAATGAGTCGGACGGCGGACGAGGCTCCTTCTGGCAGCTGGCGCGGGTGGCCGATCGAGGCTCGCGGTCTGACCAAGCGCTACCGAGGTGCGCCGGTGGTGGACGGGATCGAGCTGGCGGTGGGCCCCGGCGAGACCTCGTCCCAGAGCAGGTAACCCTCGAGCGGGTCTTCTTCGAGCTCACCGAGGTGCCGAGGCGCGCACAGGAGGCGATGGCCTGATGGCGGCCACCCGCGTTGCCTACCGTTGGGAGTTGCGCAAGCTGCTCGCGCAGAACCGCAGCTATCTCGGGATCGCCATCGCGATCGTGGGGCCGATCGTCTACCTGCTCCTGGCCATCGCTCAGGGCTACCCCCACGGCCCGCTCGCTGACAACTTCGGGCACACCGGGGTGGCCTTTTCACTCGTCGTCTTCAAGCTGATCGTGGTCATTGGACCGGCCATCATCGCCTCGCTCGTCGCGG
>JAXDGI010000002.1:0-15992 GCA_034665145.1 Solirubrobacteraceae bacterium
CAGGACAACTCCTTCTGTCTTGACAGCATGACCCGCGAACTGAGAGCGGCAGCTACTACGGCTGTCCTCGCCGCGACAAAGGGTGCGTGCGAAAACAAGACGCTCGTCCGTCGCACCCTCGCCGAAAAGGTGATCCTCGATGCCGTCCGCGAGCAGATCTCAGACCCGGAGCACATCGCCTACGTGCTCGGACGCGTCGAGCAGGAGATCACCAAGCTCCGCGCCATTCTGCCGGACACGCTGAAGCTCAAGGAGGCCGAGCTCACGACCGAACAACGTCGCCTTGCGAACTTCGTCGACTTCATCGGCGAAGGCCGCGGTAGCCAGGCGCTCGCAAAGGCGCTGATTGAGACCGAGCGCCTCGTGGACGCGCTCAGCGACGAGGTCGACGGCCTGCGCCACAGCCGCGAGAAGATCTTCCGGCCCCCGCCAATCGAATGGATCACAGACCGGCTCGGCAAGCTCCAGGAAGTGCTCGAACAGCGCACCGCCCGCTCTGCGCAGACGCTCCGCTCCCTCCTCGGACCGATCACGCTTCAGCCCATGACGCCTGAGATCGGGCGGCCGTTTTACCAGGCCAGCACCGCGATCGATGCGCTCGCACTTATCGAAACGCCCCCCGACCGAGACGGTGCGGAGGGCGGTTCGAATTCTTTGCGGAGGTGGAGACGGCGGGAATTGAACCCGCGTCCGCAGTCGCGTAAAGGATGGTGTCTACGAGCGTATCCGGCGCTCTGATCTCGTCTCCCGCTCGCCACGCCGGCGGGGTTGCGGGAAACCAGCTCCGAAAAGAGTCCTCGGGGTCGGCCGGAGCGGGCCTATCCGAGCGAGCCTGCTAGTTGATCCCGGTCCATCCGCCGCAGGCAAGCGGGTGGCCAGGACAGTTCACGGCTTAGCTAGTGACTAAGCGGCGAGCTGGAACTCGTGAGAGTCCGCACTTATTTTTTTCCCGGGTGTTTTACGAGGCCGCCCGGGACCTCGACTCGCAACCATCCCCACGAACCGACCACGTCGAAGCCTGTCGTCCCCGGGGATACTGTTGTGTCCTTCGATTATAGGTCGCCGGCGCACTCCGGCCGCAGGGGATAAGAGTCGCGTAAGGACGATGCCCAGCCTGCGACAATCCGAGGGACGGGCATGGAACCGACACCGCCACCCCTTCCCGAGGGACCGACCGCGAAGCCATTCGGCTACGCGCCGCGGCCGGAGTACGGCCAACCGGGTCACTGGTCGGGCCGCAACTGGCCCGACGACGAGGAGGGCGACTCCGGCCCTCATCCCGATGAGGACCGACCCCAGAGCTTCTTTCGGCGTCGCCTTGCCCCCATCGGCGCCGCCGTCATCGCCTTCCTGGCCAAGATCAAGGCGATCCTGCTCTTCCTGCCCAAGATCAAGCTGCTGGCCACGGCAGGCACGATGCTGGTCTCGATCGCCGCCTACGCCAGTATCTGGGGATTTCAGTTCGCGCTCGGCTTCGTCGTCCTTCTCTTGGTGCACGAGATGGGCCACGTGGTCGCACTCCGCCGCGAGGGGATCAAGGCCAGCGCACCGATGTTCATCCCCTTCCTGGGCGCGATCATCAGTGCCCGCTCGCTCGGCGACAACGCCGCGGCCGAGGCCCGAGTCGGGCTGGCCGGCCCGGTGCTGGGCACAATCGGCGCAGCCGCCTGCATCCCGCTCTGGCATGCGACCGGCAACGACCTGTTCCGCGCCCTGGCCTTTACCGGGTTCTTTCTCAACCTGTTCAACCTCCTGCCGGTGATCCCTCTCGACGGTGGCCGAGCGATGGCCGCCATGGCCCCAGCGATGTGGGCGGTCGGCTTTCTCGCCATGGTCGGACTGGCCGTCGCGTTCCCGAACCCGGTCATCCTCATCATCGCCGTCATTGCCGGCTGGGAGACCTACAAGCGCTGGCAGGAGCGACGCCACGGGAGCGCCGAGCAGCTGGCCTATTACCGCGTGGCGCCTATCGACCGGGCGCTGATCGCCGCCGTCTACCTCGGCCTCATCGCCCTCTTGGTGGTGGGCATGGACGCCACGCATTTCACCCGCACGCTGGGCTGATCCGCCCGGACCACGAACGGACTTACGTTCGGCCGTACTAGTAGCGCGGGTCGTTGTAGCGCGGGTCGCGCTCGTCGCGGACCCGGACTTCATTCGGGCGCGCGCCACGCGACCAGATGAAGGTGTAGATCACCGACAGCACCAGTCCGACGATGCCGAGGATGAGCAGGACGGTCCCGGCGGTCTGGATGTTGATACCGCTGACGTGCGCCGTGATGGCGTACTTCAGGATGGCCCCGATGGCAATCAGAAGGATGGATGAGCCGATGGTCATGTCTGGTGTCTACCCTCGTCGTGGGTACATGACGCACTGTAGCGTCCTGCTTTCAAGGTTCCGCGCGGTGCGGTCATCTCCTTCGCGCTCAGCGACCGGCCTCGCGCAGCTCGCGCTGCACGTCCCGGGCCATGTCGCGCTTACGGATCGTGTCGCGCTTGTCGAACAGATCCTTGCCCTTGGCCAGGGCGATCTCGACCTTGGCCCGGGAGCGGTCACCGGAGAAGTACATCCGGGTGGGAACGAGGGTCAGGCCCCGCTCCTGGGTGCGGATGACCAGCCGGTCGATCTCGGCCCGGTGCAGCAACAGCTTGCGGGGGCGCTCGGGATCGTGGTTTTCGCGTGAGGCCGGACCGTAGGGCGGGATGTAGACGCCGATCAGCCACACCTCACCATCCTGGACCTGGGCGTAGGCGTCCTTGAGCTGCGCCTTGCCGTCGCGCAGGGACTTCACCTCGGTGCCGGTGAGCACGATCCCGCACTCGTAGCGCTCGATCAGGTTGTAGCGATAGGAGGCCTGCCGGTTGGTGGCGACGTCGCCGGCGGAGGCTTTGCGTTTACGCGTCTTGGCCATCGTCTCTAGCTCGGCTCGCCGACAGCGGGCAGCAGATCCACCCTACCCCGCGCCGCGTCGATCTGGCCCACCCGCACCTGGATCGGATCCCCCAGCCGGATCGCCCCGCCGTTGCGGGTGCCAATCAGGATCGTCCCCTCGTGATTGAGCTCCCACCAGTCCCCGCGCAGCCGCCGCACCGGCAGCATTCCCTGGTACTTGAGTCCCTGGCCGAAGGCGACAAACGCTCCGGCGCCGATCAACCCCACCACCTCCCCGGAGAACTCAGCCGCTCGGTCACCGCCGGCAAACACCTCGGCCTCGAGCAGAAAGCATCGGGCGATGTCGTCGGCATCGCGCTCGATGACCATCGCCGCCCGCTCGCGCGCGGATGTCCACGGCCCGGCGGCGGCGATAAAGGACGAGTCCGGGCTGGGCTCACCGGCGACCGCCGAGAGCAGGCCGCGATGGCACACGAGATCCGGGTAGCGCCGGATGGGCGAGGTGAAATGGCAGTAACGCGGCGAGGCCAGCCCGGCGTGACCGCGGTTGCGGTGGTCGTAGTAGGCCTGCTTGAGCGACCGCAGAACGAGACTGTTCAGGGCTCGTGCCCCGTGCTGGTGACCCCGGACCCAGCCGGCGACCATGGCCGAGATCTCGCCGGCCAGATCAGCGGCCTGCTGCGGGGTGAGCTGTCGACCGGGGACGGGCGGGGTGGGTACTCCCAGGGAGGCGAGCTGATCGACGAGCCGCAGCACCGCACTGGGTTCCGGCCGCTCATGAACGCGATACAGACACGGGATCTTGCGCTCGTCCAGAAAACCGGCCACCGCCTCGTTGGCGGCGATCATCAGCCTCTCGATGACGCGATGTGACTCGGTCTGTGAGACGAGCCGCTCCTCACGCACGTGGCCGTCGCGGTCAAAGCTGAATTCCGGCTCGGCTGACTCGAGCACCACGGCGGAATGGCGGGTGCGCGCCGCACCCAAGGCCGCCGCGGCGGCCCGCGCCGACTCCAGCGGCGTGCCCCACGGCGCGGTCGCATGCTCGGTCCCAGCGAAGATCCGGTCCACGCGGTCATAGTCCAGACGCTCGTCCGAGCGGATCACCGACCGGTACATCGCGGCGCTATGCGGACGCCCACCGCTGTCGACCTTCAGCTCGACAGTGACCGTCAGGCGGTCCTCCCCGGCCACGAGCGAGCAGACGCCGTTGGACAGCGAGCGAGGGAGCATCGGCTCGACCGCTCCCGGCACGTACACGCTGGTCGCGCGCCGGTAGGCCTCGCGGTCCAGCGCCGAACGGGGGGCCACGAAGGCGGCGACGTCGGCGATGTGGACCCAGACCCGCCATCCCCCGTCCGGCTGCGCCTCGGCGGAGATGGCATCGTCGTAGTCACGCGCCGTGACCGGATCGATCGTGAACGTGGCCAACGCGCGCAGGTCCCGCCGGCCGGCCGGCGCTGCCTCAGACAGAGCCCCGGACTCCGAGACGCGGCGGGCCTCGTTCTCGACCGCTGGATCGAAGTGGCCAGTCAGGCCGCGAGCGAGCATGAAGGCCTGGATCACGTCCCGGGCCACGTCGGGCCGCCCGAGCCGCCGGCTGATGACCGCGCGGCGGGAGCCGCCGCGCCGTCCGGGGCCGCCGGCCGAAACGACGACGAGGTCTCCGACATCGGCCTTGTGATCGCGACTGACGACGATCTGGGTGCCGGGTTCAAAGAACGGCTCGGCGACCATGAACTTGCCCTTACGCCGCAAGACCGCGACGAGCGCTCCGGGGCGAGGCTCGGCCCGGGCCGGAGCCGCGCTCACCGGATCTCGCCGGCCACTACCCGCTCGGCGACGCGCAGCGCGGTGTCGGTCTTCCCGCGCAGATTCGTGCTCGCGTAGACGTTGGGCGTGATGCCCGCGCCGCGGCGCACCCCGCCGCCGCCGAGGTTGCGCCCGCTGGGCGTGAAGTACTCACCGACGGTGAAGTCCAGCGCACCGCCGTTGGGCAGCGGCTGGATCTCCTGAAAGACGCCCTTGCCGTAGGTGTGGGTCCCCACGACCTTGGCGCGTCCCCGGTCCTGCAGGGCGCCGGTGACGATCTCGGCCGCCGAGGCGGTGCCGTGGTCCACGAGCACCACGAGGGGGGTCCGGGGTGCGACCGTGTCCTGCTTCTTGGCCAGGTACACCTGGCGGGGCTGGCTCCGGCCGTCGGTGGAGACGATCGTCCCGTCGGGAATGAACACGCTGGCCGTGTTGACGGCCTCCTCGAGCAGCCCACCCCCGTTCTCGCGCAGGTCGAGGATGATGGCCTGCGCCCCCTCGCGCAGGACCTTCTGCACCTGGGCGCGGACGGCAGCGCCCGACTCCGCGGTGAAGCTGGTCAGGCTCACCGCACCGATCTTGCGCCCGTGGAAGGCAACGATCCGGCTCGTGGTCACGGGCACGGTCAGGTGGGCACGAATCATCGAGACGACCCGCTTGTGGCCGCCGCGAGTGATCGTCATGGTCACCCGCGTTCCCGCCCGCCCCTTGATGAGTGAGGCGGAGAAGGTCTGCGAGCGATTGGCCAGCGACGTCGACCCCACCTGCGTGATGACGTCGCCGTTGCTCAGGCCGGCGCGTGCCGCCGGCGAGCCAGGGAAAGCGTCGAGCACGAGCAGCCCCTTCGGCTCGCTCTGGACATCGATGCCGACGCCGCTCAGATGCGGGTTGCTCTGGCTCTCGAACGCCTCGTAGGAGGAACGGTCAAAGTAGTGAGAGTAGGGATCGTTCAGGCTCGCCACGGCCGCCGCCAGCCCCTTGTCGAGCAGCGCAGATCGGTTGACCTTGCGGTAGTAGTCGCTCTGGAGCAGCCCCATCACATCGTTGACGATCTGGTCGTTGGCGCCCTGGCTGGTGAAGACCGAGCGCAGCGGACCGGGCAACCAGCCGGGATGGCCACCCACAAGCACGCCCACGAGCAATGCCGCCACGACCGCCACGACGGTCAGGCCGCGATGAGAACCCCGTGAAGAATGGGCGGACATGCTGCTCTGAGGGTAGCTACAGACCTCGCGCTGGCCCCGCTGGGGTGAACGAGCGCGCGGGAACCTAGACGCGCAGGAAGCGTCGCAGCGACAGGCCCGAGCCAAGCGCGGAAACGAGCACGCCAGCGCCGAGCAAGACGGCCACGAGAGCGGCGAACGGGATCGTCCGCGGCGCGGCGATCAGCGTCCAGTTGTTGGCCAGCGGATCGAGCAGCAATACCTTGGTCAGGCCGAGCACGACGATGGCGAGCAGGGCCCCAGCTGCACCCACGACCACGCCCTCGATCACGAACGGCCAGCGGATAAACCAGTCCGTGGCGCCCACCAGCTTCATGACTTCGACTTCTCGGCGGCGGGCGTAGAGGGACAGCCGGATCGTGTTGGCGATGAGTAGGACCGAGGCGATCGTCAGCAGCACCGTCAGTGCGGCGGCGGTAATTGTCACCAGGTTGGTGACCTCGAGAATCTTGCGCGTGTCGTTCTTCTTGTTCGAGACGCTCTGGATCGCCGAGTCGATGGGGGTCAATTGCCCGCTCGGTCCCTTCGGCGTCAGGGCCGAGCGCACCGCGAGCACGTTGCCCGGGTTGTCGGGAATGACATGGAAGGTGTCGGGCAATGGATTTGAGCCCAGCAGCTGATAGGCCTGGGGGTCGGACTTGGACTGCTGGGCGAAGGCCTGCTGCTTGGAGACGAACTCAACCGAGCGGACGTGGGGCACGCTGAGCAGCTCGTGCTTGACGCGGGCGGCATCGGCGGCCGTCGCCGACGTCTTCATGTACACGTCGACCAGCACGCGGCTGCGTACGCTGGCGGCTGCGCCGTTGGTGGCCTGCACGATGGGGATGAACACACCCAGGACCAGCAGCGTCACCAGGACGGTGGCCAGGGCCGCGAAGCTCGGGGCGGCGCTGCGGCGCATGGCCCGAGCTGCTTCTTTGAGAAAGAAGCCGAAGCGCATCGACCGTCTCGCCTAGAACAGGCCCGGCGGGGGCGTCGAGGGAGCGCGCATCCGGCTGGCGAACTCTCGCGTCGACTCATCACGCGCGTAGAGGCCGGCCGACTCATCGCGGATGATCCGCCCGCGGGAGAGCTCGAGCACGCGGCGGCGCATCTTGTCCACCATGGCCTGGTCGTGGGTGGCGACCAGCACCGTCGTCCCGGTCCGGTTGATCCGGTAGAGCAGGCGCATGATGTCGATGCTCGTCTCGGGATCGAGGTTTCCGGTCGGCTCGTCGGCGAGCAGGAGCGGCGGGTGGTTCACGAACGCACGGGCGATCGAGACACGCTGCTGTTCGCCACCCGAGAGCTCGTCCGGGTAATTGTGAAGCTTGGTTGAGAGGCCGGTGAGGCGCAGGATGTCGGGGACCTTGGCCCGGATCTCCTTGCGGCCTCCGCCTGTGACCTGCAGCGCGTAGGCGACGTTGTCGTACACGGTGCGGTTGGGCAGGAGCTTGAAGTCCTGGAAGACGACGCCGATGTTCCGGCGGTAGTACGGGATCCGTTTGTGGGTGATCTCGCTCAGATCACGGCCGGCCACGCGGATGGTGCCGGCGGTCGGGTCGAGTTCCTTGATGAGCAGACGCATGAGGGTCGACTTGCCCGAGCCGGTGGAGCCGACCAGGAACACGAACTCCTCGCGCTGCACCGAGAACGTGGCCTGATCGAGACCGACGTTGCCGGGGTAGAGCTTGGACACGCCGCGGAACTCGACGATGTCATGGCCCGGCGAGCGTGAGGGCGCTGAAACGGGACGGGAACTGGGTCCGGGCGGCGTGCCCGCCCGGCGCCGGGTACCCTGGGATGCTCGAGATGAAGTAGCCATGGGGTCGCCGCAGCGTAGCGACCCCCCATCTCATGTGTCGCCAACCCGTACTGGTGCAACGCGCTTTGCAGGGCTGTCAACCGGCCGCCAAACGGTGCATTGGCGCTGGTGCCAGCGCTCCGCCCACGCGCTCGATACCGTTGATATCGGATGCCTTCGATCTCCATATCCACCCTGGCCAACGGCCTGCGCATGCACCGAATCGCCGTCGACGGTACGCGCGCGCTGACCCTGCTCGTGGCCTTCGATGCCGGCGCGCGGAGCGAGCATGCGGAGGAGAACGGGATGGCCCATTTCCTCGAGCATCTCGTGTTCAAGGGCGGCGAGAAGTTCCCCCATTACCGCGACGTCAATGAGGCCGCAGAACGGATCGGCGCCGTCCTGAACGCCTACACAAGCCACGATCTCGTCGCCTTCCACATCACCGCCCGGGCCGAGCGCGCGCTCGAGGCGGCCGATCTGCTCACCGACTTCGTGGCCCGCCCCCGGATCGATGCGCAGGAGCTTGACCGCGAGCGCGGAGTCGTGGTTCAGGAGATTGCGCGCTCGGAGGACCAGCCGGCCGTGATGGCCGAGCATCTCATCGACGAGGCTGTCTTCGGTGACCATCCTCTGGGCCGGCCCGTGCTGGGGCCAGCCGAGCACATCCGAGACACGTTCACACGCGAGGCGATCGTCAGCTTCCGCAGTCGCCGCTGGTCGCCGGCCACGGGCGCAGCCTTCGCCGTCGGCAACCTCGATTCGCTCGGCGACGACGAGGCTCTCAACGAGCTGTTCGAGCGCTTCCAAAGCCGCCCGGCGCCCGAGACCTACGAGCCCGCGCCGGCGCTTGAGCCGGTGGTCAGGGTGCGCGAGCGCGACTCCAACCAATCCCATCTCCGTCTGTCCTACCGGCCGGGCATCGACGTCACCCAGCCCCGCGAGCGCGCCGCCCTGGCCATCTACTCGACGCTGCTGGGCGGTTCGATGGGCTCTCGACTGTTCGACGAGATCCGCGAACAGCGTGGCCTGGCCTACTCGGTCAGTGCCTACCCTCACGCGTACTCCGATGTGCCCGTGCTCCAGCTCTCGGCCGGGTTGGAATCGGCCAAGTGCGTCGAGGCCTACCGACGGATGCGCGACATCGTGACCGACCTGCGGGTCGATGGTCCGACCCAGAGCGAGGTCGAGCGCGCGCGGGCCTACGCGGCCGGCGCCCGAGCCATCGCCTTTGAGAACAGCGGTGCCGTGGCGCGCTACGCCGCCCAGCAGACGATTGTCTACAACGGCGAGGATGTCGATCCCGATCGCACGATCGACCTGCTGGACGCCGTCACCTTCGACGAGGTGCGTGAGCTCGCCGCCGGCGTTGCCGACGAATTGGCCGTCGCCTGCGTCGGCCCTCACACCGTGGAGGAGTTGGAGAGCGCCTGAGACGCTGGCTCGCGGTCGGTCTGCTCGGTGTCCTCATCCTCCTGGCCGCCAGCCTGGCGGGGTTCGGCTCCTTCAGCACTACAAGCAGCACTGATCTGCGCCACGAGCAGCGGGCGGTGCTCGGGCCCTCGGCCGCGGCCACGCGCAGGACATCGCCGAAGCGCACCCGCAGTCAGGTGCGAGCCGTCTCGGGCCTCGGCCCGATGGCGCCCCGTAGCGCAGCTGTTGCGCACGTGCAGGCGGTGCTCAACCGCAGCCTGAAGGCCGGCGGTCCATCCACCGGGGCTCTGGTCTACGACCTTGACAGCCGCCGGGCCCTGTACGCCAAGCGAGCGGTCACGGCGCGGCCACCCGCCTCGGTCGAGAAGCTCTACACCACCGTCGCTCTGATGCGACGGCTCGGCCCCGACGCGCGGCTGCACACCACGGTGCTCGGCACCGGCCATCTCGCCGGCGGAACCTGGCATGGCAACCTGTATCTCCGCGGCGGCGGTGACCCGACGTTCGGCGACAGCGGCTTTAACCGCGTCTGGAATCAGGGTCAGGGTCCGACCCCAAACCAGCTCGTCGCTCAGCTGCGCAGGCGCGGGATCCGGCGGGTGACGGGACGCGTCTTCGCCGATGAGTCGTTGTTCGATCGCCACCGGGGCGGACTGATGACCGCCTTCAACGCCGACATCCCTGATTTCGGTGGCCAGCTCAGCGCGCTCACCTACGACCACGGCACCGTCACCAAGCGGCTCTCCCCCGCGCTGTTTGCCACCCGCGAGCTGGCCCTGACGATGCGCGGATCGGGGATCCGGGCCCGGGCCGCCACCCGGGGCCGCCACGCGCCCGCGTCCGCTCACCTGCTCGCGCTGGTCAGCTCGCCGCCGCTGTCGGCCCTGACCCGCTTGATGGATGTGCCGTCAGATGACCTGTTCGCCGAGCTGTTCACCAAGCAACTCGGTGTGTTGTTCGGACACGGGGGAAGCATTCCCGCCGGCGCGGCGGTCATCCGCCGGACGATCGCCGACTCCTACGCTCTGCACCCGACGATCCTCGACGGTTCGGGGCTCTCGCGTCACGACCGCTCATCGCCCGCGCAGATCGTCGACCTGCTGCGCGATGTCTGGCACACGCCCAGCGGCGGCCAGCTGGCAGCCTCGCTGCCCACCGTGGGCGTCGAGGGCACGGTGCAGTTCCTGGGCGCCAAGACCCCGGCCCGTGGGCGTTGCGTCGCCAAAACGGGCACGCTCGACTTCGTGACCAACCTGGCCGGCTACTGCCGCGCGCGCAACAACCACATGCTCGCCTTCGCGCTGATGCTCGACGGACCGCCCAACTGGACGGCCACGGTCCTCGAGAGCCGCATGATCGGGGCCATCGCCGGCTACTGACCGGGGCGTGCCGCCGGCCCGGGCATTTGCGCCGCCGGTCGCTTCCGATCACAATCGGAGACCGTGCCGGTGAGCGAGGCCCTCAATCTCGGTGAGCTCCGGCGCTATCTGAGCCGGGTCAGCGACCGCTGGCCGATTCAGGCTGCGTTGCTCGGTGGGGCTCGTGTCGACGATCTGCGGGGTGCGCCACGCCAGCGCGAGCGTGGCAGCGAGTACGTGCTCGTCCTCGTGTCGGCCGCCTTCGACGGCATGCCCTGGCTCGAGCGCGTCTACCACGCGGGCGCACTCTGGGACGCAATGGAGATGGGCGACGGCGTCGATGTCCACTGCTACACGCCGGACGAGTTCGCTCGCAAGCGGACAACGATGCCCGCCGTCACCAAGGTGGCCGAGCACGGGATGCTGCTTTACGCGGACGTCGAGATCGACCGCTAGTCCGGCCTCGGTGGCGCCGGCGGGCGACGCACCGTCAGCCGATTGCCACCATGCGCTCGATCGGTAGCCGGGCCCGATCGGCGATCGCGGCGGGCACCCTCACCTCGTGGACCCCGTCGCGTAGGGCGTCGCGGAGCTTGGGCAGCGTGATCATCTTCATGAAGCGGCAGTGCGCGGACTCGTTGGCGGCGACGAAATCGACCCCCGGAGCGGCCTGGCGCAGCGGATGCAGCATCCCGGTCTCGGTGGCCACGATTACCGAACCACCCTGGTTGGCGCCGTGCTCGCGCGCGTAGGCGAGCATCCCGCCGGTGGAGAGCATGCGGACGCCGTCGGCCTCGACGTCGCCGGCGGCCACGTACTCCATGACGCTCGTAGAACACCCGCATTCAGGGTGGATGAGAAAGTCGGCGCCCGGGTGGGCGGTGCGGACGGCGGCGATGTCGTCGGGCTTGATCCCGGCGTGCACATGACATTCTCCGTCCCAGACGTGCATCGCGCGGCCGAGGGTCTTCTCCACATACGCGCCCAGGAACATGTCGGGACCGAACAGGATCTCCGCGTCCTCGCCATGCTCGGCATAGATATGGCGCACGACGTCCACCGCGTTGGCCGAGGTGCAGCAATAGTCGGTCAGCGCCTTGACCTCGGCGGTCGTGTTTACGTACATGACCACTATCGCCCCCGGATGAGAGGCTTTCCACTGGCGAAGCTGCTCGGCTGTGATCGAGTCGGCCAGTGAGCAGCCGGCATCGGGATCGGGGATCAGTACTCGCTTTTCGGGGCACAGGATCGAGGCCGTCTCGGCCATGAAATGCACCCCGCAGAAGACGATCGTCTCGCCATCAGCGGCGGCGGCCTGCTGGCTGAGCCCGAGGGAGTCTCCGACGTAGTCGGCCACGTCCTGGATCTCGGGCAGCTGGTAGTTATGGGCCAGGATCACGGCGCCGCGTTCGGCGGCCAGCCCGCGCACCTCGTCCTGGAGCGCGGGGATGTTTTCCAGCAGGAGGGGGGCACCGGTCGCGCCCAGCATCGGCAAGTTCATGGCAGCGGGGTGAGAAGGAGGGACAGGTCGAGAGCCGGGGCGCTGTGGGTGATGGCGCCCACGGAGATGAAGTCTACGCCGGTGGCGGCCACAGCCCCGAGCGTGTCCAGGGTGAAACCGCCGCTGGCCTCGAGCTCCGCCCGTCCGTGGACATGCTCGACCGCCCGGCGCAGCTGCGCGGGCGTCATGTTATCGAGCAGAATCCGCGGGGCGCCGGCGCCCAGGGCCTCGTCAACCTCGGCGAGCGTGGAGCACTCGACCTCGAGCGGCAGATGGGGCGCGGCCTCACGCGCCCTGCGCACCGCCGCGCCGACCCCCCCCGCCATCACCGCGTGGTTTTCCTTGATGAGGATGGCGTCATACAGGCCCGCCCGATGGTTGGTGGCGCCGCCGGCGGCCACAGCGGCCTTCTCCAGGCTGCGCAGGCCGGGCGTGGTCTTGCGCGTGTCGAGGATCCTGGGCGGGTCAGAGCCGATTGCCGCGACCGCGCGGACGCAGCGAGCGGCCATCGTGGCCACGCCCGAGAGGCGCTGCAGGAAGTTCAGGGCCGTGCGCTCGCCCGACAGCAGCGCGGCGGCGCGTCCGGCGATTTCCATCACCTCGCCCGATTCACGCCATTGGCCTTCGTCGACCAGCCGGGTGACGCGGGCCTGCGGATCGAGGGCCCGAAAGACCTGCTCGGCCACGGCGAGGCCGAAGATGACGCCGGGCGCCTTCTGGGCGATCAGGGCCTGGGCCCGCGCCCCCTCGGGTACCGTGGCGGCACTGGTGACGTCCCCGCCGCCGAGGTCCTCGGCCAGGGCTCGGGCGACGACCTCATCGATTGCGGCCACGCTCATCGCCGTCGAGGATACGCACCCCCCGCCGATCGCCTCTCTTCACAATTTCTTTATGCAATGATGTTTTCGCGGCGGCTCGCGGGGTGTGCGAGCCCGGCTGGAGCCGGACCAGCCGCATTCTCTCTAGGAGGTTCGATGTCCATATCCGTAAAGAAGCTCGCCCTCGCCGTGGCGGGCACCTGTCTCATTGCCGGCGGCACTGCGGCCGCCGCCCCCGGGCCGCCGAGCCCGACCGCGGTCAACGGCCACAAGGTGAAACTGGTCGCCAGCGGGCTGATGACGCCGACCTCGTTTGCCTTCGGGGGCGGCCGCGTCTTCGAGGGCGACGGCGGCAACCAGCAGCCGGGCAAGCCTCCCGTCCCGGGTGGCGTCTACCTGCTCAAGGCTGGCGCAGGAGTGAAGCTGGCCGGCTCGCCCGACTTCGTGGCCGGTCTGGCCTGGCACAAGAACGCGCTGTATGTCAGCGGCGGCTTCTTCAACGCCACGGGCGCCACGTTCAAGCTCCTGAAGTGGAGCGGCTGGAACGGCACGAGCTTCAGCAAGCAGACCGTGATCTACACGGCTCCCAAGAAATTCCAGGGCTTTAACGGGATCGCCTTCGGTCCCGACGGCCGCCTGTACGTCGGCGCCGACCTGGGCCTGCTCAATGGCAACGACCATGGCGCCCATCCCAGCCCCTACGTCTACGACATCCTCTCGGTCAAGCCCAACGGCAAGGGGCTGAAGGTGTACGCCACCGGGATCCGCCAGCCGTGGCAGATGGTCTTTCCCAAGGGCTCGGCGGCGCCGCTGGTCTCCGACCTGGGTCAGGACAAGGGGGCCAAGAACCCGCCCGACTTCCTGCTCAAGGTCAAGAAGGGCGACAACTACGGCTTCCCCCAGTGCAACCACACCAAGGGGAGCAAGTGCAAGGGCTTTGCCAAGCCGTGGAAGTCCTTCTCGCCCCACACGGACATCATGGGCCTGGCCATCGTCGGCAAGACCCTGTATATGACGTCCTTTTTGGGTACCACGGGCACGGCCGGTGAGGTTCTGTCCATGCCCCTGAAGGGCGGAAAGGTCAAGCCGGTCGTCAAGGGCCACGTCGCCCCGATCGTCGGACTAGGCCAGAACCGCGGCACGCTGTACATCGGTGAGCTCACCGGTCGCGTGTTCAGCTTCAAGCCCTAGCCGTATCCCGTCGTCGCCCCGGGGCAAGTTGCGGCCCCGGGGCGGACGGGCCTATCCGTCAGTTGTTGGGCGACCCGACCTGCGCTCCGGCGGTCTGGACGGCCGAACCGGTGTATGTCCCCGCTCCACCCAGCGCGGGACTGTCGTGGGAGTAGGCGATATGGGCCCACCCGTTGCTGTCGGTGTCGATGCCGAAATCGTCGAACAACTGGCGGCCTCCCGAGCAGCTGATCCCGCTCTCACAGACCGAGCCCTTGTGGACCGAGACAACCTGCGTGGGCGCGCCCCAGCCGCTGGGCGTGGAGCTCAGGTTCTGAGCGAAGTACACGTACCAGGTCTGGTTGGCCTTGGTCGGAGCCCCGTAGTAGACGAGATCGACTCCCTTTGAGGTGGCGACCAGCCACGGGAAGATCGCCTGAGCCGTACTCGTGCTGACCGGCTTTGAGCACGTCCAGCTGACCCCGTGATTTGTCGACTCGGCCGTGTAGACGTTGTGGTCATCGGACCACGCGTACCAGATGTGCCCGGCCGGATCGACCGAGACGTTGGGGAAGTTGTGGTCCAGGCCGTTTCCGGAGACGCTGCACGGCACCGGCCGGTCGGTCCACGTATGGCCGCCGTCGGCCGAGACGCCCAAGAACGCCTCGTTGTAGGTCGTGCCCGATGACTTCGACGGTGCCACGAACGACTGGTAGGCGTAGAAACCGCCGGTCGTGTTGGGCAGGTTGCGATGGTCGATGACGAGGTTGCCGAGCTCGTTGTTCTGGGCCTTGTAGTCGGTGTCGGGGATCACCCGTGACGTCTGCGTGTAGAGCGCTCCGCCGTTGTCGGAGCGCAGAACGTCGATGTTGTTGGTGGCAATGTCGTGGTAGGTGAGCAGCGACGTGCTCGCACCGAAGGCCGCGATCCACTCGCGGTCATCGATGGGTAGGCCGGCCTGCACGGGAGTCTGGCTGAATGTCGTGCTGTTATCGGTCGACGTCGCCACGTTGACCGACCCGAGGTTGAGGCTCGACACGTACAGGTTGTAGTTGCCGGTTGCGTTGCGCGCACTGGCCAGGGCGAGGTCGATGTCGCCGCCCGACGCGCCCACGCCGCCGACCGCGTTGGGCTGCCCGCGGTACTCCAGGCGGCATGCCGACGCGCCGGGACCACCAGTGGTCCCCAGCCCCCGCCAGAGCACGCTGCCGCCGCCCAGGCCCTGCTCGGAGCCGAGAAACACGTTGTTGGCGCGCGACACGTGAATCGCCGGCTCCCCGGCGGTGTTGGTTGCGCAGCCGCTGGCCCCGACGGTGGCCGACTGAAGCTGGCCGGTGGAGAACGTCGCTGCGGTGGTGGCGGCATTGGCAGCCGCGTGTTGGGATCGCGCGACGGCACGATGTGATCGCTTGACCGCGTGATGCGATCGCGCACTCGCCGCGGTGGCGAAGGCGATCGCGCAGATCGCGATCGCTAGCACCGCTATCCCAGCCCGTGTCACCGGTGGGCGCTTGTTCATGATGGGCTCCCTTCCTGTTCGGCCTGCGGCCCTGGATTCGCCGCCCGCCGGCCATTAATGGTCCTCTTTCCGGTAGGCGTACCCATCTGCGGCGCAACCGATGCATGCCGATGTCACCAACCGGTGACCACGCGACGAAGGCCGGCCCAGAGCGATTCTGAGCGCCCGGACCGACGGTGTCAGCGACCGGCGAGAACGCGGACCGTGGTGAAGGTGGGATCCGCCGCCCCGTGCAGCCGGGCGCCCACAGCCACGAGCTCGCGCAGGTAGTCGACCACCTCGGCCGTGATCCGCTCCCCGGGGAGCAGCGCCGGCACGCCCAGTGGGTAGCCGGCGATCGACTCACAGGAGACGCGACCGATCGCCGCGTCAACCGTGACCGTCTCAGCGGCGCCGAAGAAGGCCTCGCGGATCGGTACCACGGCCTCCTGCTCAATGGCCGACGGTGTCCGGGCCACGACATCGCTCTCTCCAGTCCGGG
>JAXDGI010000003.1:0-11164 GCA_034665145.1 Solirubrobacteraceae bacterium
CCGCTTGGCACTCCACCGGGGAGAGTGCCAGCCAACTCAGCTATATTCTCGTCTGCTATGCCGATCTACGAATACCGGTGTGAAGACGGTCACAACTTCGACGTACGGCAGAGTTTCTCCGACGATCCGGTGACCAAGTGTGAGGTCTGTGGCGTCCCGGTCCAGCGGGTCTTTCGCCCCGTCGCCGTCCACTTCAAGGGCTCGGGCTTCTACAACACCGATTACGGGACCCGCAAGCGCTCGCGCGAGATGAAGGAAGCCGCCAAGGGCGATGCCAAGAGCGAGAGCTCCAGCGCGAAGTCGTCCACCGACTCGGGATCGGGCTCGAGCAACTCGGGCTCCAGCAACTCGGGGTCGAGCAACTCGGGCTCCAGCAACTCGGGCTCCGAGACCAAGAAGAAGTCCGAGAGCAAGGCGTCGTAGGCCGCCCCGGTTTCAGCCGTTCATCAGCTTGTTGACGGCCCGGCGGATCGCCGCCTGCCCGGCCGGTGACTGCGGGTCGGCCAGTGGCAGGTGATTCGAGCCGAGGATCTGGGTCGGGGCCGAGCCACCTGTCTCGGCGGCCACGAACAGGCTGAGCAGGGTGAGGGGGCCCATGTCGGTGCGCAGCGTCTTCGGCGCGGCCCAGGAGGCCCAGGGCAGATGGAAGAAGGTGGTGGGGGAGAGCAGCTTGGACTTGATCGCGTTGAGGATCTTCTGCTGGTAGCCCTCGCGGGTCAGATCGTTGCTGGATGCGTTGCAGGCGTTCTCGCGCGTGCGGGCCAGCGTCAGGGCGTCGCGGCCGTCGAGGTGATGGCTGCCGGGGCGCAGATTGAGCGTGAAGCCGCCGTTCTTGACTCCGCCGCTGATGTTCGAGCAGATGCGCCCGGTCGTGACGTCGACACCCCCGATGGCGTCGATGAACTGCGGGAAGGCGGCGAGATTGACCACGATCAGGTGATTGATCTTGAGCCCGGTGAACCTCTCGACCGTGCGGATGGCCAGCGCTGGACCGCCGTAGGCGTAGGCGGCGTTGATCTTGCTCAGGCCGACGCCGGGGATGTCGGCCATCGTGTCGCGTGGGATTGACAGTCGCCGCGAGGTTCCGCCGCCGACGCGCCACAGCATCATCGTGTCCGAGCGGCTGCCCTTATCGCTGGTGTTGGCCCCGCCCTCCTTGGTGCCCGTGGGCCGCTGATCGGTGCCGAGGACGAGCACGGTGTCGGTCGAGAGGACCATGTTTGAGCCCGGGGTGAGGGCGTTCTGGGCCGCAGTGGGCAGGCTGCCGCTCTCCTGCTGAGCGCTGACAAAGAAGAGCACGGCCGAAAGGGCCACCCAGGCCACAATGAGGAGGACAACCCACTTGATGACCCGGCGGGGCGTGATCGGACCGCGGAAACGGCCGCCGCGCCTGCCGGACGACTTCTGATCGCCGCCGTCTCCGCCGCCGCCGGGCAGGACCACATCGTCCTCGCCGCGCAGACGCGACCGCAGGCCGCGCGGATTGGAGCGGTAGACCTTGTACGGGGGGGCGCCGCCCCGGGCCGCGCCCCCATTGCCGCGGGAGGATGAGTCGTCCGAGCCTCCGCGGTACACGCGGTAGGGCGGGTCCTGACTCGAAGCTGGGTTGCGGGGTTCGTTGGCCATCGTGGTTGCGTCGGCACTGCATATAGTGACCGCATGCCGGAGCGGCGCACCATCGGCGTCGACCTTGGCGGTACGAAGCTGCTGGCCGGCGCCGTTGACCCGGAACTTGGTGTGCACCATCGGGCGCAACGAACTGTTTCGGGCCTTGATCAGCGTACCCTGCTCGAGGTCGTCGTGAGAGTAGTGCAAGAGGTCCGCTCCGCGCCGGGCCCCGAGGTGGAGGCGGTCGGCTTTGGCATCCCCAGCCTCATCGACCAGCGGACCGGGATCGCCGTGGTGGCCGTCAATCTCCCCCTCTTCGATGTCGCCTTTGCCGCTCTGATGGCCGAACGGCTCGATCTGCCCGTGTTCGTCGACAACGACGGCAACACCGCCGCCCTGGCCGAGCATCGCGCCGGGGCCGCCCGCGGAGCCAGCGAGGCCGTGGTCATGACGATCGGCACCGGGATCGGTGGCGGCCTCATTCTCCGCGGCGAGCCCTACCGGGGTGCCCTCGGTGCCGCGGCTGAGCTTGGCCACGTGATCATCGACTTCCACGGTCCCCACTGTCAGGGCAACTGTCCCGGCTATGGCTGTGTCGAGGCCTTTGCCTCTGGGACGGCCCTGGCCCGCGAGGCCCGGCGGATCGCGGCCGAGCGGCCCGACTCGGGCCTGGCTCGTGCCCAGGCCGAGGGCCGCGAATTAGCCGGGCCGCTGATCACCGAGCTCGCCCACGACGGTGATCCGGGGGCGGTCGAGGCCATCGAGCTGATCGGAGCGCGGCTGGGCATGGCCCTGACCAGCCTGGTCAACATCTTCAACCCCGAGGTGGTCGTGATCGGCGGCGGCGTGATCGCCGCCGGCGATCTCCTGCTCACGCCGGCCCGGGCCGAGGTGGCTCGTCGGGCACTGCCGCCGTCGCGCGACATCGTGCGGATCGTGCCCGCGCGCTTCGGAGTCGAGGCGGGCATGGTCGGCGCGGCGGCGCTCGCCTTCGACGGGCTGGCCGGAAAGGCGCTGCTGTGACCGGCCGGCTGATCGTCTGCCCGACGCCGATCGGCAACCTCGAGGACGTCACCCTGCGCGTCCTGGCCGCCCTGCGCGAGGCCGATCTCGTCGCTTGCGAGGACACTCGCCGGACCCGGATCCTGCTCGACCGCTACGGGGTGGGGGGCGACCTGGTCAGCTACCACGAGCACAACGAGCGCGCCCGGGCCACCGAGCTGGTGCGGCGGATGCAGTCTGGGGCCGTGGTCGCGCTCGTCTCTGACGCCGGCATGCCGCTCGTCTCCGATCCCGGGTTCGTGCTCGTCCAGGCCTGCGTGGCCGCCGGCCTGGGGGTCGAGGTCCTGCCCGGTCCGTCCGCCGCGCTCAACGCCCTGGTCGCCAGTGCCCTGCCCGCCGATCGCTGGCGGTTCGTCGGCTTCCTCCCCCGCAAACGAGGAGAGCTCGAGCGCCTCTTTGACTCCCCCGAGACGGTCGTCGCCTTCGAGTCCCCCCGCCGCCTGGCCGCCACCCTGGCCGTCCTCGCCGAGCGTGACCCGAGCCGGCCCGCCGCGGTGTGCCGCGAGCTGACCAAGGTCCACGAGGAGATCGTCCGGGCCGACGCCGCGACCCTGGCCCAGCGCTACGCGGAGGAGGCGCCGCGTGGGGAGATCGTGCTCGTCGTGGGTCCCGCGCCGTCGGGGCCCGAGCAGGACCTCGAGGCCGCCGTGGCGGCGCTCCGCCGCCTGGTCGACGCCGGCGCCAAGCCGCGCCCGGCGGCCGGGGTGGTGGCCGAGCTCACCGGAGTCAGCGCCAACGCGCTCTACCGGGCGTTGACCGCGTCGCATTAGATCTCCAGGAGGGGGTGCTGTGACTAAGCGTCGTTTTTCGACGCTTAGTTACAGCACGTCCGTCTACCGGGCCGCCGGTGACCGATCAGCGCTCGACGAAGTAGCTGCCGCTGCCCTGCCCGTCGGAGAAGAACCGGCTGGTGACGGTCTTTTTGCGGGTATAGAACTCGACCGCGTCGGGCCCGTGGGCATGGAGGTCCCCGAGGAAGCTGTCCTTCCAGCCGCTGAACGGGAAGAAGGCCACCGGGGCGGCGACGCCGATGTTGACGCCGACCATGCCGGCCTGGACCTCATGGCGATAGCGGCGCACGGCCGCGGCGGACTCGGTGAAGATCGAGGTTCCGTTGCCAAACCGGCTGGCGTTGACGACCTCGATCGCCTCGTCCAGGCTGGCGGTGCGGATCACCCCGAGTACCGGCCCGAAGATCTCCTCGCGGGCCACGTCCATGTCGGGCGTGACGTCATCGAGGATGGTGGGGCCGACGAACGCCCCCTGGCGGCCCCGGCCGTCGAGCACGACGCGCGCGCCCGCCTGCTCGCCGCGGCCGATCCAGTCGGTGATCCGCTCACAGGCGGCGGGGGAAATCACCGGCCCGACGTCGACGCTCTTATCACGCCCGTCGCCGACGCTCAGGGCGCGGCTGGCCGCGATCAGCGGCTCCATCAGCGCGCCGTGGGCATCGCCGACGGTGACCACCACCGAGCCGGCCATGCAGCGCTGACCGGCGGCGCCGAAGGCCGAGCCGATGAGGCCGTCAACAGTCCTGTCGATGACCGCGTCGGGCATGATGACCATGTGGTTCTTGGCCCCCCCGAGGGCTTGAACGCGCTTGCCGGCCTGGGCCGCGCGCTCGTAGACCAGGCGCGCCACCGGGGCCGAGCCGACGAAGGAGACGGCGTCGATGCCGGGGTGATCGAGGATCCCCTCGACGACCTCGCGGCCCCCGTTGACCAGGTTGACCACACCGTCGGGCAGGCCCAGCGCGTCAAGTTCGGCAAAGGCGATCTGCTGGGTGAGCGGCACCTGCTCGGAGGGCTTGAGCACGAACGTATTGCCACAGGCGATGGCGAAGGGCAGAAACCAGAACGGCACCATGGCCGGGAAGTTGAACGGGACAATGGCCGCGCACACGCCGACCGGCTGCCGGACCGTCTGGGCATCGACTCCGCGGGCCACGTCCTCGATGATCCGGCCCTGCATGGTGGTCGGGACCGCGCACGCGCACTCGACCATCTCAATCATCCGCCCGACCTCGGCGCGGGCATCGCCGATGGTCTTGCCCATCTCGGCGGTGACCGACTGGGCCAGGTCCTCCTGACGGGCGACGAGGCGCTCGCGCAGCTCGAACAGCTTCCGGGCCCGGGCGATGACCGACACCGCCCGCCACTTGGGAAGGGCGGCACGCGCAGCGGCGACCGCGGCGTCGAGGTCGGCGGATCCTGACAGCGGCACCCGCGCCAACACCTCGCCACTGGCGGGATTGGTGACGTCCAGGACATCGGCGGCGTCCTGCGCCGCGGCCCAGCGGCCCCCGATGTAATTGTCCAACTGACGCGCGTCTGTCTGCGTGGTCACGCTGCCTCCCTTCACCAAGCGCAGGATAGCCTTGGTTGCGCCCCCGCCGATGTCCTTTGGTCGCCCCGGCCCGTGTCCTTTTACATCACCACTCCCATCTACTACGTCAACGCGCAACCGCACCTCGGTCACGCGTACACGACGATCGCCTGTGACGTCCTGGCTCGCCATCAGCGTCAGCGCGGCGCCGACGTGTTCTTTCTCACCGGCACCGATGAGCACGGCGAGCCCGTGGCCGACGCCGCCAAGGCCCAGGGGGTGACGCCCCAGGAGCTGGCCGACCGCAACGCCGAGCACTTCAAGGCGCTCGCCCCGATGCTCAACGCCTCCAACGACTTCTTCATCCGCACCACGGATGAGGAGCACAAGCGCCGCGTTCAGGAGGTGCTGCAGCGCGTCCACGACAACGGCCACACCTACAAGGGCCTGTACGAGGGCTGGTACTGCCCGCGCTGCGCCGACTTCAAGGTCGAGAACGAGATCGCCGAGGGCAACCGCTGCCCGATTCACGAGATCCCCCTCGAACGCCACTCAGAGGAGAATTGGTTCTTCCGGTTGTCGACCTTCCAGGAGCCACTCGAGCGTCTGTACGCCGAGCAGACGGACTTCGTCATGCCGTCGCGCCACTACAACGAGGCGCACTCCTTCATCAAGTCCGGCCTCCAGGACGTCTCGCTCTCGCGGGGGCGGCTGAAGTGGGGGGTCACCGTGCCCTGGGATCCGGGCCACGTGTTCTACGTGTGGTTCGACGCGCTGCTCAACTACTACACGGCGCTCGGCTACGCGCGGGCGGGTGAGGATTTGACCGACCGTTTCTGGCCGGCCACCTTCCATGTCATCGGCAAGGACATCCTCAAATTCCACACCGTGTTCTGGCCGGCGCTGCTCATGGCTGCCGGCCTCGAGCTCCCGCACCACGTGTTCGTGCACGGCTTCCTCCTCGGGGCCGACGGGCGCAAGATGAGCAAGTCCCTGGGCAATGTGCTCGACCCCTTCGAGGTGATCGACCAGTACGGGCCTGACGCGCTGCGCTTCTACCTCATGCGCGACGTTGCCTTCGGCGGGGACGGCGCCGTCGGCATGGAAGCCGTCCACTCCCGCTACGAATCCGAGCTGGCCAATGAGTACGGCAACCTGGCCAGCCGCACGATCGCCATGATCCACCGCTACCGCGACGGGGTGATCCCCGACGCCCCGACCGACCCCGACCTGGCCGCAGACTTCGCCGGCCTCCGTGAGCGCGTGGTCGCGCTGATGGGGGCGGCCGAAGCCACGCAGGCGCTGGAGGTCATCTGGCAGCGGGTGCGGCGCCTGAACCGCTACGTGGAGGAGCAGGCACCCTGGCAGCTGGCCCGGGACCCCGACGCGGCCGGCAAGCTTGACCAGGTTCTCGCCTCTCTGGCCGAGGGCATTCGTGTCGTCACCGTCCTTCTGCATCCCTATATCCCCGAGGCCACGCATCGTCTGCTCACCGCCCTGACCGAGGCGCGGGGTGGGGTTCGCTTTGGGCTCGAGGGCGCCGAGTTCTCTCCCCGGTCGGGGGGCTGGGCCGCGGCCGAGCTGGAGCCGCTGTTTCCCAAGCGCAGCTGAGGAGGCGGCCGGCATGATCGACAGCCACACCCACCTGGACTCCTGCCGTCCGCCCAACACCGAGCTCGTCGCGGCCGCGGAGCGGGCCGGCGTGACACGGATGGTCACGGTCGGTACCGACGGGGCCTCGTGCCGCTCGGCGTTGGCCGCGGCCGAGGATTTCCCGCAGGTGTTCGCCGCCATCGGACGCCATCCCAACGAGGCCACCGGCTTTGACGATGCTGACCTGGCCGAGCTCGAGGCACTGGCCAGCCACGAGCGCTGCGTGGCCATCGGCGAGACCGGGCTTGATTACTACCGCGATCACGCCCCCCACGAGGATCAGCGGCGCGCCTTCGAGGCGCAGATCGATCTCGCGCGGCGCGTGGACAAGCCGCTGGTCATCCACACCCGGTCGGCCGACGACGACACGCTGGAGATCCTCCATGCTCAGGCCGCGGATCTGAGGGTGATCCTCCACTGCTTCTCGATGGCCTCACGGATCGGGGAGTGCCTGGAGCACGACCGCTGGTGGTTTTCATTCGCCGGCAACGCGACCTACCCAAAGGCCGCCGATCTGCGCGAGGCGGCGCTCCGGGTCCCCGCTGAGCGGCTGCTCGTCGAGACCGACGCGCCGTACCTGGCGCCCCAGGTCGTGCGGGGCAAGCCCAACGAACCCGCCAACGTCGTCCACACCGCACAGGCGCTGGCCGTCGAGCGCCGCGTCCCCTACGTCGACTTCGAGGCCGCGGTGCTGAGCAGTGCTGCCGCCGCCTTCAACTGGTGAGTGCCCGCTCGGCCCGGCAGCGCGAGCTGGGCCAGAACTTCCTGATCGACCGCAACATCGTCGATGTGATCGAGCGGCTGGCCGCGCTGGCCGCCGGCGACGTCGTCCTCGAAGTGGGCGGCGGCCCGGGCATCTTGTCCGAGCGCCTGGCCCAGCGCGCGGGTCATCTGCACGTCGTCGAGGTGGATCCGCGGCTCGAACGTGGTCTGCGCGACCTGTTAGGGCCATATCCGGGCGCTGAGCTGCACATGGGCGACGCGTTGTCGGTTGACCTCGGCGCGCTCTCACCGACGCCGACCAAGATGGTGGCCAACCTGCCCTATGGGATCGCCGCCACCCTGATCCTCAAGACGATCGACGAACTGCCCTCGCTTGGTCAGTGGGTGGTCATGGTCCAGCGCGAGGTCGGAGAGCGCCTGGCCGCCGCTGCCGGCACCGCCGCCTACGGTGTCCCCTCGGTCCTGGCGCAACTGGCCTGTGAGGTTCGGGTCCTGCGCGCCGTCTCGCGGACCGTGTTTCGGCCCGTACCCAACGTCGATTCGGTGTTGCTCGGGCTTGCCCGGGTCCGAGCGGGAGCTGACGCCCAGCTGCGCAGCGTCATTCACGGCGCCTTTGCCCACCGCCGCAAGGCGCTGCCCCGCTCGCTCGCCCTGGCCGGCGGTTTCGGATCCGACGTGCGCGAGCGAGCGCGCGCCGCGCTCGTCGAGCTCGGCCACCCGGCGGACGAGCGGGCCGAGCGCCTGACCCCGGACGAGTTCCGTCAGCTGGCCGCGAGGCTGGCCGCGTGAGCATCGCCGGCGCCGGCGCCGGGGCGGCCCTTCCCACCCGGCTGGCGGCCTACGCCAAGGTCAACCTGTGCCTGTTCGTGGGCGAGCCCCGCGAGGACGGCCGCCACGAGCTCGTCACCGTGTTCGAGTCCGTCGACCTGGCCGATGAGCTGCTGATCGTCGAGTCGGGATCCGGCCGCGACGAGGTCGTCTGCCCCCGCGTGCCCGGACCGAATCTGGTCGAGTCGGCCCTGGCCGGGCTCCGCGAGGTGGGCTGGGCGGCGGCGCCCCTGCGGGTCGAGATCGCCAAGCGCATCCCGATCGCCGCCGGCCTGGGCGGCGGTTCGGCCGATGCGGCCGCTCTGCTGCGCTTCGCACCCCGCCTGGCCCCGGTCAGCCCGGGCGCGCTCACCGCGCTCGCCGCCCGGCTCGGCTCCGATGTGCCCAGCCAGCTTGACCCGGGTCCGACCGCTGGCACCGGTGCCGGTGACCTGATCCGCCTGCTGGCCGATCCCGGTGAGCACGCGTTCCTGATCATCCCGCAGGCCTTCGGGCTCTCGACTGCCGACGTCTACCGGGCCTTTGACACGCGCGGGCGGGGTCGCTCACGCACCGAGCTGCTCGCTGTCGATGTGGCTATCGAGACTGCCGCCACCGGACCGGGCTGGACGCTGCCGCCCGCTTTGACCGTCAATGAGCTGCAGGCGGCTGCACTGACCCTGCGTCCGGAGCTTGCCCGGGCCCTGACCGCCGCCCGCCAGGCCGGCTCTGAGCGCGCGATCGTGTGCGGTTCGGGACCAACCGTGATCGGGCTCTTCTGGGGCCCGGATGCCTGGCCGCGTGCCCAGGCCGGGGCGGCCGAGGTGGCCGAGCCGTATCCCGGCGCGGTGGCCGTCCGGCCCCGGCGCAGAGGGGTCGGCCCCGGGGCAGCGAACCGGTGATGGTTCTCCGCAATTTCCGGACGCGGGTGGCGCTGGCTTCCGGTCCGGAGCGGGTTTCGCAACAATTGGGAGACCGCTCGTGAGCAATCAGTCCGTCACCTACCTCGTCGGTGCATGTGTGGGGGTGCTCTGCCTCGGGGCCTTCTGCACCCTGGTGCTGGTCCCTGCGGTGACCGCCTACCGCCGTCCGCTCGAGCGCGTGGCCGCCGTGTTCCTGTCCCTCTATGTCCTCGCCGCGCTCATCGGTCTCGGCGTCCTGCTCGGCGCCGTGGTCATCCTCGAGTGGCCGCGCCTGTTCTGACCGCGTGAGCGCGGTCCTCAGGTGAACGAGATGACAGACCACGCGGCGCGCCGTGCGCCCGATCTGGCCGCGTTTGCCGCCATCACCGACGCGGTCGAGTCCGGCGCGGGGCTGCCCGAGATCCTCCGCGCCGCCGCCCGGGCGCTTGACGCGAGCCTCATCCTGATCGACCGCTCGGCCACGGTGCTGGCCGTGGCCGCCCGCTCGCCGGCCGACGAGCGCTCCCTGATGCGCGACACCGAGGGCGTGAACACCGTCGACCTCAAGGTGGCTGAGACCTCGGTCGGGCAGCTGCGCATGCGCGGCCGGGAGGGCACGCCCGATGGCGCCGTGCTGCGGCTGGTCACCACGTTGATCGCCTCCGAGGTGGAGCGCGTGCGTGCCCCCGAGCGCGCCTCGGAGGAGGCCGCGACCAGCTTCCAGCGCGCCGTCCTCAACGGGCGCATCGAGGGTCGCGACGACCTGATCGCCCGCGGCAAGGAACTCGGCACCGATTTATCAAACGGGGCAAGTGTGGCCGTTGTCCGCGCCCACGCCCGCACGCCGACCGAGGATGACTGGCGCCGGCGTCTGCTCGCCGTGGCCGCCCGGGGCGCCCGCTCGATCGCCCCTGGTTCCATCGCCGCACCGACGGAGGTCGAGACCGACGAGGCGGTCATCCTGCTCCCCGACCCCGACGGGGAAACCGGACGCCGCGTGTCCGCCGCCGTGCTGCGCGAACTGGAATCCGGGCTGCCCGGCTTTGCCTTCGCCTTGGGTCGCAGCCGCCGGGTCGAGGATCCGCTCGACCTGAAGCGCGCCTATAACGAGGCGCTGCTGGCGTTGAATGTCGCTGAGGGCGACAGCGAGCGCGTCGAGCTCGCCTACGAGGAGACCGGCACCTACCAGCTGCTGCTGCCCTACATGAGCGATCCGACCGAGCTCGGCCGCTTCTACAAGGAGACCGTCCGTCCCCTCGTCGCCTACGACGAGCAGTACGAGACCGACCTGCTGGGCACCCTGGCCACCTTCCTGGACTGCGACGCCAACGTCAACGCCACCGCGGCCCGGCTCATCACCCACCGCCACACGATCCGCTACCGCTTTGAGCGCGTCCGGGAGCTCACCGGCCTCGACGTCTCCTCGACCGACGGTCGCGAGAAGCTCTCGATGGGCCTGAAGGCGATGCGCGTGCTGGGCATCCCCGCCCCGCACGGACCGGCCAGCGAGCCGGGTGCAGCCGGCGGCCGGGTCCCGCACTAAGCCAAGGCCCGGCGCTCAGCGCTGCCTCGACTGCCCGGGCCGTCAGCTCGCCGCCCACGGCCAGCGCCTCGACGCTGCGCGTCGCCCGGGCGAGGATGAACGCGCCCTCGAGCGCAACGAACATGCTCACGGCCAGCTCGCGGGCAATGTCGTCGCTCAGGCCGGCGGCGGTGAAGCGGTCATGCCGGCGGCCAGCCGGCGCCCGAACACCTCCGTGCAGGCCACTACGAGAACCGGTTTGTCATCTGGGGCCATCTGCGCTGGGGCCGGCCCACCGGCTACGAGGTCTATGAGGACACCGAGAAGTCCGCCGCACCCGATGGGTGGTTGGCCGCGCACCGTCCGATCTTGTCCCCGGACCGCGCCCGGCCGTGACGATGGCGGACCGGGCTGACCCGAGGTCAGGGGCCGGCGCGGCGCCCGAGGTCAGGGGCCGGCCCGGCGCCTGAGGTCAAGGGCCGGCCCTCGGCCCGACGTTAGGGGCCGGACCGGTGGTCCAGATGGCGCCCCAGCGCATCCAGGCGCCCCGACCACATCGCCC
>JAXDGI010000004.1:0-4789 GCA_034665145.1 Solirubrobacteraceae bacterium
TTGACGACCATCTCGCCTGCATCGAAGGCCACGCGGGACAGGCCGCCAGAGGCCAGCACGACGTCCGGACCGCAGAAGGCGAACGGCCGCAGGTCGACGTGGCGGGGCTCGAGCCGGCCGTCGATCACGGTGGGGTGGCGGGACAGGGGAACAATCGGCTGGGCGATATAGCGCTCGGGATGGAGCGCGAGTTCAGCGCGAGCCTGGGCCAGCTCGAGGTCGCCGGCGTGTGAGCCGATCACCACGCCCGCGCCGCCGTGGCCGTGGCGGGGCTTGACGACGAGTCGCTCCAGGTTGGCGGCAGCGTGGTCGCCGGCCCCGTCCGCGTCGAGCGACTGGGTGGGAACGGAGCGGATGAGCGGCTCCTGGTCAAGGTAGAAGCGCACAAACCCCTCCACGTGAGCGTGGACGAGTTTGTCGTCAGCGACCCCGTTGCCAAAAGCGTTCACCAGCCCCAGTCGCCCGCTCAGCCACGCCGGGAGAAGCAGCTCGGCCACCGGCGTCATCCGGCCCTGCTCGTCGCGCACCCGATCCTCGTCGGTACGCCGGTAGACGACGTCGATGCGCTGGGTGGAGCCCTCGGGCAGCCGTGCGAACAGCTCCAGCCCGCGGAGCTGGAGATCCTCGGGAGTGAGCAGTGGGATACCCAATCGCTGGGCCGCGATGGAATGCTCGTAGTAGGCGACGTTGTCGCTGCCGTCGGTGAGCAGAACGATCACCGGGTCGTCCTGGCTTCCCGCGGGGACGGCATGGCGCAGCGTCCCGAGAAGGAGGTCGTAGAGCTCAGGATCAACCGGACGCGGGACGGGCAGCCCGGGCGGGAGCGAAGCGACGAGCGCGGCCCGCGCGGCGAGCAGGTAGGCAAACCCCGATGGTGTGCGCAGGTTGTCCTCGAGGACCAGGAATTCCCCGTCCGGGGCCCGGACGAGATCGAAGCCGATGATCGCCGCCGGAGGTGTATCGCCGGCGATGCGGCGGGTGAGGTCGGGTTCGTAGCCTTCGGCACCGTCGAGAACGTCGGCCTCGATCAGGCCCGCGTCGACGATCCGGCGCTCCCCATAGACGTCCTGGAGGAAGTGGTTGAGCGCGATCGCGCGCTGGACCAGGCCTCGCTCGAGCTGATGCCACTCCGCGGCGGCGATCAGGCGGGGAATCGGATCGATGACAAACGTGCCGTCGCCGAAGGTCACCCCGGCGGCATCAAGATGCGCGGCCACGGAGACCGCCAGGGCGTCGAGGTCGGCCGCCTCCAGTGCCCTGAGCGTCTGCGCGTAGCCGGGGCGGGGACGCCCGTCGGGATGGCGATCCTCGTCAAACGGCGGCTGGGACCGCCCGTCAAAGCCCATGCTTGTCCAGCCACAACTCGAGCAGGGCCAGCTGCCAGAGCTTGGAGCCTTCGAGCGTGGTCAGGTGCTCGTTGGGCGCCGTCAGCAACATGTCGACGTGCTCGGGACGAAAGATCCCCCGGGCGCGGGCCTGCGTGCCGTTCATCAGCTCGGTGATCAGCTCAAGCGTGGACCCCTCGAGGGTGGACAGGGCCGGCACGGGAAAGTAGCCCTTGGGCCGGTCGATGACCTCGGCGGGAAGGACCTGGCGCGCGGCATCCTTGAGCACTCCCTTGCCGCCCGAGGCCAGCTTCAGCTCGGGCGGGCAGGCCGCCGCCAGCTCGACGAGCTCGTGATCGAGAAACGGCGTGCGGGCCTCGAGGCCCCAGGCCATGGTCATATTGTCCACGCGCTTGACGGGATCGTCGACGAGCATCACCTCGGTGTCGAGACGCAGACCTCGGTCGACGGGATCGTCGGCGCCGGCGGCGGCGAAGTGGGCTTCCTGGAAGGCTCGGCTGGGATCCTGGCCAAGGCGGTAGGCATCGGCGACCGTCTCGGTGATGTCGCCATCGGCGCGGTCGAAAAAGGCCTGGCGATAGGCCGCGGCGCCGGTCCCTTCGGCCCGGAACAGCGGCGGGTACCACGAGTAGCCGGCGAACACCTCATCGGCGCCCTGGCCTGACTGCACGACCTTGTAGGACTTGGCCACCTCCTCGGAGAGAAGGTAAAAGGCGACGGCGTCGTGGGAGACCATCGGCTCACTCATCGCCCGCACGGCACCATCCAGGGCGGGCAGCATGCGCGCCGTGTCGACGTGGATCTTGTGGTGGTCGGTGTCGAACTGCGCGGCGATGATGTCCGAGTAGCGAAACTCGTTGCCCTCGCGCGAGCCGACGTCGTCAAAGCCGATGCTGAATGTGGCCAGCTTCTCCTGACCCGAGGTCTCGAGCAGGGCCACGATCAGACTCGAGTCAAGTCCGCCGGAAAGCAGCACCCCGACGGGCACATCGGAGACCATGCGGCGCTTGACCGCGGTGCGCAAGGCCTGCAGGACCGCGTCTGCCCAGTCCTGCTCGCTCCAGTCGGCATAGCGCTCCTGGCGGCTGAAGTCGGCGCGCCAATAGCGCTCCTGGCTCGTGCTTCCGTCGGGCTCGATGAGCAACGTATGGGCGGGCGGCAGCTTCTGGACCCCGCGAATGATCGTCCGCGGAGGCGGCACCACGGAATGCCAGCTCAGATAGTGGTGCAGCGCGACGGCGTCGATCTCGGTGTCGATTCCACCCCCGGCCAGCAGCGCGGGCAGGGTGGAGGCAAAGCGCAGCGAGTCGGCGCCCGGGGCGAGATACAGCGGCTTGACCCCGAGGCGGTCGCGGGCGAGCAGGACACGACCGGACTCGTGTTCACACAGGGCAAAGGCGAACATCCCCTTCAAGCGCGTGACACAGTCGCGCCCCCACTTGGCGTAGGCCTTGGGGATGACCTCGGTGTCACTGGTGGAGAAGAACCGGTAGCCGTCGTGCTCGAGCTCGGTCCGCAGCTCCTGGTGGTTGTAGATGCAGCCGTTGAAGGCCACGGTCAACCCCAGCTCGGGGTCGACCATGGGCTGATCGCCGGTGCGGGTCAGGTCGATGATCTTGAGCCGGCGGTGGGCCAGGGCGACACCGTCCTGCGCCCAGCTGCCCTCCCCGTCGGGTCCGCGGCTGCGCATCGTGGCCGCCATCCGGTCAACGGCTCTCTGGTCGGCGGCTCGGCCGACCGCCCGCTCACCGGCAAAGCCGCACACCGCGGCGGCCTCAGGCGACTCTGAGCTGGGGTGCGCCGGCGACCACGCGCCGGGCCTCGGCGACGAAGGCACGGAACAGGGCGGCCTGCTCGGGGCGGGCCACGAGGGTCTCGGCGTGCCACTGCACCCCGAGCACGAACTCGCGGTCGGTGGCCTCGATGCTCTCGATGGTCCCGTCGGGGGCGCGGCTGGTCACGACCAGTCCCCGGCCCAGCCGGGCGATGGCCTGGTGATGGAAGGAGTTGACCTGTGCGTCCTCGCGGCCCAGGATGTCGGCGATCCGGGTTTCGCGGCTGATCGTGACGCTGTGGGTGGGCTGCGGCCCGGGCTCGGGCTGGCGGTGGTTGATCGTCACCCCGACCACATCGGGCAGGTGCTGGTGCAGAGTGCCGCCGCGGGCCACGTTGAGGACCTGGAGTCCGCGGCAGATGGCCAGGATCGGCATGCCGCGCTCATCGGCGGCCTTGGCCACCGCAAACTCGAACTCGTCCAGGTCGGGTTCGATCGGACCGGTCCGCTCGTGCCGGCGCTCGTTGTAGGCCTGCGGGTCCAGGTCAGGGCCTCCCGAAAGACACAGGGCGTCGACCCGGTCAAGCAGCGCGTCGACCACCGACGATGTCGACAGGGGAGGAACGACGAGCGGGATACCGCCCGCGTCTTCGAGCGCCTGCAGGTACTTCAGCCCCAGCGCCATCTCGTGACGCGGAGGCTCCCCCTGCGGAGTCGGGGCCACAGATTCACTGCGCCGGACTTCCGAGGTGGTGACGGCGATCAGCGGCCGGGTCTGCTCACTAGCGATGGACAGCACTCTCTCCGATCTGGTCGTCCGCACACTGACTCCTTTACCGCCGATGGCAAGTCTGACAGCCTGCCCAGCGGAACTCCCATATGCGGACGGCCAGAGCAGGTTGGCCATGTGGCCAAACACCGGTTTGGCCCATGCGAGGCCCGGCAACACTGCTCAGCCGACAACGCCCAAGCAGCGCAGGAGGTAGCCATGGCAGCGTCAGGACGGGCAGAGATTCCCGGGAGTACCCGGGTCGTGGATCCCGGGCACGCGCGGGTTGGCGATGTCGACCCCCAGGCCCCGATGGAGGTGAGCGTGTATGTGCGTCCGCGCACCGCTCTGGACTGGGTCGATGACCAGGCCGACCGGTCTCCGGCCCAGCGTCAGTACGTCTCCCGCGAGCAATGGGCGGCCGAGCACGGGGCCGATCCCGCCGATCTCACCGCGGTGGAGGGATTCGCGCGCGAAGCCGGGCTCACGGTGGTCGGTGCCGACCCCGCCCGCCGCGTCGTGCAACTGAAGGGGACGGTTGATGAGGTGACCAAGGCCTTTGGCGCCCAGCTCGAGGGGTTATACCGGCCGGCCGACGGGGCCGATCCCTACCGGGCGCGCACCGGCTCCCTGAGCGTGCCGGACCAGCTGGCCGACGTGGTCACGGGTGTCTACGGGATTGACGATCGCCCGCAGGCGCGCATTCATCTGCGCCAGGCCAAGGCTGCGGCTCCGGCGGCGGCCGATGCCTCCTTCACCCCGGTGCAGGTGGCCGAGGCCTACAACTTCCCGTCCGGGGTGGGGGGTCAGGGGCAGACAGTGGGGATCATCGAGTTGGGCGGAGGCTTTGCCCCCGATGACCTGTCGGCCTATTTCACCGGCCTGGGCTTGAGCGACCCG
>JAXDGI010000005.1:0-51370 GCA_034665145.1 Solirubrobacteraceae bacterium
AGGTCCTGCAGTCCTACGCGGCCCACGGGGTGCCCATCAACGCGATCGCTCCGGAGAACGAGCCCCGCGCGGCCTCGGCCTTCCCGGCCATGTACTTCCCGGAACCGAACGAGCAACAGTGGCTGACCCAGAACCTGGCTCCCGCCCTGACCGCAGCCCATCTCAGCCCGAGGATCTATGGATCTGACACCAGCTGGCAGCTTGAGAACTACGCCGATACGCTGGCGGCGAGCCCGGCGGGCCGCCTGCTAAAGGGGATCGCCTGGCACTGTTACGGCGGGATCCCGACCGTGATGAGCAACCTCCACCGCCACGCGCCCAGCCTCGATCAGATCGTCACCGAGTGCGCGCCCAATCTCGGCCATTACGCCGTGCCCCAGATCGTCATCGGCGCCATGCGCAACTGGGCCAGCGAGGTCACGCTGTGGAACATCGCCACCGATCCCGCCGGCGGCCCCGTCGAGGCACCCAACTCCGGCTGCCACGGTTGCCGTGGGCTCGTCACCATCGACGAGAACACCCACACGGTGAGCTTGAACCCCGATTACTACGAGCTGGGGCAGATCGGCACCTTTGTTCAGTCAGGCGCGTGGCGGATCAGCTCCAACAACTTCACCAGCTACCGTCAGCAGCGCTCGGGGGCCTGGGCCACGTCGGGGCTCGACGACGTTGCCTTCCGCAACCCCGATGGGAGCCGCGTCCTGGTCGTCTACAACAACTCATCGACGGCCTCGCGTTTCGCGGTGGCCTGGCGGGGCCGCAGCTTTACGCACGTGCTGCCTCCGGGGGCCACGGTGACCTTCCGCTGGAACCCCTGAACCGGTGAGCGAGGTGCTGTTCCCGGCGCTGGAGCGGGTGCAGCCGCCGACCCGGACGGCGCTCGCCTTCCCCGAGGGCACCCTGTCCTACGCCGCGCTGGCCCGAGCCAGCGCGGCGGTCGGCGACGTCGTCCGCGGGCACCGGCGGGTGGCCGTCCTGGCCGAGCCACGACTGGAAACGTGCGTGGCCGTCATCGGCGCGCTCCGGGCCGGGGTGCCGATCATCCCGGTCAACCCACGCTCGGGCGAGCGGGAACTGCGCCACATCGCTTCCGACGCCGACCCAGCGCTGCTGCTCGCCGGTCCCGGTTCCGAGCCGCCCGCGGCCTTCGCGCCGCGGCCAACGGTTACCGTCGGTCTCGAGGACGGTGCCGACACGGCCGGCCCCGCGGGCAAGGGGCGTGAGATCGATCCCGAGGCGCCGGCGCTGATCGTCTACACCTCGGGCACGACGGGCCCGCCCAAAGGCGTGGTCCTCCCCCACCGCGCGCTGGCCAGCAACCTCGACGCCCTCGCCGATGCCTGGGGCTGGACTGAGAGGGACACGGTCACTCACGGACTGCCCCTGTTTCACGTCCATGGCCTCGTGGTGGGAATCCTCGGTCCGGTCCGCCGCGGCGGCGGCGCTGTGCACGTGGGGCGCTTTTCCCCCGAGGCGATCGCCGCCGCGCTCGGTGGGGGGGCGACGATGCTGTTCGGCGTGCCGACCATGTACCGGCGACTGGCCCAGGCCGCCGAGGCCGATCCCGCGGTCGCCGCCGCGCTGGCCGGCAGCCGCCTGCTTATCTCGGGCTCCGCTCCCCTGCCGGTGGCCGAGCACGCGCGTATCAGCCGGCTCACCGGCCGCGGAGTGCTCGAGCGCTACGGAATGACCGAGACGCTCATGAACACCGCGCTGCGCGCCGACGGTGAGGCCCGACCGGGAACAGTCGGCGAGCCCGTGGCCGGCGTCGAACTGCGGTTGGTCGACGAGGATGGCGCGACCCTGAACGTCACTGACGACGAGACAATGGGCGAGATCGAGGTCCGCGGCCCCAACCTATTCGTCGGTTACCTGGGCCGGCCCGAGGCAACGGCCGCAGTGATGCACGACGGCTGGTTTCACACCGGCGACATGGCCACCCGCGACGAACGGGGTTACATACGTATCGTCGGCAGGCGAGCCACCGACCTCATCAAGTCAGGCGGCTACAAGATCGGCGCCGGCGAGATCGAGGCCGCGCTACGCGAGCATCCCGCGGTGGACGATGCGGCCGTGGCTGGCGAGCCCGATGCTGATCTGGGTGAGCGGGTCGTCGCCTGGGTGGTGCTGCGCGGCGAGGCCGAGACAAGCGAGGCTGAGCTGATCGAACATGTTGCCGATCAGCTGGCGCCGCACAAGCGTCCCCGGCACGTGCGCTTCCTGGACGAGCTGCCCCGCAACGAGCTTGGCAAGATCCAAAAGCAACGGCTGACGTCCGGCTGAGCGGGCCGGCGCGGCTCACACCGTGGCGTTGATGAACTGCTCACGCAGCGCGGTCTTCTTGAACTTGCCGGTGGCCGTGCGCGGGATCTCGTCGACGAACTCGTAGCGCTCGGGCACCTGCCAGTTGGCGTACTGCTGGGAGAGGTGCTCGCGCAGCTCCGCGGCCCCTGCCTCATGTCCCTCGCGCAGGACGATGACGGCCAGCGGCCGCTCGCCCCAGCGATCGTCGGGGATGGCGATGACCGCCGCCTCGGCCACCGCCGGATGGGCCATGAGCAGGTTCTCGAGATCGACGGAGCTGATCCATTCGCCGCCCGACTTGACCAGGTCTTTGGAGCGGTCGCAGATCTTGAGGTTCCCCCGCGGGTCGATGGTCACGACATCGCCGGTCTGAAACCAGCCGTCGTCGGTGAACTTCTCCTTGCCCTGACCGCGGTGGTAGCCGGCGGCGACCCACGGACCGCGCACCTCAAGCTCACCCAACGCCCGGTCATCCCAGGGGATCAGCTCGCCGTCGTCGTTGCGGGCCCGGATCTCCACGAACGGCGACGGGGTGCCCTGGCGGGTGCGGTAATCGAGCTTTACCTCCTCGTCCGCGTCGGACAGCTCGCGGGGCAAGCGGCACACGCTGCCCAGGGGCGACGTCTCAGTCATCCCCCAGGCGTGGACGATCGCCAGGCCGTGCCGGTCGAAGCCGGCCATCATGCTCCGCGGCGCAGCCGAGCCGCCGACCAGCAACTGGCGCAGCGACGTGAGGTCCCAGCGGTCGGGCTCGGCCTCAAGCGCCTCGAGCACCGCCATCCACACCGTGGGGACACCGGCGGTGAGCGTCACCCGCTCGGAGGCCAGCAGGTCGAGCAAGCTGACCGCGTCAAGCTTGGGCCCGGGGAGGACGAGTCCTGAACCGGTCAGGGCGGCGGTATAGATGAGGCCCCACGCGTTGGCATGGAACATGGGCACGACCGGGAGCAGCGTGTCCTCGCGCGACAGCGAGTTGACGTCGGGCAGCGCCCCGACGAGAGAGTGGAGCACAAGTGAGCGGTGGGAGTAGACGACGCCCTTGGGGCGGCCGGTCGTGCCCGACGTGTAACACATGGCCGCAGCCTGGCGCTCGTCGGCCGCCGGCCAGTCCATCGGCTCGGCGTCGGAGATGAGTTGTTCGTAATCCAGGGTGCCTTCGGGGGCCGAGTTTGACCGTGCGATGACGATGACGTGCGCGAAGTTGCGCCCTTCCCGGAAGCTCTCGAACACCTCGAGCAGCGACTCATCGACCACGAGCACCTTGTCCTGCGCATCGTCGGCGATGAAGCTCAGCTCGTCCGGATGCAGCCGGGGATTGATCGTGTGCAGGACCGCGCCCATCGAGGGCAGCGCGAAGTACAGCTCCAGGTGCTCGGGCTGGTTCCAAAGCAGGGTGCCGACCGCGTTCCCGTTCTCTACCCCGAGCTTGTCCAGGGCGGTGGCTAGGCGGCGGGCGCGTCCCGCGCACGCGCCGTACGTGGTGCGTCCCACGGATCCATCGGGCCGGCGAAACACCACCTCCCGGTCGCGGTTGAGCCGCTCCACTCGCTGCACGATCGCCGTCAGCGACAAGGGATAGTCGTCCATCATCAAGCCTTCGCGCATATCTCTCTCCCGGGGGGATTCGCGGTCTGCGGGAAGCCTACGCCGAGGCGGGGGTTGTGGATTGCAGTAGCGGTTTCCGCGACCAAAATCCAAACCCCCTGTGCTCAGGCGACCACGGCCACATCGGGCCCGCGCCCGCGCCCGGCCGGGTCGGGCTCGGGCGCGAAGGAGGTCCCCGCCGCCGCCGCCGGCGCCCGGTCGCGGCTGGGCAGCGCCAGCCGGCAGATCTTCTTGACCACGCTGCCGAACTGCTGGTGCAGGGGCCCGCTGTTGTAGGGCAGTCCGTAGCGCTCGCAGATGGCGCGCACCTCGGTGGCGATCTCGGCGTATCGGTGGGCGGGAATGTCCGGGAACAGGTGATGCTCGATCTGGTGCGACAGGTTGCCGCTGAGGAGGTGAAATAGCTTGCCTCCGGTCAAATTGGCCGAGCCGAGCATCTGGCGCAGATACCAGCCGCCGCGGGTCTCATCGGCGACCTCGTCTTCAGAGAACTCCTCCACTCCAGCCGGGAAGTGACCACAGAAGATGATCATGAACGACCACAGGTTCCGGGTCAGGTTGGCGGTCAGGTTTCCGGCCAGCACGAACGGCGCCCCCGGACCGGCCAGAGCGGGAAACACGACGTAGTCCTTGAGCACCTGCCGGCGTCCCTTGCGCCAGATCGCCTGGAGGATCTCGCGCTTGTCGCTCCACTCGATCTCCCCGGCTTCGATCCGCTCCACCTCGAGGTCGTGCAGCGCCACCCCCCACTGAAAGAAGGCCGCCAGGAGGGTCGCGTACAGCGGGTTGCCGAGATCACGGCGACGCCAGCGCTGCTCCTCAGACATGCGCAGGACCCCGTAGCCGATGTCGCGATCCTTGCCCAGCACGTTGGTGTGGGTGTGGTGCACGTAGTTGTGCGAGTGACGCCACTGATCCCCCGGACAGGCCGTATCCCATTCAAAGCGCTGGGACTCCAGCCCGGGATCCTTCATCCAGTCGTACTGACCGTGCATGACGTTGTGCCCGATCTCCATGTTGTCCAGGATCTTGGACAGGGCCAGGGCGGCGGTTCCGCCGACCCAGGCCGGAGGCAGGAAGCCGGCAAAGAGCAGCCCTCGGCCACTGAGCTCGAGGGCGCGCTGGAGCTTGATGATGCGGCGGATGTAGTCGGCGTCGCGTTCACCGAGGTCCATGATCACGCGGCCGCGGAGCTCATCGAGCTCATCGCCCAGGGCGGCGATCTGCTCGTCGGTCAATTGGGGTCGTGAATGGGTGTCCATTGGTTCCTCCCGTGGTAATCAAAGTTCGAGCGCGACGTCCCCAGCGGGAACCGACACGCAGAGCTGGATGTCCTCGTCCTCTTCACTTGAGACCTCGCCGGTGCGCAGGTTGCGCACGGCGCCCGCCGCCTTGCGGCAGGTGCACGTGTGACAGATCCCCATCCGGCAGCCGAAGTCAGGGGAGAGTCCCGCCGCCTCAGCCTGCTCGAGCAGCGTGCCGGTGGCGATCGGCGACCGGCGGTCGCTGCGCCGGAAGTGCAAGGTCCCGGCCGCGGCGGCGGCGCCGGCCGGTGCGAGCGGCGGCGTCGTGAACGTCTCGGCCAGCAGGTGGTCTCGGCTGCCGCCCAGCTCGCTCCACGCACTCCGGGCCCCAGCGAGCAGGGCCGGTGGCCCGCAGACCGCGACCCAGGCCTCAGGCCCGACGGCGAGGACATCGCGCAGCGATTCCGGCGTCAGTCGAGGTCCGGCATCGGGGCCCCGCGTGGCGCGGTAGACGACACGAAGGCGCGGATGGCGCCGGGCCAGGGCCCGGACCTCGTCCTCATAGAGCCAGTCCTCGGGCCGGCGAGCGTGGTGCAGGAAGACGATCTCCTGGTCATGGCCCTCGTCGCACAGCGTCCGCAGCATCGCCATCACGGGGGTGATCCCGCTGCCCCCGCTGATCAGGGCCAGCCGTCGGGGACGCGGGCGGGGGAGCACGAACTCGCCCTGCGCCGCTCCCAGATGAACGACGGTGCCGGGCTCCAGCGCGGCGACGATGTGGCGTGAGACGAGCCCCTCGGGGTGGGCGGTGACCGTTAGCTCGAGCGCGTCGCGGCCGGCGTACTCGGAGCCGGCGGGAGAGTAGGTGCGCGTGCGCCGCACACCGTCGATCTCAAGCCCGATGCGCACGAACTGGCCGGCCCGGAAGCCCGTCCAGGCCGCGTTGGCGCGCACGGTCACGGTGGCGCTGCGCGGGGTCTGGCGGCAGACGTCGATCACCTCGCCGCGGGCATCGCTCACCGTCGCGGTCGGACGGACGACCTCGAGATAGCGGTCGACGCCGTGCGGACCGAGCAACAGGTCAACGAACCTGGAACGCAGAAGCCGGGTCCCCAGCCGGCGCTGAGCAGGTGGTGCGGAACTGGCGGTCATCTCTTCCTCTCAACAAGTTAGTGTACGACTGTTCACTAAGTATGCTGACCGCTCCGTTTGGTTACGTCAAGCAGTAGAATGGATCTGTGATGAGGTGCACACGATGAGCGTGAACAGACGTACACACGGTTCGAAACCGCGCCACCCCAACCGCAACGCGAGCTCGCGCGCGGCTGCGCCGGCCCGACGCTCTCAGTCAGAGCGCCGCCAGCACACGCGGCAGGCCCTGCTCGACGCCGCCCTGAACCAGCTCGCCGACGGCATCAGCTTCGATCAGCTCAGCCTGCGCCGCGTGGCCCGCGCCGCCGGCGTCGTCCCCGCGGCCTTTTACCGCCACTTCGCCAGCATGGAGGAACTCGCGCTCGTCCTGGTCCAGGAGTCGGTACGCACGCTGCGGGCGATGCTGCGCGAGGCCCGTGAGGGTGGCCTGCCGCCCGAGCGGATGATCGCGCGCTCGGTGGAGATCCTGGTCTCCCACGTGCGCGAGCACCGGCGTCATTTCGCCTTCATTGCCGACGCCCGGTCGTCCTCCAACATGGTGCTGCGGCATACGATCCGCAACGAGATCCGGTTGTTCGCCTCCGAACTGGCCACCGATCTGGCCCGGTTCCCGGTTCTCCGCGACTGGACCACCGCCGACCTGCAGATGCTGGCCGGCCTGTTCGTGGACACGATGATTGTCGCCATCGACGCCATGCTCGAGTCTCCGGCCAGCGCGCTGTCGATCGCGGGAGACGCTGGTGACGCTACGAGCGAGATTGCCGCGCAGACCGAGAAGCGCCTGCGCCTGATCGCGCTGGCCGTGCCCAGCTGGCGCAGCCAGGCCTGAGGCGGGCGAGCGGATACCGTCCGCCGATGGACGCGTCGCGCACCGAGCTGTCCTGGTCGGGGTGGGGAGATCCGGCCCAGGCCCGCCCTCTGCCCGCGGCGATCCTCGGTCTCCTTCGCGATGGGCTCGGGGTCTCCCGGCCCAACCCGGTCCCGACGGCGAGCGAGCAGGTTGAGCTGGAGCCGATCCGGCTGGCCCCCAAAATCGCCGCCGGCCTGGTTGCCCTGGTCGGAGACCCCTACGCCCGCCACGACCACGAGGCCCGGCTGCGCCACGCCCTGGGCAAGTCCACTCTCGACCTGCTCGCGCTTCGAGCCGGCCGACGCCTGCCGGCGCCCGACCTGGTTCTGCTGCCCGGCTCGCACGACGAGGTGCTGGCCGTCCTCAAGCGCTGCGCCGCCGATCGCGTGGCCGTCGTCCCCTTCGGCGGGGGGACGTCGGTCGTGGGCGGCCTGGTCCCCGAGGCCGAGCAGTTCTCCGGCGTGGTCGCCCTCGACCTCCTCCGGCTCAATGATCTCGCCGGCCTCGATGAGGAGTCACGGCTGGCCCGTCTGGGCCCGGGATTGCGGGGGCCCGAGGCGGAAGCGCTGGTTGGCGCGCGCGGCTACACGATCGGTCACTTTCCCCAGTCATTCGAGTACGCGACGCTGGGCGGGTTCGCCGCCGCGCGTTCCAGCGGTCAGGCGTCGGCTGGCTATGGACGCTTTGATGAGCTCGTCATGGGACTCCGGGTGGCGACCCCGGCGGGGACGCTCGACCTGGGCCGCAGCCCAAAATCTGCCGCTGGGCCCGATCTGCGTCAGCTCATCCTGGGCAGCGAGGGGGCGCTGGGCGTGATCACCGAGCTGACGGTTCAGGTGCGCCCCGTGCCGGCCAGCTGCCGCTACGACGGCTGGCGATTGGAAAGCTTTGCCGTTGGCCAGGAGGCCGTGCGCCGTCTCACTCAGGACGGGCCTCGCCCCACCGTTCTGCGGCTCTCCGATGAGGCTGAGACGGCGCTGGGGTTGGCGGCACCCGATCAGCTCGGGTCCGGCGGAGAGGGCGGCAGCCTGGCCATCGTCGGCTACGAGGGCACCGACGACGAGGTCCAGCGCGGCGCGCAAGCCGCCGCCGCGGTCCTCCGCGATGCCGGGGCCACGCCGGTTCCCGCCGCCGGCCCGGACTGGAATCGGGGGCGGTTTCACGGTCCCTATCTGCGCGACGCGCTCCTTGACGCCGGCGCTCTGGTGGAAACGCTGGAGACCGCCGCGTTCTGGTCCGCCCTGCCCGAGCTCTATCGCGCTGTCACGCGCGCGCTTACGCAGTCACTGGCCAACCAGGGGACTCCCGCGGTGATCCTCTGCCATGTCTCGCATGTGTATCTATCCGGCGCGTCGCTGTATTTCACGGTCGCCTGCGCCCAGCGCGAGGACGCGACCACCCAGTGGCGCGAGGCCAAAGCCGCGGCCATGGCGGCGATCGGCCTGGCCGGTGGTTCCATCAGCCATCACCACGGCGTAGGCCGGGACCACCGAGCCTGGCTGGTCGATGAGATCGGTCAGCTCGGCGTCGCGGCACTGACCGCGGTCAAGCGTGAGCTCGACCCCACGGGGGTCATGAATCCGGGGATACTGGTCGCTTCGTAATTCCGCAGAGAGAAACCGAGGGGGGCCCAGGTTGATCGACACCGGGCGATCGCACGAGAAGTACGTCCAGGCTCTGGCTCGGCTGGCCGTGCGCTTCGGCGCCAACCTTCAGCCCGGCCAGATCCTGGCCCTTGCCTCCGAGCCCGGCAAGGAGCCCTTGGCCCGGGCAATCGCCGAGGAGGCCTACGCTCAGGGGGCGCTGTTCGTCGACCTGAGCGTGTTCGATGTGCACCTCAAGCGGGCCCGGGCCCGGCACGCCGATCCGGACACGCTCGGCTTCGTCCCTCCGTGGCTGGGCGAGCGGGCGCTGGCGCTGGGCGAGCACCGTTGCGCCCGCGTAGCGCTGACCGGACCGGCGGCCCCGGGGGTCATGGACGGAATCCCGCCCGCGCTGCTGGGCCGCGACATGCTGCCCGCGCTGGCCGAGTCCATGCAGGTCGTTGACGCGGGTACCACCAACTGGACCGCGGTCCCCTGCCCGACGCAGGCCTGGGCCGAGCTCGTTCACCCACAGCTCGATCCCGCCCAGGCACTCGATCGTCTGTGGGCGCAGGTCGCCCACGTCTGCCGGCTCGATGAGCCCGATCCCGTGGCGGCATGGCGGGAACGGTTTGTCACCCTGTCGGCCTCGGCGGCGACGCTCGACGAACTGCGCCTGGACCGGCTGCATTTCGCCGGGCCCGGCACTGACCTGACCATCGGCCTGCTGCCCAGCTCCCACTGGTGCGCGGCCAACTTCACCACGATCGACGGAATCGAGCACGCTCCCAACCTGCCCACCGAGGAGGTGTTCACCACGCCCGATCCCGAGCGAGTCGATGGCATCGTCACCGCCACCAAGCCATTGTTCACCTCCGGAACCACGGTGACCGGGCTGCAGGTCCGCTTCCAGGGCGGATGGGCGGTCTCCATCGAAGCCGAACAGGGGGCCGAGGTGCTGCGCGAGGTCAGCGAGCACGACGAGGGCGCGGCACGCCTCGGCGAGGTGGCCCTGGTTGACCGCGAGGGACGGGTCGGGCCCCTGGAGACGGTGTTCTACGACACGCTCATCGATGAGAACTCCGCCAGCCACATCGCCATCGGCCAGGGATACGAGCTCGGTGTAGCCGATCCCGCCGACCTCTCCCGTGCCAACCGGTCGAGCGTCCACGTGGACTTCATGATCGGCGGGGACGCGGTGCAAGTCACCGGCTTCACCCCGGACGGGCGGGAAATCCCCCTGTTGCGCTCGGGGGCGTGGCAGATCTAGCCCCGTCCCCGCGTGGGACTTTTGCGCCGCAAACGCCCGGTAAAGGACCGGCTCGAGCGCGCTCAGCCGGGGAGCGGCGCTAGGCTTGCCGCTGCTCCTGGAGAGGTGCCGGAGCGGCTGAACGGGCGCGACTGGAAATCGCGTAACGGGGGTTAACCTCGTTCGGGGGTTCGAATCCCCCCCTCTCCGTATCGGGCGCCGGGCCCCGGATGGGGTCCCGAGGCGGCGCTGAATCTTTCTTGCGCCCGCCCAATGGGTGCCATACACTTCCCGGCGCTTAGGGAGGCTGACCAGGCGACCAGGGGACGCCTAACGTCAAGGAGCCAGTTGATAGCGCGACCTTCACTCACACTCGTCGAGGGCGGCCTAGCCCATGATGTCCCCTGGGTGTGGTTCTGTGGCCATTGCGCCGCCCCGTCGCCCGACGGCGGCCCGCCTCCTCCCAACGGCCGAGTCTGCCCGTCCTGCGAACTCGGTCTCCTGCTGGAGGCACGGCAGGATGCCGTCCCCGATTCCCATGATGCCTTCCTCGTCGTGGATTCCGCCCTGCTCGTGCAGGCCATGTCGGTCGAGGCTCAGAGGTTTTTGGATATGCCCGAGGAGTCGGCCATCAACAAGCCGGTGGCCGAACTGCTCGTCCCCGCTGACGCCGAGGCCCAGGGGCGGACCTTGTTTGCCGCGGCGATCGCCCAGGCGGCTGACGGCCAGGATCCCGAGACGGCACGAAGCACGGTGCGCCCCTGGAACACGTTCGGTGTGCGCATGCGGGCCCGGATCGCCACGTGCGGGCCGCCCCGGGCCGCGCTGGTCGTGCTCGAGGACAGCGGCCCGCGCCGCCTGCGCGCCGTCACCCCCGGCTAGTACGACCGCTCGCAATTTCCGTTCGGTCCAGTCGGCCACGTGCGCCGCTACTGTGGGCCGGCGGGCCCGAGCCGCTCAGGCGCGCCGTACGGGATCAGCGCCGTGGGCAGGACAACTGAGCTGTCCTCCTGCTGGCCGTTCTCGAGCAGGGCGATGATCGTTCGCCCCACCGCCACCGCCGTCCCGTTGAGCGTGGACAGATGGGCGGGGCGCCCGCCCTCGGGCCGAAAGCGGATATCGAGGCGGCGAGCCTGGTAGTCGGTGGTGTTCGAGCACGAGGTCAGCTCGCGATAGCGACCCTGGCCAGGAAGCCACGCCTCCACGTCGTACTTCATCGCCGCCGAGGCGCCGAGGTCGTCGACGGCGATGGCCACCACGCGATAGGGGATCTCGAGGTCCTGCATGATCGCCTCCTCGATGGCCAGGATGCGCTGGTGCTCGTCCTTGGCCCGGTCGGGCGTGACGAACGCGAACATCTCGACCTTGTCGAACTGGTGCACGCGGAAGATGCCGCGCGTGTCCTTGCCGGCCGCCCCGGCCTCGCGCCGGAAGCAGCTTGAGAACCCGGCGTAGCGCAGGGGAAGCTCCACCTCGCCGAGAATCTCGTCCCGGTGCAGTGAGGCCAGCGCGACCTCGGAGGTCCCGGCCAGATACAGGTCGTCGTCGGGCAGCCGGTAGATCTGCTGCTCGGTGTCGGGCAGAAACCCGGTGCCGTACAGCGCCTGCTCGCGCACCAGGACTGGAGGGATGACGGGCTCAAAGCCCTGTGCGCTCAGCTTCTCCATCGCGTAGCGGACGAGGGCCAGTTCAAGCATGACCAGCGGTCCCCGCAGGTAGGCAAAGCGCGATCCCGACAGCCGTGCGCCGCGCTCCATGTCGATCATCTCGCCGGCCAGGGCCAGATGATCGCGGCCGGTCGGGGCCCCCTGACCGACCTCGCGCAGCACGGTGTCCTGAGCCGGGGCGGCCTGCGCGGGCAGGTTGGGCAGCGCGGCCAAGGCGGCGTCGCGCTGGGCGCGCAGGACGGTCTCCTCGTCGCTCAGGGAGCGTCCGCGGGCGGCGAGCTCGGCCAGCTGGGCCCGCTGCTCCGGGGTGGGGGCACCCTTCAGCGCGCGGTTGGCCCTGTTCTGCTCGGCCCGGAGCTCTTCGAGCTTGGTGGTGATCGCGCGCCAGCGCTCGTCGAGCTCGAGCAGCCGGTCGATCGCCTCCGCGGCCCCGGGCCCACGGCGCTGCAACGCCGCCCGGACGGCGTCGGGATCACGTCGGATCAGTCTGATGTCCAGCATGCGCAGGCCTCGCTACGCGTGAGACTTCTTCTTCTTGCCCTTCTTGGCGCCCGTGCCGGTCTTGGCCTTGGGCGCGGCCGTGGTGCTGGAGCTCGTCGACGTGGTGGTCGAGCTCGAGGCCGAAGCGACCTGGGTCGTGCCCGCGCCGGGCGGAAGGGTGCCGATGGAAAGCTGCTGGCAGGGCTTGATGCCCGACTGGTGCGGAGCCTGGCGGCCGGCGTAGGTGGCCACGAACTTGGCCACATCGACCGCGTCCTGGCCCACCACGATGTTCTGGGGCATGTACGCGCCGGAGAAGCCGCCGTTGGCGATCGCGTAGAGGACGCGCGTGATCGGGCGCTCGCAGCGCTGATTGAAGTTCGGGCCACTGTTGGCCTGGGCGGTGCGGACGTTGGGCGCCGAGCCGTGGGTGGCGGCGTAATCGAGGGTGTGACAGCCGGAGCAGCGCTGGCTGAACAGGACCGCGCCGGTATGCACCGGTGTGCCCGAGGGCACGCTGATGTGCTCGGTGCCGCATGCCGCTGCCAGGGCCGCGACCGCGATCGATGCACTCGACAGGAGAAGGACCCTGAACGACCGTTTCATCCGGCGGGATCATAATCGGATCGCCGATGATGCCCCTCCTCCTCCGACGTCCGGGCCTCCGGTGGGCGGCGGCAGCGGCGCTCGCCGTGATCGTCCTCGCGGCCTGCGGACAGACGACCCGCGTGGGCCCGAGCCGCACCTTCCAAGTGGCACTCACGGAGTACCACGTTGCCCCGCAGAGCGTCCGGGTCCCGGCCGGAACCGTGTCCATCTTCGTCCACAATTACGGCCGTCTCAGCCACAACCTGGTCATCTCGACCGGCGCCCGGCCGCTGGCTTCGACCCAGCCGATTCCCCCCGGCGAGACGACCGAGCTCATCGCACCGCTGGTCCCGGGCACGTACCTGATGGCTTCCACGGTCCTGTCCGACCAGGCGCTTGGGGCCTACGGGACGCTGACCGTCACGCGCTGAGGGCCGGGGCGCCCAGCCCAGGCGGGTCGCCCCGCGCGATCTGGCGGCCCGGGGGCCGCCGGTCTGCACGCAATCCTGCAGCCCCCCGGAGGACCAGGCGTCGCAGCGGCGAACTTCAGCTCAACCCCGACGCCGGTCTTGAGACGTTCGCCACCTTCACAACGCGTTCGTCCTCCTACGGCGGCAACCAGAGGTGCCGGCGTCGGGGTCACCATATTCTGCCCCGGCAGTTGCCCCCCGGCAGTCACGCCCCGACGGTTCGCCCGGCGCCGCCCCCGGCCCGGGCGGCCCGCCGGCTTCACGGGCCGGCCCGTCCCCGCGGTTGCCGCTGTGAGCGAACGCTATAAAGGCACGCCATGACGTCCCCACCCCGCCCCGAGCTTTTCCGCGAGGTGTTCGGGCGCTTCGCCACCGGGGTGGCCGTGATCACCAGCTCGGGTCCGGCGGGCTCGGGCGGGATGACCGCCAACGCTCTGTGCTCGCTCTCCCTCAATCCGCTGCTGGCCCTCGTCTGCTTTGAGAACCAGGCCCGGACACTGCCGATCGTGCGCGACGCGGGCCGCTTTGCCGTCAACATGCTGACGGTCGAGCAGGAGCGCCTGGCCGGCGTGTTCGCCTCCAAGCTGCCCGAGTCAGAGAAGCTCGATGGCGTCCCCCACCGGTTCGAGCGTGGCGTGCCGGTGATCGACGGCAGCCTGGCCTGGGCGACGTGCGAACTGCGCGAGCTCATCGCCGGCGGTGATCACACGATCGCGATCGGTGAGGTCCAGGACATGGGGCTCGGCGAGGGCGCGCCGCTGCTGTGGTTCGCCGGCCGTTACCACCGCCTGGCGGACTGAGCCCGGCGCCGCTCAGCCCGCGGTGCCGGCCGCCCGCGCGAGCAGCACGGCCATGACGATCGCCGCCAAGGCCATCACCCCCACCTCGCGCTGCATGATCGCGATGACCACCGCCCGCTGCTCGTCCTGGGCAAGCGCGCCGACCTCCTGGGCGGAGGCAAACCCGCGCTTGTCAAGCTCGGATTGCGCAGCGGCCAGCCGGAGCTGTTCACCAATAAAGGAGACGGCCAGTGGCAGCAGGCCATAGATGAGATGCAGGTCGGGCTCCTTGTCGCCGAGGAGCAGCAGGACGCCGCCGAGGGCGGCCTGGACGACAACCGCCGCCTGCCCCGCGCGCAGCAGGTGCCAGAACAGCGGGCTCTCCCGAACCCGATACCAGCACCATGCGCCCCACAGCCCGGCCCCTGAGACGAGCACGATCGACAGTACCCCCACGACGAGATGCACGACCTTCATGACGGGGACCCTACGGGCTGGGCCAGTGAGTGGAGCACCCCGGCCCGACGAGCCGGGAGCCGGGCCTTGGCAAGCCGCATTTCGCACTAAGTAACAACTTGTTACAAGCAGACGGCCGGCGGTGATATAAGACCCTGTTGTGCTTCGCGATTATCTGCCGGCGATCGTCTTCCTTGTGCTCGGCGGTCTCATCGGGGGTCTCTTCGGGGTCCTAAACCTCTTCTTCGGCGCCCGGCGCCCCAACCGCAGCAAGGACGCACCCTACGAGTGCGGCCTGCCCTCGGAGATCCAGCGCGGCTTTCGCTTCGGGATCAGCTTCTACCTGATGGCGATGCTGTTCATCCTGTTCGACATCGAGGTCATCTTCATCTACCCGATCGCGCTGGAGCTGCGCGCCTTCGGGACCTTCGCCCTCTCGGAGACGGTTGTGTTCGTCGTCCTGCTGATGGTGGCCTTCGCCTACGTCTGGCGCCGAGGTGCGCTCGAATGGAAATAAAACGCGAACCACTGAACGGCGGCAGCGGTGCGCCCAGCGACTTCCGCTCGCGCCAACTCCGGGCCAAGCAGATGCTCGACAATGCTCTCGAGGTCGAGGACCTTGACAAGTACGTCGAGGAGCGGGTCCTGACCACAACCATGGACAAGGCGGTGTCGTGGGCGCGCGGCAACTCGTTCTTCCCGCTCACCTTCGGGCTGGCCTGCTGCGCGATCGAGATGATGTCGATCGTCGGCTCGCGGGTGGACATCGCCCGCTTCGGCTTCGAGGCCATGCGTGCCTCGCCGCGGCAGGCTGACCTGATCATCCTCTCGGGCCGCGTGTCGACCAAGATGGCTCCGGTCGTGCGTCGGCTCTATGACCAGATGCTCGATCCGAAGTGGGCCATCTCGATGGGCGCCTGCTGTTCCTCGATGGGCGTGTTCAACAACTACGCCCTGGTGCCCTCGGACAAGTTCATGCCCATCGACGTCCACGTGCCCGGCTGTCCGCCGCGGCCCGAGGCCCTGGCCCACGGCATCCTGCGCCTGCGCGACAAGGTGCACGGCCACGAGCCGGCCGGGTGGCGCGAGCGCTACGACGCCGTGGGCACCGAGGAGGTGCTCCCCGAGACCGGCGACGCCGGTGGCGCCGTCAACGTGTTCCAGCCGGACGACACGGGCGGGGCGTAATGGGCGAGGCAGCAGGACGACGCTGGCCCGGCCCGGCCCAGCGAGGCCGGATGCCGAGCGGGCCGGAGGTCAGCGGCCGAGCGCGCCCGATGCCCGTGGGAGACACCGCCGGTGCCTGACGCGACCGGCCTCGAGCTGACCGCCCACGAACTCCGCGACGCCAACGCCGAGTCCGTCCTGGACACGGAGTACGCCCACGATCGGGCGACGATCGACATCCGGCCCGAGCACGTGGTCGCCGTCCTCACGCAGCTGCACGCGAAGGGCTACAGCTTCCTGGCCAGCCTGCACGGGGTGGACTATTACCCCGAGGAGCCCCGGCTGGGTGTGATCTATGAACTGCTGGACATGAAGGAGATCGATCGGATCACGGTGCGGGCGCGCGTGCCCCTGGACGCCCCCAGCGTGCCGAGCGTGATCGAGCTCTATCCGGGCGCCAACCATCCCGAGCGCGAGGTCTACGACATGTTCGGGGTCGTGTTCGACGGCCACGACGACCTGCGCCGGATCCTCATGCCCGAGGACTACGAGGGTTTTCCCCAACGCCGCGATTTCCCCGTCGGCGGCGAGCCGGTGCTGTTCACCTTCAACGAAGAGACGTCCTACGGCAAATGGCAGTAACGCCCGAATACCGAAAGCGTGAGGAGTCGATCACGCTGGCCTCCGAGCCCCATCCGGAGTCGCGTGAGCTCCTCACCCTCAACATCGGCCCCCATCACCCGGCCACGCACGGGGTGCTGCGCCTGATCGCCACTTTAGAGGGCGAGGTCGTGCGCGACATCAAACCGATCATCGGCTACGTGCACACCGGGATCGAGAAGACGGCCGAGGACAAGGCCTACTGGAAGGTCATTCCGGTCGTCGAGCGGATGGACTACGTCAGCTACTACTTCAACGCGATGGCCTTCTGCGGCGCCGTCGAGCAGCTGCTGGGCATCGAAGTGCCGCCCCGGGCCCAGTACCTGCGGGTCATCCACCTCGAACTCAACCGGCTCATGTCTCACCTCGTCTGGCTGGGGACGAGCATGCTCGACCTGGGCGCGATCTCCATGTTTTGGTACGCGTTCCGCGAGCGCGAGACGATCCTCGACTTGTTCGAGATGTCCTCCGGCCAGCGCATGCACACGCGCTATTTCCAGGTCGGCGGCGTGATCGAGGACATTCCCAGGGGCTTCGCGGCCAAGGTGCGCAAGTTCTGCGACGAGATGCCCCGTCGCGCCGACCAGTACGCCGACCTGCTCGAGAAGAACCAGATCGTGCTCGAGCGGCTGCGCAACACGTGCATCGTCGACGAGGCCACGCTGCTCAAGCTCGGCGTGACCGGCCCGCTGCTGCGCGCGACCGGCAATCCCTGGGACCTGCGCAAGGCGGCCCCGTACTCGAGCTATGACCACTTTGACTTCAAGATCCCGGTCGGCACGGTCGGCGACAACTACGACCGCTATCGCGTCCGCCACGCCGAGTTCTACGAGAGCGTCAAGATCATCAGCCAGGCCCTGGACGGGCTGCCCGAGGGCCCATTCATCACGCCCGACCGTAAGGTCGCGCTGCCGCCCCGGCATGAGCTCGCCACCTCGATGGAGGCGCTTATTCACCATTTCAAGCTCGTCACCGAGGGCTTTCGTGTGCCGCCGGGCGAGGCCTACTACCCGATCGAGAGCCCGCGGGGTGAGCTCGGCTGCTTCGTGCGCGCCGACGGCTCGGCCAAACCGGCCCGGGTGCACATGCGCGATCCCAGCTTCGTCAACCTGCAGGCGCTGGCCCCGATGGTCAAGGACTCCTATATCGCCGACCTGATCGCCACGCTGGCGATGCTCGACCCGATCCTGGGCGGCATCGACCGATGACGCCTTCGGTTCCGCGGTTCGCTCACGGCTCCCGGGTCCCCGGGTGGGACGACGCCGTCGATCTGACCAAGGACCCCGCGGTCGTCCCCGACCCGGCGACCACGCCGGTCCCCGAGGAACTGCGGGCGGAGATCGAGGCTGCCATGGCCAAGTACCCCGATCGCCGTTCGGCGGCCATCCCCGCCCTGCATGCCGCCCAGGCCGTGTATGGGTACTGCTCGCCCGAGGGCATCGCCCAGGTGGCCGCAGTGATGCGCCTCACCCCGGCCTATCTGACCTCGGTGGCGACGTTCTACGACATGCTCGAGACCGCCCCGCGCCCCAAGCACAACGACGTCTTCATCTGCACCAACATCTCGTGCTCGCTGCTCGGCGCCGACGAGTTCTTTGATGCCATGCTCCAGGCCGCGGGCACCGATGAGACCATGCACGTGCGCTCGTTCGAGTGCCTTGGCGCCTGTGACATCGCCCCCATGGCCTCCGTCAACGGCGAGTACATCGGACCGCTCGAGCTCGCCGACGCCCAGCAGATCGTCGACGACCTCAAGGCCGGTCGTCCGGTCCTGTCCGAGAAGCAGATCCGCTACCGCCGCAGCGTCGACCCCGGCGCCGGCGGCGCCGATCAGGCCACGGAATTCGGTGTTCGGCGTGGTGCGGCCCAGGTTGACACGGCCGGCCTGAGCGAGGCCGACGCCGCCTCTGACCGGCCGGGGCCGGCCGCCCCGCTCGAGTACCCCTCCGAAGAGAACGAAGACGCCTGATGAAAACCATCTTGTTTGACAACATCGACGAGCCCGGGCTCAACACGCTCGAGGTGTACGAGCGCCGCGGCGGCTACCAGGCGCTGCGCAAGGCGCTGTCCATGTCCCGCGAAGACGTGCTGTCGGAGATCATGGATTCGGGCATCCGCGGTCGCGGTGGCGCCGGCTTCGAGATGGGGCGCAAGGTCTCCTTCCTCCCCCACGGCGACATGGAGAAGTACCTGGTCTGTAACGCCGACGAGTCCGAGCCGGGCACGTTCAAGGACCGCGAGCTCATGCAGAAGTCACCGCACATGCTCATCGAGGGGATCGTCATCGCCGCCTACGCGGGAGAAATTGCCCGCGCGTTCATCTACATCCGGGGTGAATATCAGCTCCAGGCCGACATCCTCGAGGCGGCCATCGCCGAGGCGCAGCGTGCCGGCTACATCGGCCAGGACATCCTGGCCAGCGGCATGAACCTCCCCCTGGTGCTGCACCGCGGTGCCGGCGCCTACATCTGCGGCGAGGAGACCGGCCTGCTCGACTCACTGGAGGGTAAGCGCGGAAACCCGCGCCTGAAGCCGCCCTTCCCGGCCATCGAGGGCCTCTACCACGGTCCAACGCTGATCAACAACGTCGAAACGCTCTCCACAGTCCCGGCCATTCTCAACATGGGCGCGGCCGAGTACGCCAAGATCGGTACCGAATCCTCGACCGGGACCAAGCTCGTCTCGATCTCCGGCGACGTCAAGCGCCCGGGCAACTACGAGATCGAGCTCGGCATCCCCTCTCGGGAAATCATCTACGGCCTGGCCGGCGGTCCCCCGAGCGGCAAGGAGGTCAAGTTCTGGTTTCCGGGCGGCTCGTCCTCTCCGGTGCTGACCAAGGACGACCTCGACGTTCCCTACGACTTCGACAGCCTGGCCAAGGCGGGCACGATGCTCGGCTCGGGAGCGATCATCGTCGCCGACGAGTCGCGCCGCGTGCTTGACACGGCCCTGAAGCTGGCCAAGTTCTATGCCCACGAATCATGCGGCAAGTGCGTCCCCTGCCGCGAGGGCACCAACTGGACGCACAAGATGCTTCAGCGCATCTACACGGGCGAAGCGACTCCGATGGACCTCGACATCATGGCCTCCGTCCAAGAGCAGATCATCGGCAACTGCCTGTGCGTGCTCGGTGATGCCATGGCGATGCCGATCGGTTCCATGGTCGCCAAGTTCCGCGACGAGCTCGAGGGCGAGATCGAGGCCGCTCGCGAGCGTGCCGACGGGGCGCCGCTGGAGGACGTGGTGGCGCTCGGCGTCGCCGATGAGCAGGCCGGCCCCATGCCGGTTCACTGACCCCTACTAGTTTCAGGCAGCGCACATGCCCCGTCCCGAGCAGAAGACCATCCAGCTGACCATCGACGGCCGTGAAGTCGGGGCCGTCGAGGGCGCAATGCTCGTCGACGCCGCCAAGCAGGGCGACGTTGAGATCCCCTACTTCTGCTACGAGCCCAAACTTGGCAACCCGGTCGGGGCCTGCCGCATGTGCCTGGTCGAGATAGAGGGGATCCCCAAGCTCCAGACCTCGTGTTCGACGCCCGTCAAGGACGGGATGGTCGTTCACACCCAGACCGATCGCGTCCGCCATGCCCAGAACGCGGTGGTCGAGTTCCTGCTCATCAACCATCCGCTCGACTGCCCGGTCTGCGACAAGGGCGGCGAGTGCCCCCTGCAGGACATCACCTTCGGCTGGGGACTGGGCCGCTCGCGCATGATCGAGCCCAAGCGCCACTTCGAGAAGCCACTGGCCCTGTCCCCGCTCGTGGCCATCGACCGGGAGCGCTGCATCCTCTGCTATCGATGCGTGCGCTTCTCTCAGGAGGTGGCCGAGGACTATCAGCTGATCTTTGCCGAGCGCGGCGCTGAGACCTACGTGGCCACCCATGACGGGCACCCCTACGTCGCACCGTTCAGCGGCAACATCATCGAGCTGTGCCCGGTCGGCGCGCTCACCTCGCAGCCCTATCGCTTCCGCGCGCGCCCGTGGGATATCGAGGGCGCCGGCGGCATCTGCACGCTATGCCCGGCGCAGTGCAACGTGACCTTCACGGTCCGCGATGACCGTGTGCTGCGCGTGCTGGCGCGCGACAACGCCGGGGTCGACGACGGCTGGCTGTGTGACAAGGGCCGCATCGCCAACCAGTCCATTCACGTCGACGAGCGGATCACCAAGCCGATGGTCCGCGACGGAGGCGAGCTGCGCGAGGTCTCCTGGGAGCGCGCGCTGGAGACCGCGGCCGGGCTGGCTCGGCACCAGGGCCGCACCGGCGCCCTGGCCGGCGGCCAGGCCACCAACGAGGAGGGCTTTCTGCTCCAGCGCCTGCTGCGCGAGGGCCTGGACAGCGCCGACATCGATTCTCGGGTCGGCCGTGGCGTCGAGGCCTCGACGCTGCGTGCCCTGAGCGCGCCGGCCCTGCAGGCCAGTGTCCCCGACCTCGAGTTCGCCCACACCGTGCTGCTGGTCGGGGTCGAGCCGCTCGACGATGCCCCCATCCTTGACCTGCGTATCCGCAAGGGGGTCCGCCGCAACGGCGTCAAGCTGGCCATTGCCAGTGCCCGGCCCAGCGCCCTCGATGCCAACGCCGCCCATATTCAGCGCTTCGCCCCCGGCGGCGAGGCCGGGTTCCTCAGCGACCTGATCGGCGCCCTGGACGGCAGCGCCACGTCAACCGGTCAGGGCCTCAGCACCCTGGCCACGCTCCTGCGCGACGGGGGCGAGGACGTGGTCATCATCTGGAGCGAGCGCATGGGCAACGAGGCCGCCGGGCAGCTTGGCCGGCTGGCCGAGCTGCTCGGCCTGCCCGGTCGCGACGGCGCCGGCCTGCTCGAGATTCCCTGCGGGGCCAACGGACGTGGCCTGCGCGAGGCCGGCGTGCGGCCGGACTCCGGCGCCGGCCTGGCCCCGCTCCCGGGTGCCACCAACGGCCGTGACGCCCTTGGCATCGCCCAGGCGGCCGCCGACGGCGAGCTGACCGCCCTGTATCTGCTGCAGACCGACCCGGTCCGCGACCAGCCCGACCGCGCCCTGTGGGAGCGAGCGCTGCACAGCGTCGCGCTCGTCGTCGCCCACGCGTCGGTTCTCACCGAGGGCCTGCGCGAGCACGCCACGGTCATCTTCCCGGCGGAATCGCACGCCGAGAAGGAAGGCACTGTCGTCCATCCCGACGGGCGGGTGCAGCGCCAGCGAATTGCCATCGCCCACCCTGATGAGGTCCGTTCCGGCTGGGCCGTCCTGGCCGAACTGGCCGCGCGGGCGGGCGTGGACATCGACGCGCGGCGCAGCGCTGACGTGTTCACCGAGCTCGCGGCCGCGGTGCCCTTCTACGCGGGTCTGACCCTCGAGGAGATTGGCGGACGCGGGGTGCGCTGGCCTGAGCGCGAGGCTGCTGGGGCCGCGGCGGCCGCTGCGGATGCTGACGCCGCCCCGCGCACACCGAACTCCCACCGCTCCGAACCGGTGCTGCCCAATCAGGGTCAGCTGCGGCTGGGCACCTACCGGCCGATCTGGGCCGCCCCCGAGTGCGAGATCTCCCCCGCGCTCAAGTTCCTCATCCCCGAGCAGCAGCTCGAGCTTGCCCCCCAGGACGCGGAGTGGCTGGGCATCGGTCACGGCGATGAGGTCACCGTGACTCAGAACGGTACGCGGATCCACGCCAGGGCTTTCCTGCGCTCGGCCGTGCCCGCCGGGTCGGCCTTCCTGGCCGAGGGGATCGGCGGCGAGGAGTCGGCCAACACGTTGACCGAGCCCCTGATCGAGGTCCGCAAGGTATGACGTTCATCCCCGCGGCCGTCAACTTCTTTGAGCCCTGGTGGGTGCAGATCATCAAGGCGCTGGTCATCTTCGGCGTGATCTTTGCCGTCCTACCCGTCCTGATCGTTTACGAGCGCAAGCTGCTGGGCCGCTTCCAGAATCGCTATGGACCCAACCGGGTGGGGCCGTTCGGGCTCATGCAACCGCTGGCCGAGATCCTCAAGTTCGCCACCAAGGAGCCGTTCCGGACCAGCACCTCGATCGGCGTCCTGTTCCGGATTGCGCCGATGATCGCCATCCTCACCGCGGTCTCGGCGCTGGCTCTGGTCCCCTTCGGCGACGTGCAGGACGTCTTCGGCCAGCGCGTCGGCCTGTACGGGATCGATGTGTCTGTCGGGCCCCTGTTCGTGTTCGCCTTCGGTGGCATCTCCTTCTACGGCATCATGCTTGGCGGCTGGGCCTCAGGCTCGAAGTACTCGTTCCTGGGCTCGATGCGCGCCGCGGCCCAGCTCATCTCCTACGAGGTCTCCCAGGGGCTGTCGCTGGTCGGGATCCTCATCACCGCCGGCACCCTGTCGCTTACCGGAATCGTCCACGCACAGGGGGGCATGTGGTACTTCATCCCCCAATTCGTCGGCTTTCTCATCTTCATGACGGCCTCCTTCGCCGAGACCAACCGGGCCCCGTTTGACCTCGTCGAGGCCGACGCGGAACTCGTCGGCGGCTACTTCACCGAATACGGAGGGACGGCGTTCGTCGCCTACCTGTTCGCCGAGTACACGAACATGATCGTCGTCTCGGGCATTGCCGTCACCCTGTTTTTCGGCGGCTGGCTGTTGCCCTTCGGGATCCATCCCCCCGGCTGGGTCGATCCGATCGTCGTCCTGGCCAAGATGACCATCGTGCTCACCCTGTTCATCTGGGTGCGGGCCACGCTTCCCCGGCTGCGCTACGACCAACTGATGTCCCTGGGCTGGAAGATCCTCCTGCCTCTGGCCACCCTGAACCTGCTCGTCACCGCGATCATCGTGGCCGGCTGAGATAAGGAGAACCCTGTGACCCCTCCCTACGATCCCGGCGCCGACGTCATCGAAGTGATGCGCGCCCCGGCGCCAGGCGCCGCCCGGGGCACCTACCGCGTGTTCGGCGAGACGCTGCGGGGGCTGAAGACGACCTTCGCGCGCATCGCCGAGGGACCGACCACGATCCAGTACCCGGAGGAGAAGACTCCCGTCTACCCGCGCTTTCGTGGCCGGCACAAGCTCCACCGCTTCGAGGACACCGGCCTGGAGAAGTGTGTCGGCTGCTCGCTGTGCGCGGCGGCCTGCCCCGCCGACTGCATTCGCGTGGTGGCGGCCGAGAACACCCCCGAGAACCGGGTGTCAGCCGGTGAGCGCTACGCCGCCGTCTACGAAATCAATTTGTCGCGTTGCATCTTCTGCGGCTACTGCGAAGTGGCCTGCCCGTTTGACGCGATCACGATGGGCCACGACTACGAGATGTCCGACTACACCCGCTCGGATCTCATCTTCACCAAGGAGATGCTGCTCTCCGAGGCCATCGAGCGCACGCCGCTGCGGCGCGAGGGCGAGTAAAAGCACGACCGTCTGATGTCTGCCGTCCTCTTCTTCATCGCTTCCATCGGAGCCCTGGCCGGAGCGATTGGCGTGGTCATGGTGCGCAACCCCTTCTACAGCGTGCTGTCCCTTGTCGGCCACCTGATCTGTCTCGCCGCGCTGTTTCTCCTCCTGCGCGCCGAGTTCGCCGCCGCCGCGCAGGTGGTCGTCTACGCCGGCGCGGTGATGGTCCTGTACGTGTTCGTGGTCGCCTACATCGGAGGCCAGGACGAACCGCTGAGCCAGGTGGGCGGGGCTCTCAAGGTCGTCGGACCGCTGTTCGCGCTGGCCCTGGCCGTCGAGCTCTGCATCGCGCTGCTGGGCACCGGTCTCAAGGGGATCTCCGGCAAGGGCGCCCCCTACGTCCTCGGCTTCGGAACGCCCAAGGAGATCGGGCGCCTGTTCTTGACCAGCTACCTGTTCCCGTTCGAGGTGGCCAGTCTGCTGCTGCTCGTCGCCGCCATCGGCGCGGTCGTCCTGGCCCGTCGCCGCCGCGGTCTGCCCGAGGATGAGGAAGATGAGCCCCAGGCGCCGATCATCCGCCCGCAGTACACGGGAACGATGGCCGAGGCGGCGGGCGTGCGCCCCGGCTTTGGCACCGACCCCGCGGCCAGCGAGCCCCAGCGAGCGGCGACCCCGGCCACCACCTCGGAGGGGGGCTGGTAATGCCGATCGGCTGGTATCTGGTCGTCTCGGCGCTCATCTTCTGTATCGGTGCCGCCGGCGTGCTGACACGGCCCAATCCGCTGGTCATCCTGCTCTGCCTGGAGTTGATGCTCAACGCGGCCAACCTCGCCCTCGTCGCCTTTTCGCGTATGTGGGGCAACCAGGCCGGCCAGATCTTTGCCCTCGTCGTGATGGTCGTCGCCGCCTGCGAAGTGACCGTCGGCCTGGGCCTGATCGTCGCCATCTACCGCCGCCACCTGGCCATCAACGTCGATGAGCTGAACGAGCTGCGCGGATGAGCACCACGACGTTCGGCTGGCTCATCCTGCTCTTCCCGCTGCTCGGGTGCGTGGTCGTCGCGCTGGGCTTTCGCGTGGAGCGGGGCATCTCGGCCGGCGTCATCGGCAGTGCGGCCATCGCCCTCTCCTTCGCCGCCTCGGTCGGCGCGCTGATCTCGATCCTGGGCCGCGCCGATTCCAGCCGCGAGCTGACCTCCAGCTTGTGGAACTACGCCTCAACGGTCGGGGTCGACGCCAAGCTCTCGATCCTCGTCGACCCGCTGTCGATCTTCATGGCCCTCATCGTGTCCGGCGTCTCGACGCTGATCCACATTTACTCGATCGCCTACATGAAGTCAGACCGGGGCTATGTGCGCTTCTTCTCCTACCTGAACTTCTTCGTCTTCTCGATGCTGCTGCTCGTCATGGCCGGCAATTTCCTGCTGCTCATCGTCGGCTGGGCCTTCGTCGGCGCCGCCTCCTACCTGCTCATCTCGTTCTGGTACCGGCGCACGACGGCGACCCGGGCGGGACTCAAGGCGTTCGTCATCAACGTGGTCGGGGACGTTGGGCTCGTCCTGGGGACGTTCTTCATCTTCCGCCACACCGGGACCCTGGATTTCCTCAAGACCTTCCACGCCGTCCCGCATGTGTTCGGCCACAACGCGACCGACCTCGTCGCGGGCTGCCTCCTCCTCCTCGTGGGTGCCGCCGCCAAGTCGGCCCAGGTTCCGCTGCACACCTGGCTTCCGGACGCCATGGAGGGCCCGACACCGGTCTCGGCGCTGATCCACGCCGCCACCATGGTCACCGCGGGGGTGTACCTGATCGCGCGCATGCATCCCCTCTTCGAGGTCGCCACCACCGCCGCTGACGTGGGCGCGATCATGGGCTGCGCGACGCTCTTGATCGCGGCCACGATCGCCATCGTGCAGACCGATCTCAAGCGCGTGATCGCCTACTCGACGATGTCCCAGATCGGCTACATGGTCATGGGCGTCTCAGTCGGGGCCTACTCGGCCGGCCTGTTTCATCTCATGACCCATGCCTTCTTCAAGGCGCTGCTGTTCATGGCCGCCGGCTCGCTGATCAGCGCGATGGGCGGCGAGCAGTCGCTGGACAGGATGCGCGGCTTTCGCCGGGCGATGCCCTTCACCTTCATCTGCTTCGTCGTCGGCGGCCTGGCCCTGTCGGGACTACCGCCATTCTCGGGCTGGCTGTCCAAGGACGACATCATCGCCTACCTCGATCACCGCGGCGGCGGCTTTGAGATTCTCGGGATCCTCGGTTACGTCGGCGCGCTGATGACCGGCATCTACACCTTCCGGATGATCTTCCGCGCCTTCTTCGGCGAGCCCTGCGAGGAGGCGCGCGACCTCGCGCAGGGCCATCTGTATCACCCCGAGTCGGGCTTCAATCCAGGCACCGGTGAACTCGAGGACGCCGACGTCGGCTTCCCCGGCCCCGAGCACCACATCGCCGAGCGCGATCTGGCCATGAAGGTCCCCATGGCGGTCCTGGGGGTGCTCGCGGTCGTGGGTGGCGTGCTGCAGATTCCCGGCGTCGATGCCGGCATCAACCGCTTCCTGGAGCCGAGCTTCGCCGGCTCGCGCCTGGCCCAGCTCGATCCGTCGACGTCCTCGGCCTGGATCGGCCTGATCATCGGCGGGTTGATCGGCCTGGCCGGGATCGGCATCGCCTACCGGATCTGGATCGTCGCCCCCGGGACATCGGCCCGGCTGCAGACTCGCTTTGGGGCCCTGCAGACGTTCTTCTACAACAAGTGGTATTTCGACGAGCTGATCGACTTCGCGGTCGTGCGCCCCAGTCAATGGCTGGGCGGCTTCACTGAGTCCGTGCTCGAACGCGGGGTGATCGCCGGCGGCGTCACCGGTGGCACGCTGGGTGTGGTCCGAGCCTTCTCGGCCACCGTCCGGCGCCTGCAGACCGGCTTCTTGCGCTACTACGCGGCGGCCATGCTCATCGGCGTGTTCGGAATGGCCCTCTACTTCCTCATCTCAGCCTGATGTCACTCTCGGTCCTCATCTGGCTGCCGCTGGTCATCGCCCTGATCGGGGCCGTGCTGCCGCCCCGGATCGGCCCGCGCGCCGTGTTCGTCGGCAGCCTCATCACGCTCGGTGTGGCCATCTCCTTCGTGGCCCGCTTCACGTCCGGCCAAGCCGGGCTGCAGTTCGTCACCGACAAGGTGTGGATCTCCGCACTCGGCATCCACTACAAGCTCGGGCTCGACGGGCTCAATGTGGCCCTTGTCCTCCTGACTACGGTCATCTTCAGCGCCGCCCTGCTGTGGGCCAGCCTGCGCGAATGGGATCGATCGCGCAACTTCTTCTTTCAGTTCGGGCTGGCGCAGTCTGCCGTGCTGGGCGCCTTCTGCTCACAGGACCTGGCCCTGTTCGTGGCCTTCTTTGACCTCATGCTGATCCCGTTCTATTTCCTCAGCGGTATGTGGGGCACGGGCCCCGACCGCGTCCGGGCCACGACCAAGCTGGTCGTCTACACCCTGATCGGCTCGTTCCTGATGCTGGTCGCGGCGATCGCCACCGGCGCGCTGGCCTCGAGCGAGCACCACACACCGATCACCTTCGTCATCTCCTCACTGCGAGGACTACCGCTCTCCCACACCTCCCAGGACTGGATCTTCCTCTGCTTCGCGGCCGCGTTCGTGGTCAAGATGCCGCTCGTCCCGTTTCACGGCTGGCTCCCCGACGGATACAAGGCAATGCCGATCCCGGCCGTCGCGGTCTTCTCGGCGATCTTGTCCAAGGTCGCCGCCTACGGCTTTCTGCGCATCGTGCTGCCGGTCTTTCCCTACGCCTCGGCGCACTTCCAGACCCTGATGCTGGTCATCGCCCTGCTCTCCGTTCTGTGGGCGACACTGGTCGCCATGACCACCCCCGATGCGCGGTTGGTCGTGGCCTACTCCAGCGTGGCCCAGCTCGGATTCATCACGCTGGGCATCTTCTCCCTGCAGCCCCAGGGCGCTCAGGGCGCGCTGTTGCAGATGCTCAACCACGCGCTGGTCACCGCGCCCCTGTTCTTCATCGTCGCCGCCCTGGCCCGGCGCTCGGGCGGCTCGGAGAAGCTCATCGACATGGGGGGCGTGGCCTTCCGCGCCCCGGTGTTGGCCAGCCTGTTCTTGATCGTCACCTTGGCCACGCTGGCCATCCCGGGTTCCGCCAACTTCGCGGGCGAATTCTTGATCCTGCTCGGGCTGTTCAAGGCCAAGCTGGCCATGGCCGTGATCGCCTCCGTCGGCGTGGTCGGGGCGGCCGTCTATGCGCTGCGGCTGTTTATCGGCGCGTTGCACAACCGGGTCGGACCGGGCGTGAGGACCGCCGATGACATCAGCCTGCGTGACACCGTCGTCCTCGTGCCCGTCCTGCTCGTCATCCTCGTGCTGGCCTTCTATCCCCAGTTCGGTTTGAGCCGGTCGGAGAAGTCGGTACAGTCGGCGATCGCCCCGGCGCGCGCGCAGCAGACGCAGCCCGCCACCGCGACTGCCCAGGTGGCCGCGACGCCATGACCCCGCTTCTGGCCGCCGTCGGCCACATCAAGGCCCCCCACATCGACTGGGCCTCGTTCTCGCCCCTGCTGGCGCTGAGCGTGGGGGCGCTTGTGGTGCTCATGGTGGGTCTGCTCCGCCCCGCCGTGATCCGCGCCGCCGTCGTCCCCGCCCTGAGCGTGGTCACGCTGGGCACCTCGCTCGGGCTGCAGATCTGGCGCTTCTCGCATCCCGCCTCGATCATCTCGGGCGCACTGCGGATCGACGGCCTGGCCCTGACGCTGGACATGATCTTCACCGTGGCCGCCCTGGCCTCGGTCGTCATCTCGTTGCGCGACGCGGCGCCCGAGAGTGCCGGCCACGGCGAGTACCACTCACTGCTTTTGTTCAGCGTGCTCGGCATGGCCGTGCTCGTCTCCGCGCAGGACCTCATCACCTTGTTCCTCGGCTTCGAGCTGCTGTCGATTCCGCTCTATGTGATGTGCGCCTCGGAGTGGCGTCGCGAGGGCTCGCTGGAGTCTGGCCTGAAGTACCTGGTCATCGGCTCGGTCGGCTCAGCCACGCTGGTCTACGGCCTGGCCCTCGTCTACGGCGCGACAGGCTCGACCGGCTTTGCCGGCATCACCCACGCGCTCTCGACCGGGAAGATCGCCGGCGGGTTGATCGGCGATCCGATGATGCTGACCGGGCTTGCCCTCGTCCTGGTCGGCTTCGCCTTCAAGGCCTCGGTCGCCCCCTTTCACCAGTGGACCCCAGACGTCTACGAAGGGGCTCCCACCCCGGTCACCGCGTTCATGGCCACCGCGACCAAGGCGGCAGCGTTCGGCATCCTCCTGCGCTTCTTCGACGTCGCTGTCTTCGACCTCAGGGACACGTGGGCGCCGGCGCTGGCCACGGTGGCCGCGATCACGATCGTGGTCGGCAACGTGGGCGCGCTCGGGCAGTCATCACTGAAGCGCCTGCTCGGCTATTCCAGTGTCGCGCAAGCCGGGTACATGCTGTCCGGCGTGGTCGTCGCCACGCGGCTGGGCGTCAACGCCACGGTGCTCTACCTTGGCGTGTACCTGTTCATGAACGTGGCCGCGTTCGCGGTGATCGCCGGCGCCCAGCGCGAGCGCGCCGACGGTGACGACCTGGCCGGCCTCGCAGGCCTCGGTGGCCGCCGGCCCTGGCTGGCCTGGCCCATGACGATCGCCATGCTTGCGCTGACCGGCATCCCCGGCACGGTCGGCTTCATCGGCAAGTTCCAGCTCATCCACGCCCTGGTCGACGGTAACTACACATGGCTGGGCATCGTGCTGGTGATCGGCTCCATGATCTCGCTGGGCTACTACCTGCGCGTGATCGCCGCCATGTGGATGAGCCCCGAATCCGCCGCCTCCATTCCGGGCCGCGGCCGCCTGGCCCCGATCGCCGGGGGCTCGCCCGAGGCCGACGCCACCGGTGTCAGCGAACCTCCCGCCGCGGCTGCGGCCTCTCCTGACGCCACCCGGAGCGGCCCGGGCATCGAGATCACCCTCGTGGCCGTCGTGTTCGGTGCCGCCAGCGTGTTCTTCGGCATCTTTCCCTCGCCGCTGTTCAACCTGGCCGCCCACGCCGGGCGCGCGCTCGGGCTGCACTAGGGGGAGACCCTCTAGCGGTACCCGTCCGCGAGAGCCAGCCCTGACCTCCGCGCTGCCCCTCGTCCCCGCGCTGGCGCTCGATGGGCGGTTGGCACCCGCGGGCGCCGGGTAGCGCTCAAGCCATGTCAGACGAAGAGAGCCGACGCGGCGACCAGAAGCCCAAGCAGGACCTTCCGGGGTCCGTCTCAGACCAGAACGCTGAGGAGCAGCCCTCGCCCGCCGGTGGCGGCGCGGGACCTGACCGGGCAGGGAAGGGCGGCGACCGCTCCTCCGGAGGCGAGTCCGGCGAGGGCTCGCAGTCGACCGGCAACCCCGATAGCGCCGGTTAGCGGCGGCCCGGCCCGGCCGGCCGAGAAGCGTCCATTTAGGGCACTTTCTCGGCCAGGGCTAGCGCGGAGGTCGCGCTGGCGCTGACCGACATCGAGCCTGACCGGGCGCCGCGGCCGAAGCGCATCACGCCGTCCTCGAGCCTTCCCATGCGCAGGGCGACGGCATCAAGCGGATAGTTCTGGCGCAGTCGCCAGGGCGACTCGGATCCCTGCTGGGGGAACTCCGAGAGCGAGCGGCGGATGTAACCCGAGTCGAGGTTGAGCAGCGGCTGGGTCGAGACCCGATCGCGATCGACGATCGGCACGGCCTGGGTATAGCCCTCGGCGGCCATGTGGTTGAGCAGCCGGCACACGTACTCACAGGTCAAATCGCACTTGAGCGTCCAGCTCGCGTTGGTGTAGCCGATGCACAGGGCGAGGTTGGGAACCCCGTCGAGCATGAGTCCCTTGTAGGTGAGATGGTCATGGAGGTCGACCGCGGCGCCGTCGACGGTCAGCTGGGCCCCGCCGAGAGCGAGCAACTGCAGCCCGGTGGCGCTGACGATGATGTCGGCCTCGAGCTCCCGTCCGCCGCGCAGGCGGATCCCCCGCGCGGTGAAGGTGTCGATCTCCTCGGTGACGACCGAGGCGCGCCCGCTGCCCAGGGCCCGGAACAGGTCGCCGTCCGGGCACACGCACAGGCGCTGGTCCCAGGGGTCGTAGTGGGGCCTGAAGTGCGTGTCGATGTCGAACTCGACCGGCAGCTGCTGCGCGATGCCCCTACGGATCAGGGCCTTGGCCGCCTGGGGAAAGCGGCGGCTGAGCTGGTAGCTGAGCGTCATCAGGGCCACGTTCTTGGCCCGGACGGCCTGGTAGGCGACCATCGAGGGCAGGCGCCGACGGAGGGCACTGGCCACCCTGTCCTGCGCCGGGAGGCTGACCACGTAGCTGGGCGAACGCTGCAGCATGGTCACGTGGGCGGCCGTCTCAGCCAGCGAGGGCACGAGCGTGACGGCGGTCGCGCCGCTGCCGATGACCACCACTCGCTGGCCGGCGTAGTCGAGATCCTCAGGCCAGTGCTGGGGATGGATGACGTGGCCGGCGAAGTCCTCACGTCCGGGGAACTCCGGGACGTAGCCCCGGTCGTAGCGGTAGTAGCCGCTGCACATGAGCACGAATGAGGCGGTGAATTCGACTGTCTGCCCGGTGTCGGCGCGCTGCGCGGTCACCCGCCACCGCCCCAGGTCGCTGCTCCAGTCCGCGCTGATCACCCGGTGGTTGAAGCGGATCCGGTCGGTGACCCCGTAGTCGTCGGCGGTCTCGCGGACGTAGCGCAAGATCGAGGGGCCGTCGGCGATGACCTGCGCGTCCTCCCAGGGACGGAAGGAGTAGCCCAGCGTGTGCATGTCGGAATCCGAGCGGACCCCCGGGTAGCGGAACAGGTCCCAGGTGCCGCCGATCGCGTCCCGGGCCTCGAGCACGACGTAGCTGCGGCCGGGGCTGCGCCGCTCGAGATGGCAGGCGGCCCCGATGCCCGACAGGCCCGCTCCGACGATGAGGACGTCAACGTGTTCGGCGACCGTGGTACGCATGCGTATCACCGGAGCATACACACCGCCCGCGCAGGCCTCGGAAGCTGTCCGAGGCGTAGTCCAGTATGCGCTGCCGTGACCGCATTCCGAACCCTCGAGCCGACGCCCGATGCCGTCGACCCGACAAGATATGACGCCATGCGCGAGACCGCCCCTTCCGTGTACCTCATCGCGCGACCCTCCGTGGACCTGGCGGCGATGCGTGCCTACCTCGACGACGTCGGCGGGACCTCCTGGCTCGAGCTGCGCGAACGAGAGGCCGATGGCGATCCGAATGCCGCCCAGCTACTGGTCGAGTTCTGCGGACGCGTCTGCTATCGCAGCTGGGAGCCGGGCCTGAACAAGAACGTCTCACGCGTGCGCAAGGATCAGAACGAGTATCTGGGCAACCTGCTGGCCAGTCTCCACGGCAGTGTGCTCGAGCACGCCAACTTCAGCTTTGCCTTCCGCCACGTCTCGCGTGTTTTCACCCACGAGCTTGTGCGCCATCGCGCCGGTTCGGCCTTCAGTCAGGAGAGCCTGCGCTACGTGCGGCTGACCGACATCGGCTTCCGCGTTCCGCCCGCGCTCGAGCCGGTGCGAGACCAGGTGATCAGCCTGGTCGAGAAGCTCGAGGAGTTTCAGGTCTCCGCCGCCGACGCACTCGGTCTCGATGAGGAGGGGGTGCCGTTCTCGGTCAAGAAGGAGGTCACCTCGGCGCTGCGGCGGCTGGCCCCGATCGGACTCAGCACCGACATCGTCTGGACCGCCAACCTGCGCACGCTGCGCCACGTGATCGAGATGCGCACCTCGCCCGGCGCCGAGGAGGAGCTGCGGTTCGTGTTTGACCGGGTGGCCGAGATCATGACGGCCGAGGTGCCGGGTCTGTTTCAGGATTTTCGCCGCTCGGAGGACGGCGCCTGGCGCCCCGAGCACTCCAAGGTATGAACGCCCCGTATTCCAAGCGCTCATTCGGGGCGCACGCCGGCGTCTAACGGGCGCGCCGGGGTTCAAGCTCCGGCGGCAGGTGCCGATAACTGCTGCGTGTCCTTGAAGCAGCCAAAGTGGCTGGCGGCCATTCTCGTCGGAGTGGTGGCGGTCGTCGTGCTCGCCCAGGCTCTTCCCCGCCTCCTTCTCGTCGTCGTGGTGATTGCCGTGGCGTTGGCTGTCGTCCTCTCAGAACGCCGCCGGGCGGCCGCCCAGCTCCAGAACGCCGAGGCGACCGGACAGGCCCTCCTTGCCGAGCGCAACGCCCTCGGTGACATCACCACCGGAATCGCTCACCATCTGCCGCAGGACAAGACCTTTGCTTCGATCACCAAGTACGCCTCGACGCTGATCGGCGGAGGCGCCGCGCGGCTGGAGCCGCTGCCCGGGGCCGATCTCAAGAGCGCCTCCGGTCGCGTTCGCGCCATCGTGATGGCCGGGGAGGAGAAGTGGGGCACGCTCGTCGTCGATGGTGTCACCGCCAGCTCACTGCCGGCAGCGCGGCTTCAGCTCTTGCAGAATCTCGCTGACCTGGCCGGCTTGGCCGTGTCCACCGCCAACACACGGGCCCAGCTGCTGAGCCAGTCCAGCACCGACCCGCTCACCGGCCTGGCCAACCAGCGCGCCTTCCACCGCAAGCTGGCCGAGGAGATCAGCCGGGCCCGCCGTCACTGCCGGCCGCTGGCGCTGATCCTCCTCGACCTGGACCGGTTCAAGGCGGTCAACGACATCGAGGGCCGGCTCGGCGGCGATCAGGCGCTGACCGAAGTTGCGGCGCGCGTCCGGGGCGCGCTGCGCCTCGAGGCCCACGTGGCGCGCCTCGGTGGCGACGAGCTCGCCGTGCTGCTGCCCGAATGTGAGTCCAACGGCGGCTTCATCACCGCTGAGCGCGTCCGCATGGCAATCAGCGCCACCCAGACCGCGGCCGGCAGCCGGGTGACGGCGTCGGCGGGCGTGGCCGCGCTCGAGCCCTCGGACGGCGCGCTGGCCTTCACCGGCGGAACCCAGGACCTGATCCGCGCCGCCGATGCGGCGCTGTTTGCGGCCAAGCGCATGGGCGGAGACACCACCGTTCGCTTCACGCCGAAGCTGGATGAGACGGTGCCCCTCAACCCTGAGACGCGGCGAGCGCCCCGCCCTGATCGCGCTCAGTCGGCCTGAGACGCGGCCACCGCCTCGCGCTGGCGCAGCTCAATCCGCCTGATCTTTCCCGTCAACGTCTTGGGCAGCTCGGTCACGAACTCAATCCTCCGCGGGTAAGCGTAAGCGGACAGATGGGCGCGGACGAAGGCCTTGATCTCGTCGGCCACGGCGTCACTGGGCTCGTGGCCGGAGGCGAGGACGACAAAGGCCTTGACCACCGACCCGCGACGCTCGTCGGGCACACCGACCGCCGCCGCCTCCGCGACTGCCGGGTGCTCCAGGCAGGCTGATTCGACCTCGAAGGGACCGATCCGGTAGCCGGCCGAGATGATCACATCGTCGGCGCGCCCCTCGTACCAGAAGTAACCGTCGGCGTCGGTCGAGGCCGCGTCCTTGGTGTGAAACCAGTCGCCTCCGAAGACCTCCTGCGTGTCCTCCGGTGGCCGGTTCCAGTAGCCGAGGGGGTAATGGGGGTTAGACCGGGCTCGCAGGCAGATCTCGCCTCGCTCACCCTGGGCGACGGGACGCTCGTCCTCGTCAAGGATGGTCACGTCCCACCCAGGCATCGGACGGCCCATCGATCCCTCCCGGACCTCCATGAACGGGAAGTTCGCGCACAGCGGATAGGACTCTGTGAGCCCGTAATAGTCGAGCACGGTCACGCCGTACTGCTCGCGAAACCAACGGATCGCCTCGGGGTTGAGCGGCTCACCGGCCGAGCAGACGATGCGGAACTTCTGTGGGTACCGAGTCCCGGCGTCCTCGATCGACATCATCGACCGGATCGCCGTCGGAGTCCCGAACACGTTGGTGACCTCATGACGGGAGAGAAAGTCCAGCTGCTTGTGCGGGTCAAAGCCCCCCTCACGCTGGTAGACGGCCTGGACCGCGCCATAGCGCCAGGGCCCCAGCAGAGGCGCGATGCCGGCCGCCCACGCCCACTCCCCCATCCCGTGGAACACCTCCCCCTCCTGGATGTCGTGGCAGTAGCGAAACTCCTCGTGGGCGAGCATGTAACGGTGGGCGTGGAGGATGCCCTTGGCCAGCCCGGTGGTGCCCGACGAGTAGTAGAGCTGGGCGGGATCATCGGCGGCGCTGTCCACCGTCTCATATTCCCTGGACCCCTTACAGAGCAGCGCGTCGTCGAGGATGAGCACGTGCTCGACGAGTGAGCGCTCCATCCGATCGGCGTTGGCCTCGTTAGTGACCAGCACCTTGACCTGGCTGTCGCTGAGACGGTGGCGAATACCGTCGTTGCCGTACAGGACCGACATCGAAAGCAGGATGGCCCCCGTCTTCCAGGTTCCGAAGAAGGCGGCCGCCGTCTCCGGCGTCGGGGGCAGCAGCATGGCCACCCGGTCGCCGCTCTGCACGCCATGCGCCACCAGCACGTTGGCGAAGCGGTTGGCGTCGTCCTGAAGCTCGCCCCAGCTCACGTGGCGGACATTGCCCTGAACGTCCTCGTGGATCATGGCCGGCTTGTCGCGCGGGTGCCGGTCGCAGATGTCGGCGGCGATGTTGTAGCGCTCGGGGACCTCCCAGCGATGGTCGGCGCACGCCTCTTCGTAGGACGAGATGGAGTGTGTTGAGCTCATTGCTCAATCATGACCGATGGGCGGGAGAGACGCGCGGGTTTCGAGCGGCGCCTGGACCGGGCCGGGTGAGGCGCCCAGTACGCTTTGAGGCTGGATATGAGCCTCGTACTCGGCGTGTTGGTCGGGATCGCGGTGGCAGTCGTTTCGGTTACCGCCTGGCGCAGGTTTCGCACGCCCGCGGCGGGTGGCACCCCGGAAGCAGCGGCCATGCAGTCCGCCCTGCACGCCGCCACCTCCACTCTCCCCCACCTGCGCGGTGGCCTGAACTCGCGCTCTGCGGAGGGTGCGGTCAGTCATCTGCGGGCGCTGACCGGAGCCGCCGCGGTCGCCCTCGCCGATACGCGTAGCGTGCTGGCCATCGACGGGGAGGGGCGCGAACAGGTTCGCCCGGGTGATCTGCTCTCGCGGCTGCTGGCCCGCACGCCCGACGATCGCATGCATGTCGTGCCCAAGCTCGTGTCCTCGGATCCGGGCTGTCCGCTGCGTTCGGCGGCGCTGGCGCCCCTGACCGTGCAGGGCAGGCGCGCGGGCACGCTCATCGCCTTCTACCGCCGCACGGGCCGGCCCGCGGGAGATGAGCTGCGTGTCCTCGGCGAGGCCGCCAGCCTGGTCTCGGCCCAGATCGAGCTCTCGGTGGTCCGCGAGCAGGAGGAGCGGCTGGCCCAAGCCGAGCTGCGCGCGCTACGGGCACAGATCTCTCCCCATTTCATCTACAACGCACTGGCCGCGGTGGCCGGCGACATCCATGCCCGGCCCGAGGCGGCACGCGAGCTGCTGATCGATTTCGCGGAGTTCACCCGCTATCTGTTCCGCGATGGCCGCTCCTATGTAACGCTCGCCGAGGAGTTGGCTCACGTCGAGCGTTACCTGCGCCTCGAGCAGGCGCGCTTTCGCAATCTGCGTGTGAGACTGGAGATTCCCGAGGAGACCCGCGCCGCGGTCGTACCGTCGCTCTCGGTGCAACCGCTGGTTGAGAACGCCGTACGCCACGGGATCGAGCGCCGGGCGGGGAGCGGACGCATCGCCATCGAGGCCCGCGTGGCTGGCGGGGACGTGGAACTGCGCGTCAGCGATGACGGCAGCGGCATCGAGCCCGAGCGCATCCCGGGGGTGCTGGCCGGAGCCGGGGGTGGCATCGGTCTGTCCAACGTCGACGCTCGGCTGCGAGCGACGTTTGGCGAGCGGTATGCCCTGCGCGTGGAGTCCGCCCGCGGGGAGGGCACGTCGGTGATCATGACCGTGCCAAATCTGGCCGGCGATGAGCCGGGAGTGTTGCTGGCCGCCGTCCCCACCCGGACCGCCGGTTGACCATGGACCGGCTCACGCTGCTCGCTGTCGATGACGAGCAGCCCCAGCTCGAGGATCTGGCCCGGCTGCTGCGCTCCTCCCCGTCGGTGCGCGAGGTGGAATGCGCCTTTGACGGACGCGACGCGCTGAGCCGGGTCACCAGTCAGCCCTTCGACGCCATCTTCCTCGACGTCCGCATGCCCGACCTCGACGGGCTCGAGCTGGCCCGGGTCCTGCGTCGCTTCGCCAGCCCACCCCAGCTGGTCTTTGTCAGCGCCTACGACGAGGCAGCAGTGGAAGCGTTTGAGCTGCGGGCCCTTGACTACCTGCGCAAGCCTGTGGCCCGGCGGCGCGTCCAGGAGGCGATCGACCGCGTTCTCGACGCCGTGGCCGCCCAGGCGGCCCAGACGGCCCTGTCCGAGCCCAACCCGGTCCGCTCGGCGCCTCCGGGGGGCGAGGATGAGATGATCGCCGTGGCCAACCTGCACGGCGGCGCGACCCGCCTGCTGGCCCGCAGCTCGATCCAGTACGTCCAGTCCTACGGCGACTTCGTCCGCATCGTCACTCCCGAAGGCCGTTACCTACTGCGGGCGACACTGTCGGATATCGAGCGGCGCTGGGAGCCATTCGGCTTCGTGCGCGTGCACCGCCAGTACGTGGCCAACCTGCACAGCGCCGTCGAGCTGCGACCGCTCATCGGCGGCACCGCGGAGCTGAAGCTCGCCGACGGCGAGACGATTCCTGTGGCCCGCCGGCATGCGGCGGAGCTGGGACGGCGGCTCAGCGTCTGAACCGCCGTCGCGGCGCCGGCGCGATCAGCGCTCGGCCGCCTGCTCCTCCTTGATCTTGGTCTCCAGCTGGGCCATCACGTCGGGGTCGCGCAGCGTGGTGACATCGCCTAACGCGCGGCCTTCGGCGATGTCCCGCAGCAGGCGGCGCATGATCTTGCCCGAGCGCGTCTTGGGCAGGTCGTCGGCCCAGATGATCCGCTTGGGCCGGGCGAATTTGCCGATCCGGTCGGCGACCTTAGCGCGGATCTCCTCAACCAGTGCGTCTGTGCCCTCGAGGTCACCCCTCAGCGTCACGAACGCGCAGATCGCCTGTCCGCTGTCCTCGTCGGCCTGACCGATCACCGCCGATTCAGCCACCTTGCCGTGGGAGACGATCGCCGACTCCACCTCGGCGGTCGACAACCTGTGCCCGGAGACATTGACGACGTCGTCAATGCGGCCGATGATCCAGAAGTACCCGTCCTTGTCCTTGCGCGCGGCATCGCCGACCAGATAGGTCTCGCGGCCGAACTTGGAGAAATAGGTCTCGACGAAGCGGTCGTCCTCCTTGTAGAGGGTGCGCAGCATCGAGGGCCACGGCCGGCGCAGCACGAGCAGGCCCTGGCCGGACTCGATGGGCTCCCCGTCACGCTCGGCGACCACCTCGGCTGCGATGCCCGGAAACGGGCGCGTGGCCGAGCCGGGCTTCGTGGCGACGATGCCGGGCAGGGGCGTGATCATGATCGCGCCGGTCTCGGTCTGCCACCAGGTATCGACGACCGGGCAGTGCTCGCCGCCGATGACCTTGTGGTACCACAGCCAGGCCTTGGGGTTGATCGGCTCACCGACTGTGCCGAGCAGGCGCAACGTGCTGAGATCGAACTTCTCGATGTGCTCGGTCCCCCACTTCATGAAGGCCCGGATCGCCGTCGGCGCGCAGTACAGGATCGTGGCCTTGTACTTCTCGACCAGCTCCCACCAGATCCCCCTATGCGGGTAATCCGGAGCACCCTCCCACATGACCGAGGTGGCCCCGTTGGCCAGCGGCCCGTAGACAATGTAGGAGTGGCCGGTGACCCAGCCGACGTCGGCTGCGCACCAGTACACGTCCTGGTCGGGCTTGAGGTCGAACACGTAGCGGTGGGTCGTGCTGGCCCCGGTCAGGTATCCCCCGGTGGTGTGCAGAACGCCCTTGGGCTTGGCCGTCGAACCGGACGTGTAGAGCACGAACAGCGGGTGCTCGGCGTCGAGCTCCTCGGCCGGGCAGTCGGGGTCGGCCGCGTCGCAGAGCTCGTGGTACCAGTGGTCGCGGCCCTCCTTCATCTCGCAGTCGGCGTCCGTCGATTTGACGACGACGATGTGCTGAAGGGTCTTGACGTCGGTCATGACCGCGTCGACCTGCTGCTTGATGGGCGCGGTCTTGCCCTTGCGCCGTGCGCCATCGACGGTAATGAGCGCCTTGGCTTCGGAGAACTCCATGCGCTCCTTGACGGAGTCGGCGGAGAACCCCCCGAAGACGACGTTGTGCACGGCGCCGATCCGCGCGCAGGCCATCATCGCGACCACGACCTCGGGAATCATCGGCAGGTAGATCCCGACGATGTCGCCCTTCTCGATGCCGAGATCCTTCAGCGCGTTGGCCAGGCGCTGCGTCTGCTGATGCAGGTCGGCGTAGGTGACTGCGCGCTGCTCGCCGGACTCCCCGTGCCAGTGATAGGCCACGCGGTCGCCGTTGCCGGCGTCGACATGCCGGTCCAGGCAGTTGTAGGACGCGTTGATCTTGCCGTCGGCGAACCACTTGTAGAAGGGCGGGTTGGAGTCGTCGAGGATCTGTGTGGGCTCCTTGAACCAGTGCAGGTTCTTGGCCTCCTTGGTCCACCAACCCTTCCAGTCCTTCTCGGCCTCCTCGTAGACGGCCGGGTCATTGAGCAGCGCCTGCCTGCGGAAATCTTCCGGGGGGTCGAAGGTCTCGATGTCGAGCATCTCCTCGAGCTGTTGCTCGAGGTTTCTGCCACCTGCCGGAGCCGATGCCGTATCTGCCATGCCTTCCCTCTCCTTCCGTACCTGGCCCCGCACCCCGGGCAGCCCGCGGGCGCCGACCGCGTGGGCCGGCGCCCGAGCTGGCCGCAGCTGTGCGGCTGTGTATGTCTAGTTGTACCCGAGTGCGGGTGGCCGTGGGCGAGTTTGTCTTAGCGGCCGTGTCGCTCCTTAGTCGATTGAGCCGAGCCCTACCGCGCCAGCGGGAAGACGGGCAGAACCGCCCGGCCCCAGGTCGCATTCAGCACACCAGCGAACGATGCGTACCAGGCGGCGATGGCGGTAACCAGTCCGATGTAACCGCCGAGGTGGATGGTTCCTGAGCTGCCACCGGCGTTGCCGATCCCGAGCACGATGAACGTGATCGTCAGCAGCAGGAAGACGAGCGCGACCGCGCCCGTGGTCCGCAGCGAGGCCACGAACATATACGCGGTGAAGATGCCCCACGTCCACAGATACAGGCCAAGGGCACTGTTGACCTCTCCGGCCGGGATCTTGGCGATGTCGAGCTGGACGAGCACGAAGAACGAGATCCAGAAGGCTCCGTAGGAGCAGAACGCCGTCGCCCCGAACGTGTTCCCGGTTCGAAATTCCCACAGCCCGGCCAGCAACTGACTGATGCCGCCATAGGCCAGGGCCAAGCCGAGCACGACCGGCAGGGCCGAGCCGGAGACCAGGTTGGCGTTGATCATGCTGAGCACGAATGTGGTGGTGGCGAACGCGGTCAGGCCGAGCGGCCCCGGATCGGCCGGGACCCATCCCATTGTGCGCCCGCTCGTGGGGTCCTCGGCGGCCGGAGCCACATCAGCCTCACGCGGCATTTTTGTTGCGCCCATCTTTCTCCTCCTGATGGTGTGACGAGACGGGACAGGCTGCGCCTCGGTCCCCGGCGGCGGCAAGCGCGGATCGCTGAACGGCTGCTGCGCGACGACCAGCGGTAGCTGCCGCGCGACGAGCGGCGACCGCTCGCTCACGCGTAGAAGCTAATGTCGTGAGTCGGAAATCCGTGAGCAGCCTCGGGAGTGGCTGGGCGTGGCTGGCCGACGGCGACGACCCAAGTGGTACTGGTGGTCCGGCGGGGTCATCGCCGTCAGTCAGGCGCGTCCAGACGCCGCGAGACTGCCACCGAATCTGTGACTCGGGACAACTAGTTGCGGCGCTTGCGCTTGCGCTTGGGGGTGCTGGCCCGGGTGCGCACGGCCGACGGGCCGCCCGCGGTCTGAGGCTCGGGCGCGGGGGACGGCCGCGGCGTGGACCGGGCGCCTGCCCCAGCTGCGCGACGGGCGCGGGTCTCGGCTGCGGAGGGCCAGGGCTCAGCGCGCCCGGTGCTCCACGCCGGCGGCACACCGCTCGGCCAGCGGCCCGAGAGCAGATAGGCGACAGCGGCCAGCCAGTAGGCCTGCACGATCGGGACCTGGAAGATTGGGAAGGCGATCAAGAACCCGGCGAACACCCCGAGGTAGCCCAGGAACTTGGTCAGCAGGCCGTTTTGCAGCGCGTTGAGCGACATCAGCACCAGGGGCAGGGCGAGCACGAAATTGCCCAGCAACGCGCCGACCTGAAGCACGGTCAGCAACGGGGAGCTCATCAGGCTGTTGGCCTGGGCGTAGGTCTGAGCGCCCGTGGTGGCGAACTGATGCTCCTTCAATGCCACGACGATGGCCAGCATCAGGCTGCACAGCGCGACGAGCCCGGCCCCGACCCAGGCCGTGACCCCCACCCAGCGCCGTGCCCGCACCGGATTACGGGCGCGCGACGCCTCCTGGAGGAAGCTCACCGTCCAGGCGAGAGCCAGATAACCGGCCCCGTTGAGCACGGCCCCGATGATGTTGAGCACCGAGCGATGACTGTCGTTGAGCAGCTCGACGGTGAACTCCGACACCTTCGCGTGCGGGCCCAAAGCCTGCATGGCAAAGGCCACGACCAGGAGGATGCCGGCGGCCAGTGCGACCTTGGACTGCCGGTCGCGGACTCGCGCCTCGTAGCTCAGCTGCTGTTCGGGGTTCATCCGCGCCGCGAATGGTAGAGCCCGGAGTCCAAGGCGGCGGCCCCCTTCCAACCGCGCGCCTGGGGTGGCTACCATGGAGGTATGGAAGGAAGCGGTTTCGGCGGACTGTTCGGTGACCCGGACGACCTGCAGCGACGACTCGGTGAGTTTGCCGAGCAGATGCAGGGCGCTCAGCGTCTGGCCTGGGCAGACAACGCCATCAAGCTTGCGGTGGACCTGACCGTAGCGGCCATGAATCGGGCCAACATCCAGGGCACCACTGAGCAGCAGGCCGAGCAGCTGCGTTCGGTCATGGCGGTCATCTTCCCCGAGGCCGTCACCCTCGTGCGCGAGGCGCGCGAGGGCCTGCAGTAGCCACGGGCCAGGGCGGCCGCGCGGCGAAGCCTTTCGGCTTGCGACTGCCTTAGCCGAGCTTCACCTCGAGCCAGCTGTTGCCCGCGCTGGAGATCTTCAGGCTGGCCTCGCGCACGGCCGCGCCCTGGTTGAGTGCTGATGACGAGCAGGACGCTGAGGTGGAGCTCTGATCGCCGCCGTCGCCGGAGTCCGACCCGTCGCTCTGGTCGCTCTGATCCCCGGAGCCGCTGGTCGGCTGGCCGTCCTGAGCGTCGCCGCTGCCGGTGGGCTGGTCGCCCTGGTCATCGCCGCCGCTGGCGGTCTGATCGCCCTGGTCATCGCCGCCGCTGCTCTGGTGAGAGCCAGTGCCGCTCGGACAACTGACCTGCGTAGTGGGGGTGACGGTGCCGGTGGCGGTGGAGCCGTCATTCAGCGTGATGACCAGCGTTGTCCCGTCAAACGAAGCGACCGTGCCCGCGGTGTCGCTGGACGGCGCGATGCTCGTGGTCCCGCCGGCCGCGGCCGTAGTGGGACGAAAATGCTTGACGTGGGTGTGAACCCGGTGGCTGCGCTTGGCATGATGCCGCGCGTGGCGCTTGGTGTGGCTGCGGGCCTGAGGCTTGGCCTGGCCATGGGCCAGCGCCGCGCTCGGGCCGACCGCCAGCACCGCGGCGCTGGCCAACACAACGAGTGACTTCCGATGCATGAGCTTCCTCCCCGCTCACGCGTGCGTGCGCAGCGGCGCTAGACGTTCCCCGTGGCACCGGACAGCCGGTCCCGTACCCGGAGGCATCGGCGGCCACCTCGGCGGCTTGAGCGATGCCGCCGTGGCATCGAACAAACGTCCAGACCGCGGCCCGTCAGCGGAGCGCCGGTCTGCGACGGACCCGCTACGCGGCGCCGAGCGCGGGCGCTTTAGGCACAAGCGCGCCCAGGACTACGCGGCGCTCAGCGCGGCCAGCACGAGATCGTCGTGCTCGGCCGGCTTGACCTTGCGCAGCACGTCCTTGATCTTTCCGTCGGCGTCGATCACGAACGTGGTCCGCTCGTTGCCCATGTACTTGCGGCCATACATGGATTTCTCCACCCACACGCCGTATGCCTCGGCCACAGCATGGTCGGAGTCGGCCAGCAGCGGGAAGCCGAGCCCGAACTTGTCGTCAAAGCTCTTGACCGCCTTGACCTTGTCCGGGGAGACGCCGAGGACGACCGCATCGACGCTGGCGTAATCCGCCCGGTGATCGCGCACCCCGCAGGCCTGGGTGGTGCAGCCCGGAGTATCCGCCTTCGGGTAGAAGTACAGAACGACGGTGCTCCCACGGAAGGCTGAGAGCGAGACGGGGTTCCCGTCCTGATCAGCGAGGGTGAAGTCTGGGGCTTGGTCGCCTGGCGTGAGCACGGATCACATCGTAATCCAGCCGCGCGAGCTCAGGCACTCGCGACCCAATGGGAATCGCGCGGTCGTTGCCTCCGGGCGCGGACGCGGAGAACGACCGCCCGACGGTACTGTTGGGCTAAGCGTCGCTGAGTACGTTCTGGCCGCGCCGGCCGGACAGCTTCACCGCGTTGCCCTCTTGTGGTCTTTTGCAAGCCGCCGCAAGCGGAGGTGGCGTACCTAAGTACCCCCATAGGGGCACCAGAATCCGCCACGTCCCGGGCATCCCATCCCCTCAAGGCTCAAACGTCAAAAAACACCCGCAGATCGCGACAAAACGGTGACAGCACGTGCGGGAAAGTGAAGGCGCGTCGGAATCATGGACCGCCACGAGCCACGAGGCACGAGCCACGAGGCACGAGGGGCCGGGGAGCGTGAAGTCCGTGCTGTGTCTCCGGGAGCGGCGGTCAGGACGGGGGCGAGGCCTACTTGAGCAACCGCGAGAGTCGCCGGTCCTTGAGCAGCTTGCCGTCCGTCTGACAGGTCGGGCAGTAACACATGACGTAGTCCTCGTAGAACACCGCCTCCAGGGTGTCGCCGCAGCGAGGACAGGGTTCGCCGTTGTGGCGGTGCACGGCCAGCGGCATGGGAAGCTTGTCGGGGATCGGCAGGGCGACCTTCTGCTCGTAGTGGGCGATCGCCTCGCCCAACCGGGCCACGATTGCCTCACGCAGGCGCTCAGTCTCCGCGCCGGTGAGCTCGGATCCCCGCTTGAAGGGCGAGAGCTTGGCCGTGTGAAGGATCTCGTCCACCCACGAGCGGCCGATGCCGGCCAACACGCGCTGATCGCGGAGCATGCCGTGCAGGGGCCGGGCCGCGTTGAGCAGAGGCGCAAGCGGCGGCGGGTCCGGCCAGGCCTCAGGTCCGTAGGTGGCCAGGGTCTCCTCCTCAGCCAGCGCGTCGGCGCGCAGCAGCTTGACCCACGCGGCCTGTTTGGTCCCGAACTCGCGCAGACGCAGCTCGTGCCCGTCGTCGAGCCGAAGCAGCAGGCGCGAGGTCCGATCGCGCAGGGACGCGCGCCTATCGAAGAGCTGCAGCCGGCCCGCCGACATCAGGTGGATGAGCATGACCAGGTCGCCCTCGAAGCCGATCTGAAAGAGCTTTCCGCGGCGCCCGACTCCGGTGATGGCCAGGCCCTCGATCGCCGACAGCGGCGGGTCATAGGTCCTGAGCGCGTTGACGCCCGGCGCCAGGGCAGACTCGACCCGCCTGCCGGTGATAGTCCGGTCGAGAAGACGGGCGGTGATCTCAATCTCGGGCAACTCGGGCATGTACCTATTAAGGCTAGTGCCTCGAGTCACACACTCGGTGGCAGTCTCGCGGCTCACGATCTCCCGAATCGCGACACCGGTGCATCACGGCAACACGGATCCGATCAGAACTGTTCAGCGGCCTTCAGGATCGCTTTACGGAGCCTGCGCAGACTCATCGACCATGAGCGATCTACTGGCTATCTTCACCGCGACGGATCAGGATCACGACCACGAGCTGCTAGACGAGATCGCGGCTTATCGCCCCCACCGGATCACGGTCCTCGTCGAAGGCCGCGACACCGAGCTGGTGTGTGCGGACTCGAGCGCCGGCAAGGCACTCCGAGACCGGCTCGCCCAGCTCATGGCGACAATCGAGAGTCAGACCGGTGCCACCGTGCTGGGACTGGCCGGCGACCGCTCGCAGCTCATCGGATGGCGGTTTGACCGCGAGCTCGACGCTCGCGCGCCGGTTGCCGCCTGACCCAGCACAGCTTCCGTCCCCAACCGCCGCATTGCGGCCCGGACGGAACACCCGGCCTGTGCCTCCGGCCGGATACGCAACACGCGGCGGTCGCCCCGCCCCCGGGCGGCCGCCGCGCCTTGCGCCGCACTCGGCCACGGACGACAAACCGGGCCGGTAGGCTGACGGCCGATGCCGGCCGCGATCGCCCCAGACGACATCGTCGAGACCCACGCGGAGGGGGCTGCCAACCAGCGCGAGCCGCTGCTCATCCTCGAGCCGCTGCGCAACTTCCTGGGCGAATCGGGCCTCGAGGCTCCCGATGATCTGAGCGCGGCCCCTGTCGGCGACGGGCACTCGAACGTGACCTATTCCTTGTCGACCGGCGTTGTGCTGCGTCGCCCACCCCGCGGACCGCTGCCGCCGAGCGCCCATGACGTCCTGCGTGAGGCAAGACTGCTGGGTGCGCTCGAGAACACCCCGGTGCGCACCCCGGCCGTGCTGGCGGTATGCGTGGACCCCAGCCTGATCGGGGCGCCGTTCTACGTCATGGAGCAGGTCCACGGGGTGGTGGTCACCGACAGCATCCCGGCGGCCCTCGACACCCAGCAGGAGCGCGGCCGCATGGCGGACGAGCTGGTCGATTCGCTGGTCGAGCTGCACGCCGTCGATTTCACGCAGATCGGGCTCGACGGCTTCGGCAAGCCGACCGGCTACCTCGAGCGTCAGCTGCGCCGTTTCTCCGGACTGTGGGAGCACAACCAGACGCGGGAAATTCCCGAGTTCGAGGAGGTCAGCTCATGGCTGGCCGCCAACCTGCCCGAGTCCCCGCCGGCGACGATCGTCCACGGCGACTACCGGCTCGGCAACACGATGCTCGCCAGTGAGCCCCCCGCACGGCTGGTGGCGATCCTGGACTGGGAAATGGCCACGATCGGCGATCCGCTGGCCGACGTCGGTTACATGATGATCCACTGGACCCAGGCCGACGATCCGCAGAACAGCAAGTTCAACCTTCAGCGCGTCACGGCCCAGCCCGGATTTCCCACCCGGCAGGAGCTGGTGGCACGCTACGAGGAGCGCTCGGGGCGTTCGATGCAGGCGCTGGATTGGTACGTCACGCTGGCTCTGTGGAAAGCCGTCGCCTTCATGGAGGGCAACTACAAGCGGGCTATCAGCGGGGCTACCGACGACCCCTACCTGAAGACCTTCGGTGACGGTGTGGTCGAGCTCGCTCAGCGCGCCCTAGACGTCACTCGCAATGGCTTCTAGCCCCGCCTACCCCGGGCTACTCGTGGACTGGGGCGGCGTCATGACGACGAGCGTGTTCGACACCTTTCGCGCGTTCTGCGAGCGTGAGGGGCTGTCACCGGAGACGGTCGGCCGGCGCTTTCGTCACGATCCGGCCAGCCGCGAGCTGCTCATCGGCCTTGAGACCGGCGCCCTGTCCGAGGAGGACTTCGAGCCCCGTTTTGCCGCCCTGCTCGAGGTCCCGGCCGAGGGCCTGATCGATCGCCTCTTTGCCGGGGGCGGCCCCGAGCCGGTGATGCTGGAGGCGGTCGGCCGCGCCCGGCAGGCCGGGGTGCGGACCGGGCTGATCTCCAACTCTTGGGGCACGCGGCGCTACGACCGGGCACTGTTACAGGAGCTGTTTGACGGGGTCGTCCTGTCCGGGGAGGAGGGGATCCGCAAGCCCACGCCGGAGATCTACCGGCTTGGTGCGCAGCGCCTGGGGCTGGCTCCGGAGCAGTGCGTGTTCGTTGATGACCTGCCCTTCAATCTCGAGCCGGCTCGCGAGCTCGGTATGACCACCGTGCATCACCGGCGCGCCGAGGACACCGTGGCCGAACTGGAGCAGCTCCTTCGGGTACAGCTGAGCTGAAGGCCCTCGCGCCGGAACCTGGGGGTTGGCTACGCAAAGACCAACGGCCCGCCGGCGTCACCGCCGACGGGCCGTCGTTGACCGGTGTTCTGGCTAGTGCAGGACCTTGGCGGTCTTTAGTGCAGCCTTCTTGACGACGGTGGGCAGCCCCGAGAAGTCCAGGGAAGGACCGAACGCCTGGCCGGCGCCGACCGCGTAGCGGACGAAGCGAGCCATGACGCCGTTGTGTGAGCTTGACTTCGGCACGATCGCGTAGGTGAACGTCGACAGCGGATAGGCGAGCGCGTAGGCCGCCGACGGATACACGATGTGCATCTCGTTGTTGCCCGGCACTCGCTTGACGGACTTCGCCGCGCTGGCGATGTTCTTCAGGTTGGGATACTCGTAACGACCCGCCGCATTCTGCAACGCCGCCGCCGGGACGCCGTGCAGGATCAGGTAGGACGCGGCGATGTAGCCGACGGCACCGTTGGTGCCGGCCACGCCCTGGGTGACACCCGAGTTCCCCTTCAGACCGTGTCCGGCCGGGAAGCTCACCGCAGTACCCCGCCCGACGCGACCACGCCACGCCGAGCTCGTCTTGGCGAGAAAGTCGGTGAACGCGTAGGTGTCGCCCGAACCATCGCTGCGGTAGATAGGCGTGATGGCCAGGTTGGGGAGACTCTTGCCCTTGTTGAGCGCCTTGATAGCCGGCGAGCTCCAATTCGTGATCTGACCGAGGTAGATCTTGGCCAGCACCGGGCCGCTCAGGTGCAGGCCTCGTACGCCGTTGAGGTGGTAACCGATGGCGGTCGCGGTGAGGGCCCAGGGGATCTGAACGCAACTGTGGCACGCGGCGGCCTGCGCCGGCGTCAGCGGAGCGTCGGAGGCTCCGAAGTCGACGCTGCGAGACGTGACGTCCTGGATGCCCGCCCCCGAGCCGACACCGGAGTAGAGGACCGACAGGCCTGTGCGGTGCTGGAAGTCCGACGTCCAGCGCGCCATGAGAGGCTGAACGAGGGTGGAGCCCGCCCCAGTCAGGTTCGCCGCGACGGCGACGGCTGTCGCTGCGCTCATCGTCGCGATCACACCCGCGAGGAAGAGGCTGACGATTCGCTTGCGATGCAAGATGAAGCTCCTTCTCTATTGAAATGGTCCGGCCAGAAGACGGGCGGCGCAAAGCCGCCCACAGTGGAAGCAGCCTCATCTTGGGGCAGCGCCGCGGGCCACCTGTTGCGCCGTTGTAAGGGAGATTTGAAAATCGTGTGATCACGCCGGTCAGGCCTGCCGGGAGCGCCGTAATTTGTTCTAGCCTGGCGCGCCGTGTCGGTTAGAGCGCGATCACCACGGCTGCCCGCACTCGCGCTAACGCGGTGGCGCGCGTCGGGCCGGAGCCTGGGCGATGGCCTCCTGTTCGGCCTCTGCGTCGCCGCGGCCCTGCTGGCAGTGCTCACGCTAGTCGAGGTCGCGTACCAGGTCATCACCGGCAGCCAGGACGCGCTTTCCAAGTTCGGACTCGGCTTCATCTGGCACTCCACGTGGTCGCCGCCGTTCTCCCAGTACGGAGCCGGTGTGTTCGTCTACGGAACGCTGATCAGCTCCGCTATGGCGATGCTGCTGGCCATGCCCATCGGGGTCTCAATCGGCATCTTTTTGGCCCTTCTCGCGCCAGCCAAGCTCCGGGCCGTGATCGGACCGCTGGTCGAGCTCCTGGCGGCGGTCCCAAGCGTGATCATCGGCCTCTGGGGCCTCATCGTCCTGGCTCCGTTTGTGCAGAAGATCGAGCCGGGACTCAACAGCGCGCTCGGCTTCATCCCCCTGTTCGGAGCGCCCCAGACGACCGGAGCCAGCGTCTTCACGGGTGGTCTGGTGCTGACCATCATGATCGTCCCGATCATCGCCTCGCTGAGCCGCGATCTCTTTCTCACGGTCCCGGGCGAGCTCCAGGACGGAGCTGCCGCGCTTGGCGCCACGCGCTGGGAGGTCATCCGGGGGGTCGTCCTGCCGACAACAGCGTCCGGTGTGATCGCCGCGTCGGTCCTCGGCTTGGGGCGCGCGCTGGGCGAGGCCATCGCCGTCACTCAGGTGATCGGCAACGCGAACGAGATCCACGCCAATCTGTTTGCGCCCGGCGACACGCTGGCCAGCCGTCTGGCCAATTTGTTTCCCGGCACGGATCCCCTCTTTCACTCGGCACTCTTCTACCTCGCACTTGTCCTGCTCGTCATCGGGCTGATCACGAATCTGTTTGCCCAATGGCTGGGGCGCCGCTTTGACGTTGGCGGGCAGGTTCTGCGATGAGCAACCGGCTCGCAACCGAGCCTCTGTTCGATCCCGCCGCCCCGCTCGTCGCCTCCGGCAATCTCCGCCGGCGGGAGTTGACAAGTCGCGTGGCCGCGGGAAGTGCCACGGCGGGGGCCGTGCTGGCCATCGGCGTCCTCGGCGTCGTCGTGTACACCGTCATCAAGCGCGGCGGTGGCCAGCTGAGCTTCGGCTTCCTGACCAAGACACCGCCTCTGTTCGGGGGCTCTGGCGGCGGAATCGCGCCCGAGATCGTGGGGACGCTGGTCATCGTCGCCCTGGCCACGGTGATTGCCGCGCCGCTCGGCGTCCTCGTCGCGCTGTATCTGACCGAGTTCTCCGGACCCCGCGGAGGGAGCGTCATCCGCTCCGCCCTGGATCTGATGCAGGGTCTGCCCAGCATCATCGTGGCCGTGTTCATCTTCGGTCTGCTGGTGGCCGGTCATCCGCAATCGGGATACGCGGGGGCGGCCGCGCTGGCCATCATCATGCTCCCCCTGATCGCCCGCTCAAGTCAGGAGGTGATCCTCCTGGTCCCGAGCAATCTGCGCGAGGCGGCCGAGGCACTTGGTGTGGGTCAATGGCGGACCATCCTCGGTGTCGTTCTTCCTGCCGCCCTGAGCGGGATCGTCACCGGGGTGCTGCTGGCCGTGGCTCGGGCGGCGGGGGAGACCGCACCCATGCTGGTGCTCAGCAGCATCTTTCCGATCAATCAGTTCCTCGTAAACCCGTTCTCCCATCAGGCGATTCCCAACATTCCCTTCTTCATCTTTAACCTGTCCGAGCAGCCCGATCCGGCCAGTTTGACGCGGGCCTGGGGGGCCGCCCTCGTGCTGCTGGCCATGATCCTCATCGCCAACTTTGCGGCGAGGATCCTCCTCGCCCGTAGCCGCCGTAAGCTGGGCCGATGAGCACTGCGGAGACGCACGCCTCGGTCGACCGGCCCGACCAACACGGCTCCGTCCCGCGCCGGGTCCGGATCCAGACGCCGGGGACCGCGGAGAGCGTGGCGGCACGCAAGGCGCCGGCGCCGCGCCAGGCCGTGTTCGAGGTCCGTGACGTGTCGATCAACTACGGCGCCACGCGAGCCGTTGACCATGTCACGCTCAACATCTACCGCAACATGGCCACGGCCATCATCGGGCCCTCGGGGTGCGGCAAGACCACCTTCTTGCGCTGCCTGAACCGGATGAACGACTCGATCCCGGGATTTTCGGTCTCCGGCCAGCTGCTCTACCACGGGCACGACATCTATGGCAGCCGGGTCAACCGAGTCGAGGTCCGCCGGCGTATAGGCATGGTCTTCCAGAAGCCCAATCCGTTCGCCAAGTCGATCTACGACAACGTGGCCTGGGCGCCCCGCAACCTCGGCCTCAAGAAGAACCTCGACGAGCGCGTGGAGCGGGCCCTGCGCGACGCCGCACTGTGGGACGAGGTCAAGGATCGGCTCAAGACCAGTGCGCTGTCGCTCTCGGGCGGCCAGCAGCAGCGGCTCTGCATCGCCCGGGCGCTGGCGATCGAGCCGGACGTGATCCTGATGGACGAGCCGGCGTCCGCGCTCGATCCGATCTCGACGCAGGCCATCGAGGATCTGGTCGACTCGCTCAAGAGCGAGTACACGATCATCATCGACACCCACAACATGCAGCAGGCATCCCGGGTGGCGGACGTGACCGCATTCTTCAGCGTCGAGGTCGGCGACGCAGGCAGCCGCTGCGGCGTGCTGGTCGAGATGGGGCCCACGTCGGAGCTGTTCATCCGGCCCGGAGATCCCCGCACCGAGGCGTATGTGACCGGCCGCTTCGGGTAGTCAGCCACGGCTGATACGATCACCGCCCGTGAGCAGTGAGCCCGCCACGCCCGTCGCGAAGCCACCCGGCGACTCCGGCTCAGAACTGATCGCCGCACTGTTGCCCCGGCTGGACGGCGATGATCCGCGGCTGATCGCGTTCGCCCGCTCGTTCGCCCGCCGCGTGCGGCTCGAGCAGCTCGACGACACCACCGTCGGTCGGCTGGCGGCGCAGATCACCGGCCTGTTTCGGATGGTCGACGCCCGTCGCGGCGAGATCGGCGTGCGGGTGTTCAATCCCAGCGAGCCGGAGGACGGCTACGAGACGCATGGCACCGTGGTGCAGGCCAACACCGATGACGCCCCCTTCCTGATCGACACCGTCAGCGAGGAGCTGCGCCGTCATGGGCTGGAGGTGCGGATCGTGCTGCACCCGGTGATGGGCATCGAGCGCGACCAGTCCGGCGCCATCACCTCGGTGGGGCCGGCCCGCGGCGCGCTGCACCGCGAGTCGGTGATGCACT
>JAXDGI010000006.1:0-3897 GCA_034665145.1 Solirubrobacteraceae bacterium
CCGAGAAGAACGGGTCGCTGTTGCCGCAGTCGACGCGGATCGGGATTGACGCGAGCGCCGGCAGGCCGAACACCGTGTTTGCTGACCAGTCGTCGGCACTGTCGAACGCTCCGGGCGCCGTCGCACCGTACGACATCCACAACGCGGGGCTGACCGCGGTGATCGCGGCGGTGCGGCCGGCTCCGAGCCGGCCGCCGAGCAGCAGCGCCCCATAGCCACCCATCGACCAGCCCAAGAACCCCACCCGCGACGTGTCCAGCGCCTGCGCGTCCAGCATCGGCAGCAGTTCGGTCAGCACCATGGCGCCGGAGTCTTCACCCGACGCCCGCTTGTGCCAGTAGCCGCCGCCGCCGTCGACACTGACCACCGCGAACGGCGGTAGGCCCGCCGAGACCGCTTGCGCCAGCCCCTGTTCCACGCCGCCGGCCATCACGGTGGCCGCGTCGCTGCCCTTCCCGTGCAGCGCGATCACCGGCCGGAGCGCCTTCGTCTGACCGGGCGGGCGCGCGATCGCCCAGTTGGTGGCGACACCGCCACGGGCCGCCGACACGAACGACCCGCTGACCATCGTGGGTGCCACCGCTGCGGGCGGGGGCTGCAGGGGTGGCGGTGGCGCGAGCGGCGCGCCGACGCTCGTCATCGCAACGCTTGGCCGGGCGGTCGACGGCTGCGACTGAAGCATCGTGCCCAACGCATACGCGCCCGCCGCACCGACGGCTGCGCCACCACCGAGTCGCAGCAGCGCTCGGCGGCTCAGCTGTGGCATGCGGGCCATCATGCCATCGGCCCCGCCGGACGTGAGATTGTGGCCGCTCGTGTTTGTGCGAAAGGCCAGTTTAAGGGCCATATTGCTGGCACCATCATTAAACGTGACAGCCGCAGTCACCCCGAAGGGGGAACGCCGGCGGCACGCCCTCATCGCGGCGGCCGCCGACTTGCTGTGCGAGGGCGGGTTCGAAGCGGTGCGGCACCGCGCGGTCGCCCGGCGAGCCGGTCTGCCGCTGGCATCGACGACGTACTACTTCTCGTCGCTTGAAGATCTGGTGGTCCAGGCGGTCGAGCACACGGGAGCGCAGGAGGCGGCGCAGCTGCACGCCCGGCTGGCGGGCCTATCCCGGCGGCGCCGCGGGGTGGAGGCGACCGCCGACGTGCTTGTCGACCTGCTGCTGGGTGACTGCGCCCCCTCGGAGATCAGCGAGGAGCTGATCTCGCGGTATGAGCGATACATCGCATGTGCTCGGCATCCGTGGCTGCGTGACGCCCAGCGCAGGATCGGTGAGGAGCGGACCTCTGCGGTAATCGAGGCCATCGAACGATGCGGCCGGACGGTGCGCCCCGACCGGATCAAGGCGTTGACGTGCGGGATCGACGGGGCGGTCGTCGCCGCGCTCGTCGAAGATGGTGGGAACCTGCGTGCGACCGCCACCGCCGCGCTGATCGACGTGATCGACGTCCTGGCCCCGTTGCGCTAACCGCCGAATCGCCGCATCGCGACCGTAAGCTGTGTGTTCGTGACGATCCGAAACGTGTTGGCCACGCGCTACGCCAGTGCCGCCATGGTGTCCATCTGGGCGCCGGAGGCCAAGGTCGTCGCCGAGCGGCGGCTCTGGCTCGCGGTGCTTCGCGCCCAGATCGAGCTGGGCGCCGAGATCGGGCCCGTGCCGTCGGTGGCGCTCGCCGACTACGAAAGGGTCTCCGACGATGTCGACCTGGCCTCGATCACCGCACGCGAACGGGTGTTGCGCCACGACGTGAAGGCCCGCATCGAGGAGTTCAACGCGCTGGCCGGCCATGAGCACGTGCACAAGGGGATGACGAGCCGAGATCTCACCGAGAACGTCGAGCAGCTGCAGATCCGCCGGTCGCTGGAACTGGTGCACGCGCACGGGGTCGCGGTGGTGGCCCGGCTCGCCGAGCGGGCCGTCCAGTACCGCGACCTGGCGATGGCAGGGCGCAGCCACAACGTCGCCGCGCAGGCGACCACGCTGGGTAAGCGCTTCGCATCGGCCGCACAGGAGACGTTGACCGCGCTGACGCGACTGCGCGAGCTGATCGACCGTTACCCGCTGCGCGGCATCAAGGGGCCGATGGGCACCAGCCAGGACATGCTCGACCTGTTCGGCGGCGACGCGGATCGGCTCGCCGAGCTCGAGCGCCGCATCGCGGAATTTCTCGGCTTCGCCGACGTGCTGAGCAGCGTCGGACAGGTGTACCCGCGCTCTCTGGACCACGACGTCACTTCGGCACTCGTGCAGCTCGGTGCGGGGCCGTCGTCGATGGCCCACACCATCCGGCTGATGGCCGGCCACGAGCTGGTCACCGAAGGGTTCGCCCCTGGTCAGGTCGGCTCATCGGCGATGCCGCACAAGATGAACACCCGCAGTTGCGAACGAGTCAACGGACTGCAGGTCGTGCTCCGCGGATACGCTTCGATGGCCGCGGAACTGGCCGGTGCGCAGTGGAACGAAGGTGACGTGTTCTGCTCGGTGGTGCGTCGAGTGGCGCTGCCCGACGCGTTCTTCGCGATCGACGGGCAGATCGAGACGTTCCTGACGGTGCTCGAGGAGTTCGGCGCGTATCCCGCCGTGATCGAGCGAGAGCTCAACCGCTATCTGCCTTTCCTTGCGACCACCCGCATCCTGATCGCCGCGGTGAGGGCGGGAATGGGCCGGGAAGCCGCACACCAGCTGATCTCCCAACACGCGGTTGCGGTCGCGCTGGCGATGCGCGAGCGCGGCGCCGAACCCGATCTGTTGGACCGCCTGGCCGCCGACCCGCGGCTGCCGCTGGATCGGGCCGCGCTCGACGAGGCGCTCGCCGACCGGCAGGCGTTCATCGGTGCCGCCGGCAGCCAGGTGGACGCCGTGGCGGCCGCGGTGGACGACCTCGTGAGCCGCTATCCCGAGGCCGCGAAGTACACGCCCGGGGCGATCCTTTAACCGCGATGCGGTCCAGGTTCGCCGGCCTCCCGCTCGCGCCTGACGCATGTGCGTCGGTGATGGCGACCGGCATCGTGTCGATCTCGGCGCAGGATCATCACTATCGCTTGATCAGCTTTCTGCTCGCGGCGATCGCGGTGGCGGCGATGGTCGTGCTGACGGCCCTGGCCGCAGTAAAAACTGCTGTGCGACAGCGCTTCCGTTCGACTTGACCGATCCGGACGTGGCCGTCCGGTTGTTCACTTTCGTCGCGGCCTGCACTGTGCTGGGTGCGCGATTCCTCGCCGATCCGGGGATCCTCGGAATCCTTGCCACGATCGCGTGATTCACCTGGTTTGTGCTCATCGCAGTTACCGCGCGCAGCATGTGGCCGCACCTGGGGACCGACCTGCGCGACCGCGCTCACGGGGCGTGGGAGCTCGTGAGCGTCGCGACGTCGGGCCTGGCCATCGTCACCGCACAACTGGCGCGGCTCGGTCACGACGCTGAGCTACTGACCATCGGAATCGTGATGTGGCTGGCCGCACTCGGCTTTTACGGCGTGGCCACCTGGCTGATCATGTGGCGGGGTGCCGAGCGGCCGGGCGACGACTTCTGGCATCCGGACATCTGGATCCTGATGGGCGGCTTGGCCATTGGGACGCTCGCCGGGGATCAGCTGCACCGCGCGGGACTTGCGATTGTCACGCATGACTGGCTGCTCGCGGCCATCCGCTCGGCGACCGTGGGGACCTGGGTGGCCGCCACGCTGTGGATAGCTCCGCTGGTGTATGCGACCGTGCGCCACCTGCATCTGCGCTTCGCCGGGGCATGGTGGGCGATGGTGTTCCCGCTCGGGATGTATTCGGCCGCGACGTTCGCGATGAAGGTCGAGACCGGGTGGCGGCCATTCAAGATGGCGTCGGTGGTGTTCTTCTGGGTCGCGTTCGCGGCGTGGCTGGCCGTGGCCCTGGCCGTC
>JAXDGI010000007.1:0-110166 GCA_034665145.1 Solirubrobacteraceae bacterium
ACGGCGCTTCACTCCGACGTCATCGTGTTCGTCTCCGACGTGTGGCAGACGACGTGCACCGCCGTCCGGGCCGCCGACGAGGGGTTCGTGATCGACTCACCCGTTTATCCCGAGGAGCTGCGCGCGCTGCCCGGGGTGCTCGAACAGGCCAACTTTCCCGTCTCCGGCTTGCTGGCCACCCACGGCGACTGGGATCATCTGCTGGGCCGGCTGGCCTTCCCGGGCGCAGCCCTCGGCTGCGCGGAGTCGACGGCGGGACGCCTGGGCGGGGAGCCCGGGGCGGCCCAGCGCCGGTTGCGCGAGTTTGACGCCGAACACTACGTTCCCCGCCCCTCCCCGCTGTCTCTCGGCACGCTGCAATCGCTCCCGGTGCCGGGCAAGCTCGAGCTGGGCCCATCGCACGAGATCGAGCTGTGTGAGGCCACCGGCCACACCGCCGACGGCGTCGCCTACTGGCTGCCCTGGGTGAGCGTGCTCGTGTGCGGGGATTACCTGTCTCCGGTCGAGATTCCCATGCTCAGCCCCGGCGGGAGCATCGAACGCTACCGGGCGACCGTGTCCCGGCTGGCTGAGCTGCTGGCCGCGGCCGAGTGGGTCGTGCCCGGCCACGGCAGTCCGATCAGCTCCGACCAGGCGCGTACGATCGCCGACGAGGACCTGGCCTACCTCGACGCTCTGGCCTCCGATCCGGCCGCGGCCGAGCCACCCGCCTCGCGCCGGGACGCACCCCAGCAGAAGATCCACCAGGCCAACGCGACCTTCGCCCGGGGCTAGGAGATGGCGGAGGCCGAGCGCGTGGCGGCCGCCCTCGTCGAGCTGATCGACGCCCAGCCCGCGCTGCGGCAGCTCGCCGCCGAGGGCCTGGCCGAAGCCGACGAGGCCGGCGCCGAATCCTCAGATCAGCTCCAGGCGACGATCGTCTGGATGCACGCCGAGCCGATGCTCCGGGGACGTAGCTACACGATGCGCATCGGCGCGGACACGCTCACGGCCACGATCGCCCCGCTGCGCTACCGCGTCAACCTGGAGTCCGGTGAGCGCGTGGCCGCGAGCAAGCTCGAGCGCGACGAGATCGGCGTGTGCGATCTCGAGCTGAGCCGGGCGGTGACCTTCGCTCCCTACGCCCGCGACCGCGGCGCCGGCACGTTCGTCCTGGTCGACCCGATCGGAGGCGAGCCGGTCGGGGCGGGCATGATCCGCTTTGCCCTGCGCCGGGCGGCGAACCTGCGCTGGCAGGAGCTGACCGTCGGCCGGGCGGCCCGGGCGGTGCACAAGGGTCAGACGCCGTGCGTCCTGTGGTTCACCGGCCGGCCCGGCGCGGGCAAGTCGACGATCGCCAACCGGGTTGAGACGGAACTGCATCGCCGGGGACGCCACACCTACCTGCTCGATGGCGACAACGTCCGCCACGGGCTCAACCGCGACCTTGGCTTCACCGACGCCGACCGGGTGGAGAACATTCGCCGCGTGGCCGAGGTGGCCGGGCTGATGGTCGACGCCGGCCTCATGGTGCTCGTGTCCTTCATCTCCCCGTTTCGCTCCGAGCGCCAGATGGCCCGCTCACTGTTCGCCGCCCACGAGTTCTTGGAGATCTTCATCGACACTCCCCTGGCCGTGGCCGAGCAGCGCGACAGCAAGGGCCTCTACGCGAAGGCGCGGCGCGGAGAGCTGCGCAACCTCACCGGGATCGACTCGCCCTACGAGCCGCCGGAGTCACCCGAGTTGCGGATCGCCACGATCGAGATGTCGGCGGAGCGAGCCGTGGCGAGCGTGATCGCGCTGCTCGAGGGCCGCGGGCTGCTCCCGCCGGCCCGAGGGTGATTACCCGGAGGTGGCGGCAGTGGTGATGACGGCGATCGTGTCGCCGGTGGCCACCGAGGCGCCGACGGCAATCGGGAGCTCCGCCACCGTGCCCGACTTGTGAGCGGTGATCTCGTTCTCCATCTTCATGGCCTCGACGACCGCGACCAGCGCGCCCTCCTGCACCTCCGCGCCGGCCTCGACGGCGACGCGCAGGACGGTGCCCTGAATCGGTGAGGGCAGCGCATCGCCGCCCCCGCCGCTGGCTCCGCCCGAGCTGGATCGCCGCGGGGGGCGGCGGGCAGCGCCGGCCGGCCCCGCGCCGTTGATCGGCGCCGCCGTCCCGGCCATCGGCGGCCCAATGACCTTGACGGCAAAGCGCTTTCCCGAGACCTCGACCGTGTATCCGTGCTCGACGGTCTCGACGGTCTCGACGGTGTCCCCGCCGCCGGCGGCCGGGGGCGCGGCCGCCGGGAAGGCCAGCGTCTTGAGCCACTTGCGGTCCTCGATCAGATCGCGGCACGTCTCGGCGGCCGCCCACTGATCGCTGCGCATGATCGCCTGATGGAAGGGGATCAGGGTCTTGAGCTCGCCGATCTCGTACTCGCCCAGGGCGCGGAGCATGCGCGCCGTGGCCTGCTCGCGGTCGGCGTCCCACACGATCAGCTTGGCCACCATCGGGTCATACATCGGCGTGATCTCCGAGCCGGGACCGACGCCGGAGTCGACGCGCACGCCCGGTCCGGTGGGCTCGCGGTAGGCGCCGATCTTCCCCGGCGCCGGAGCAAAGTTCTTGCTCGCGTCCTCGGCGTTGATCCGGCATTCGATCGCGTGCCCGCGAAGCTCGAGGTCCTCTTGGGCGATCGACAGCCTTTCCCCGGCGGCGACCCGGATGCCCTCCTTGACGATGTCGATCCCGGTCACCATCTCGGTCACGCAGTGCTCGACCTGGACGCGGGTGTTCATCTCGAGGAAGAAGTACTCGCTCTCACCGCCGCTCTCCTGGAGCAGGCCCTCGATCGTGCCCGCACCGGTGTAGTTGACGGCGGCCGCGGCCTCGGTGGCGATCTTGCCGATCCGGGCGCGCAGCTGCGCGTCGACGGCCGGCGCCGGGGACTCCTCGATGAGCTTCTGGTGACGGCGCTGCAGCGAGCAATCCCGTTCTCCCAGGTGGATGACGTTGCCGTGGCCGTCGGCCAGCACCTGGACCTCGACGTGGCGTGGGTCGGGCAGGTAGCGCTCGAGGTAGACCGTGGCGTCGCCGAAGAACTTCTCACCCTCGCGGGCGGCGCCCTCGAAGGCGTCTTTGAGCTCGCCCTCCGACAGGGCGACGCGGAAGCCCTTGCCTCCCCCTCCGCCGGCCGCCTTGACCGCCACGGGATACCCGATCGTATCGGCGATGATCGTCTGCGCCTCCTCGATGGTCTTGACCGGCTCGGTGGTGCCGGGGACGATGGGCACGCCGGCCTTGGCCATCAGCTCCCGCGCGCGGGTCTTGGAGCCCATCGCCTCGATCGCCGACGACGACGGTCCGATGAACACGGTGCCCGCGTCCTCCAGCGCCTTGGCGAACCCGGCATTCTCGGCGAGAAAGCCGTAGCCGGGGTGCACGGCCTCGGCACCGGACTTCTCGATCACCTCAAGGATCTTCTCGATGTTGAGATAGCTCTCGCTGGCCGGCCCGGGACCGAGCAGATAGGCCTCGTCGGCGCGCTCGACGTGAATCGCGTCACGGTCGAGCTCGGAGTACACGGCCACGGTGGCTATGCCGAGCTCCTCGCACGCGCGTATGACTCTGACGGCGATCTCGCCGCGGTTGGCGATCAGGACCTTCGAGAACATGGGGCGGCCACTTTACCGGGGCGGCGGCGCGCTCGGCTTCCGCGGCTCTAGGCGGTGGCGTTGAGGATCATGCCCGCGCCGACGGTGTCGTTGGTCGACTCGTCGATGAGGATGAAGCTGCCGGTGGTGCGGTTGCGCGAGTAGGGATCGACCACGAGCGGGGCGCTGCAGCGCAGGTGCACGCGGCCGATCTCGTTGAGTCCGAGCTGCGAGGCCGGGACGTGATCGAGCGTATTGATGTCCACGCGGTGCTCGATCTGCTCGACGATGGCCCGGGCGGTGCGCGAGGTGTGCTTGATCGTGTAGCGGCCGCGCGCTTGCAGGGCGGAATCACTCATCCAGCAGATCACCGCCTCGAGCTCGCGGGCGGAGACGGGCTGATCTTCAGCCTCGACGATCATGTCTCCACGCGAGATGTCGATCTCGGTCTCCAGGCGCAGCGCCACCGACATGGGTGGGAAGGCGGCCTCGAGCTCATTGCCATAGGAGTCGATCGCGGCAATCCGGCTGCGCTGCCCACTGGGCAGCACGACGATCTCTGAGCCCGGCCGCAGCACGCCCCCGGCCATCTGGCCGCCGTAGCCGCGGTAGTCGTGGTGCTCGTCGCTCATCGGACGGATGACCCACTGGACCGGGAAGCGGACGTCGTTGAGGTTGCGGTCGGGAGCGATGACCACGTTCTCGAGGTGGTAGAGCAGCGGCGCTCCGCCGTACCACTGCATGGCCATCGAGCGCTCGACCACGTTGTCGCCGTTGAGCGCGGAGATGGGGATGAAGGTCATGTCCGGGATCTGGAGCCGCGCGGCCCAGTCCGACATCTCCTCGAGGATGTCGTAGAAGACCTCCTGGTCATAGCCGACCAGGTCCATCTTGTTGACGGCCACGACCACATGCGGGATCCGCAGCAGGCTGGAGATGTAGGCGTGGCGACGGGTCTGCTCTGAGACTCCCTTGCGGGCGTCCACGAGCACGATCGACAGGTCGGCGGTCGAGGCGCCGGTGACCATGTTGCGCGTGTACTGCTCGTGGCCCGGCGTGTCGGCGATGATGAACTTCCGCCGCGGCGTGGCGAAGTAGCGGTAGGCGACGTCGATCGTGATGCCCTGCTCGCGCTCGGCCCGCAGGCCGTCGGTGAGCAGCGCAAGGTTGAGATACCCGTCGCCCCGCCGCTCCGAGGTGGCCTGGACGTGCTCGAGCTGGTCCTCGAGGATCGACTTTGAGTCGTGCAACAGCCGGCCGATCAGCGTCGACTTGCCGTCGTCGACCGAGCCGGCCGTGGCGATCCGCAGAAGCTCCGAGGTGCGCCGCTTGATCGCGTAGCTGTTGCCGTTGTTGTTGGCGGCGGCGGCGGTCATGGAATAGGTACCGATCTCGAGCTCATCGGGAACAGGGCCAGCGTCGAATTCCTCGACGGCACTAGAAATAACCTTCACGCTTACGGTCCTCCATGGCCGCCTCGGTCACGCGGTCATCAGCCCGGGTCTCGCCGCGCTCGGTGATCCGGGTGGCGGCGATCTCGGCCACGACCTCCTCGAGCGTATTGGCGGTTGAGCGCACGGCACCGGTGCAGGTCATGTCGCCGACCGTGCGGTAGCGGACCGACTCCTGAAACGGCGCCTCTCCGTCCATCAGCTCCATGAACTCGTTCTCGGCGTAGAGCATGCCGTCGCGGGCGAAGACGTGGCGCGGGTGCGAGAAGTAGATCGACGGGACCTCGAGCCCCTCGGTGGCGATGTACTGCCACACGTCAAGCTCCGTCCAGTTGGAGATCGGGAACACGCGAACGTGCTCGCCTTTGCGGATCCGCGCGTTGTAGATCGACCACAGCTCGGGGCGCTGGCGCTTGGGGTCCCATTGGCCGAAGTCGTCGCGGAAGGAGAACACGCGCTCCTTGGCCCGGGCGCGCTCCTCATCACGGCGAGCGCCGCCGAAGGCGGCGTCGAAGCCGTGCTCCTCGATCGCGTCGAGCAGCGTGGTCGTCTGCAGGCGGTTGCGCGAGGCGCGCGGGCCGGTCTCCTCGCTGACGCGGCCGGCGTCGATCGAGTCCTGCACGCTGGCCACGATGAGGCGCTCCCCGAGGCCGCTGATGATGCGGTCGCGAAACTCGAGGACCTCGGGGAAGTTGTGGCCCGTGTCCACGTGCATGATCGGGAAGGGGAACTTGCCGGGCCGAAACGCCTTCTCGGCCAGGCGCAGGAGGATGATCGAATCCTTGCCGCCGCTGAACAGCAGCACGGGCCGCTCGCACTCGGCGGCCACCTCGCGGAAGATGTGGATCGACTCCGCCTCGAGGGCCTCGAGATGCGCGAGCTCGTAGTGGAACGGGTTCATCGGTTATGGGTGAGGATCAGACGACATGGATGCCGCACTCGGTCTTGTCCTGGCCGGTCCAGCGGCCCTCGCGTCCGGACCCCGGCTGGGTGCAGGGGGCGCATCCGATCGAGGCAAAGCCCTGATCGTGAAGCGGATGGTAGGGCAGATCGTGGGCGAAGATGTAGCGCCAGATGTCCTTCTCGGTCCAGTCGGCGAGCGGGTTGAGCTTCCAGATGCCGCGCTTGGCGTCCTGCTCGAGCTTGGGAGCAGCCGCCCGGGTCGGCGCTTGCTCGCGGCGGATGCCGGTGATCCAGGCGTCGACGTCGCTCAGGCCGGCCTCGAGCGCAGCCACCTTGGCCGCCCCGCAGCAGTTGCTGGCCGTCCACGGCTCACCCGGGCTGCGCGCGTCCATGACCGCAAACCCCATCCCGTAGAAGTCCTCAAAGCGCTGCTGGGTCTCGATCGTCTCGGGGAACAGCACCCCGGTGTCAATCGTGAAGGCGCGGATCGCGCCCTCGGGGCCGACGACCTTCCGCAGCATGTGCAGGAGGACCGACTCCTCCTTTTGAAACGAGCAGGCCATGGTCAGCCGTGGCGCATAGTGCTCCACGCCGTAGGCGACGACGTCCTCAGCGGTGGCCTCCTCAAGGTCCGGAGAAGTCGCGCTCATCAGACGGCGCACTCTCCCTCGCCACGCTGCACCACATACGGAGTGTCGCGGTTCCAGTCGATGAAGTGGTTCATGTTCTCGAGGTTGAATTCGATCGGGAGGGTCAGATCCTTCACCTGAGCCTCGAATTGCGACGCGCCCACGCGGTCGACGAAGGCGCGGAACAGCTCACCCTCCTCGCGATCGGATTCGTAGAAGCGTAGCCACCGCTCGATCGCCTCCGGCACCCGCTTGGCCGGCAGGCGAACCTTGAGCCGCTGGCCGTAGCGAACCTCGCCACCCTCGTACATGCCGCCGATGTGGGCAACGTAGGCGGGAACGGTGTGCTCACCGACCTTGATCGACGCCCCGTAGAACCCGATGTCGGCGATGTGATGCTGGCTGCAGCCGTTGGGGCACCCGCTCATCTTGACGTGGATCCGGCGGGTCAGCCGGTCGGTGATGTCCATCTGGACGAGGCGGTCCTGGACGGCCTGGTTGAGGCCCATCGAGCTGGTGATGCCGAGCTTGCACGAGTCAGTTCCCGGGCAGCTGACCACATCGGTGATCTCATCCGCGCCGGCGTCGCCGAGCTCGAGCTCTGAGAGTGCCCGCCAGACCTCGTAGATGGACTCATTGCGCACCCAGCGCATGACGAGGTTCTGATGCACGGTGGTCCGGGCGTAGCCACCGCTGTAGCGGCGCATGATCTCGGCCAGGCCGCGAAGCTGCTCCGGGGTCACGTCGCCGCGGCGGACCTTGACCTCGACGGTCGAGAAGCCCCGCTGGCGCTGGGCCTGGACGTTTGACTCCATGAAATGATCGAAGACCCGCCGGTCGCCGTTGGGGCTGGTGTAGGTCTGGTCTGGGCCAGGGGCGTTGCCCTCCTCATCGTGCTCCATGAGAATGCCGTCGAGCGAGAAGTCACGCTCGGCCACCCACTCGCCCTCGAGCTCCTCCTCAACGAGGTCCCGGAAGGCGTCGATCCCGATCTTGTCGATGAGGACCTTGATCCGGGCCCGGGCCCGGTTGACGCGCAGAAAGTCCTGGCGGTCAAAGATCCGCATGCAGGCCTCGGTGACCTTGAGATAGTCGCCATTGTCGACTTCGACGAACTCGTACAGCGTCGGGGCCAGGCGAGGCATGATCGACGTGCCGCCGCCGACCCGGATCTCCACGCCGCGAAGCCCGTCACGCATCCGCGGCACGAAGGCCATGTCGTGGATCTGGGTGATCGCGTTGTCGTCATCGTTGGCGGTAAAGGCGGTCTTGACCTTGCGCGGCATGGCCTGCGTCGTGGGATGGCGCACGAAGTAGCGCACGTACGCGCCCGCATACGGGGTGATGTCGTACAGCTCGTCGTCGAGGACCCCGGCACGCGGATCGCCCGTCACGTTGCGCATCGTGTTGCCGCACCCCTCCCGGGAGGACAGGCCGGTGACGGCGATCTCGCGCATCAGCTTGGCCACGTCGGGCAGGGGAATGTGGTGCATCTGGATGTTCTGGCGCGTGGTGATGTGACCCTTGCGCAGCGGCACATAGCGGTCGATCACGTCGGCAAACGCCTCGAGCTGCTCCGGGGTGACTCCGCCCATCGGCAGCTTGACGCGGATCATCTGCACGTCAGGCTGGCGCTGGCCGTAGACGCCCTGCTTGAGGCGGAACTTGATGAAGTCGTCCTCGGCCAGGGCTCCCTTCAAGAAGCGGGTGGACTCCGTGTCGAAGTCATCGAACTCGCGTTCAAGAATGGGGATGACGTGGCCGGGTACGTTCTCGACCACCTCGGGATGCTCGAGCGAGCCCGCACGGGCGGCTTTGGCATTGCCTGTCTGAATCGACGTCGGCTCCATCGGCGTCCTTCCGGGTCGGGGTCGGCCTCAGCCCCACACAGGGCCGGACCGACAAATCTACCAAAAGGCAATCCGGGTTCAGTGGTTTTCCGGCCCGCGGGCTTCCGGTCCCCGCGGTTGCGCCCTCAGGCGCAGAGAAAAAGTGCCGTGGCAGCCACATTTTCTCCGTGCGCGGACGCCGCTGCGAGGCTATCTTGGCTCGTGGCCCCTAGGTCAGGGTCTTCGACAGCCGCAGCCGCTCGGAGGCCACGGCCGCGGCGAGCGTGTTCAGACGCGCCGTACTGGCGTCATAGGCTTTGATGGCGGCGATTTCGGACCGTTGCGCGGACCGGGTGCGAGTGGCCGAGGCGGCCCGGTCAAAGGCCAGGAGCAGTGGCCTGACGTTGCCCTGCGCTCCGCCGGCCAGGGCACGGGCCAGGCGGCCTGACGACGTGCCCATGCCCCGCAGGGAGGTGAGCTCGGCGTGATACTGGGGCAGCGATACCCGCGGCGGGGTGAGGCGATGAAGCCCGGCCATGAGCAGGTTCGTGACGCCGTGAAAGCGGCGCAGCGCCTGGGCCTTGGCCGTGTAGAGCGCGGAAACGGCCGCGCTCCCGTAGGCCTGGGTTCGGGCGAGGGTCTGCTCGAGGGAGAGGATGGCCGGACCCAACGGGGCCAGGGCCGCGCTGAAGCGCGGCAGGAACACGGCCAGGAGCCGCAGCTGATGGGTCAGGTCAGCTTCGCTCGCGGTCAGTGACAACAGCAGGGAACGCAGACGCCGGGCGGCCGCCGGCGTGGTCAGGGCGGCGATCCGGGCCTGAGCGGACCTGATCTTGGTCAGCGCGGCCGACAGCGCCTGCTCGCTCCCGGCGCGCTCGAGGTTGCCCAGGAGGCTCGCGCGTTGGGGAGAGGAGGCGAGCTGGGACCCGGCCCGGGTCACGGTGGCCAGGGGCGTCTTGAGCGTGAGCTCGATCCGATCGACGGTGCCGATGTAGTGCGCGACCCTGGAACGCGGGCCGGACTGGCTCGATCCGCACGCGGCGAGCATGATGGCCATGGCCAGTGCGAGCGCGGCCCGGAGCACGTGACGGTGGCTGTGGACGGGGACCGCAAGCGCTTTGCGCGGGCGGTGAGCGGCATCCGGGCGGAGGCCGAGCGGGGATACGGAGGTGGCTCGGGGCAACTGAGCGGGGTCAGGTCACCGCTTGAGCAGCGTCACGACCGAGGTGCTGCCATCGCGGTGCGCGAAGACGAGCTTGACCAGCCCGCGACCGGGGGCAAACCACATCGTCCGCACCCCGCTGCCAAACGGAAAGCCCCGTTGGGAGAGGACGCTGCGCACTTCGAGCGCGCGGAAGCGGCCGGCCGGGACGCGAACTGAGCGGACCCCGATCACCCGGGTCACTCCCACCACCCCGAACACCTGGCGATCGCGGCGGTTGCCGCTGCGCAGCACGCTGCCCGGGATCGGGTAGGCGGGGAGCACCGGATTGAAGCCGAAGGTCATCATGTCCAGCGGGGTGAAGAAGTGCCGGCCGTGGCCGAGCTTGGGGAACTTGGTCACGGTCGCGGCCGCCGTGGAACCATAGGTGTTGCGCAGGCCATCCAGTCGCACGGCGAAGATGTAGTTGCCGGCGGCGCGCAGCGGACCGGACACGCTCTTGGCGGTGATGCGCGCCGACCGGTTGGCCGCAGCGGCGACGCGCACAGTCTCGATCTCCGGGGTGCGCAGATGCTTGCGGTTCACCCATGAGTACGTGCCGCCCGCACCGACCCGCAGCGGGAAGTAATCCTGGTCGGGACGCGGCCGGAGCGGGGCCTGGTTGGTGGTGGTCATGACCGCGTTGGTGACACTGCCGTCCACGTGGGCGAACTCCACCTTGACCGGGCCCACGCCATACACCCACCAGATCGTCCGCGTGCCGCTGCCGTAGTCGTCGCCGGGGGTACCGGCGGCCGCGATCTGCGAGCGGACGACCGCCGCGATCACGCCGTGGGGAAATGCGGGCACCGTGACCCGGCGCAGGCCGAGGTAGGCATTGGTGCTGGTCACGCTGCCGTCGGCGCCGCCGCTCGCCGACCAGCTCGTTCCCTGCAGCAGCGGCTCGGAGATCACCGGTGAGCGGCTGCCCCAGATGACGTTGTAGAGAACGCTGCCCAGGCTGTTGGCACAGGAGCTGCCCGAGGATGAGCACAGGCTCGGCTCGTCGGACGGCGGCGATGAGCCCGCCCAGTTGGTGTTGAGCAGTCCGTTGCTCTGGTCCTGGAAGCAGATGGTGCCGTTGTCGGGCTGGTCAGAGTAGGTCGGCCGCCCGCCGCTGGAACCACCGGTGGGCACCGAGATCGTCCCCGTCCAGGCCAGCTGCCAGCCACAGGTCACCTTGTCCTTGGTATCGACGGTGACCGTCTCGGTGGTGCCCTTGGGGTTGTAGCTCGAATCGGTCCAGAAGTACTGCCACCGGGCGGTGGCGGCATGAGGCAGGAAGGTGTCGGCGCTGGCCACGGGCGCCGTTGCCGCGGCGCAGAGCGCCGCCGCGGCCAGGCACCGCAGGAGGATGGCACCGATACGCCCCACGACGACGACGGGCTACCGGCCGACCGGCGCGTGGGTCACGGCGGCGCCGCGGTGCTCCACGAGGCGGGCGACGCGGGACTCGAGCCTGGCTGGGGGGGCCTGCTCGTAGCTGGCGAAGCTGACCTCGGTCACCGCGCCCGGCGTGTTGATCACGAGCTCATCCAGGTAGGCCGGGAAGTCCTGACCGCCGCTCCTCGCGGTGGCGGTCACCCGATAGCCGCGGATCCTGACCGACAGCCGGGGGGCGGCCAGCCGGCGGCGCCCGGTCACGCTGAACGTGACCCCGCCGGAGCCCCCATGGCTCAGGCTTTGCGCCAGGCAGGTGAGCATGCTCACCCGGGCGACCTGGCTCCAGACCGCGGACGCGGTGGCGGTCGTGGCCCAGCGGTAGGCGGTCTGCTGCACGAACGGGCCCGAGCTGCCCTGGCCGAAGGTGGCCGAGGCCGCGGCCTGACGGCGCTGGGACTTCAGGGCAGCCGGCAGGACGTGGCAGCTGATGGCCGCCACGCGGGTCGGAGCGGGGGCGGCCACGTCCCATCCGGATCCGAGACCGGCGCGGGTGATGAGCAAGGGGTGGGCCGACGGCACGGGCGTGACCGTTCCCGCGGTTGAGCTCGCCGGCACCGCCAGCGCCAGCACCACTCCGCACCCGACCAAAATGTGTCCCGTCTGCCACCGCATGTCCACGTCCTTCTGTTCTCGCGCGCGGGAAGAAACGCGCGCTACTACTCGCCTCAGGGCCCGCGCGCTCAATGCTTGAGCAGCTGCACCGTCGACACACTTCGATCGCGATGCTGGAAGACGAGCTTGACCAGCCCCCGGTTGGGAGCGAACCACATTCTCCGCACCCCGCTGCCGAACGGGTGGCCACGCTGAGAGAGCACGCTGCGGACCTCGAGGGCGTCAAAGCGGCCGGCGGGCACCGTCACCCAGCGCAGTCCGATCACCTTGGTGACGCCGGTGACCCCGTAGACCAAGGCGTCGCGGGCGTTGCCCGACCGCCAGGTCGTCCCCGGCACCGCGTAGTCGGGTAGGACCGGGTTGAACCCGTAGGTCATCAGGTCGATCGGAGTGAAGAAGTGGCGACCGTGCCCGAGCTTGGGAAACGTGGCCAGCGACACGGCGGCGTTGGATGCGTACGTGTTGCGCAGCCCATCGAGGCGCAGCGAGAAGATGTAGTCGCCGGAGGCGCGCAGCGGCCCCGAGACGCTCTTGGCCGTGATACGAGCCGACTGGTTGGCGGCGGCGGGGATCGAGATCTTCTCGATCTCGGGGCGGGCCAGGTGCTTGGTGTTGGTCCACTTGTAGGTGCCATTGATCCCCGACCGCAGCGGGAAGTAGTTGACATCTGAGCGCGGCGGACTCCGGATGAGGTTGGTCGCGGTCAGCTCAGCCTCGGTGACGCTCCCGTCGACGTGGTCGAAGACGAGCTTGACCGGGCCGACCCCAGCCACCCACCAGATCGTCCGGATTCCGCTGCCGTAGTCGTCTCCCGCCGTACCGGCGAGGGCGATCTGGGAACGGACCGCCGCGGCGCTGACCCCATGGGGGTACGCGGGCACGACCACCGTCCGCAGGCCGAGATACTGGTTGGTGCTGGTGACGCTGCCGTCGCCGCCGCCGGTGGAGTTCCACGTTGTCCCCTGCAGGAGCGGCTCAGAGATGGTCGGCGCGCGGGTGCCCCAGATGACGTTGTACATGACGCTGCCGAGGCTGTTGGGGCACTGGCTCGTGCCCGCGGAGCACAGCGGAGGCTCGTTGATCGGTGGTGCCGATCCCGACCAGTTGGTGTTCACCAGCCCGTAGCTCTGGTCCTGGAAGCAGATGGTGCCGTTGTCGGGCTGATCGATGACCGGCGAGTTCGATCCCGAGCCGGAACCGAGCGGGACCAGGATGTCTCCGCTCCACTGCAGCTGCCAGCCGCACGTGGCCGGGTCTTTGGTGTCGACCGACATCGCCTCGGTCGTGCCCCTCGGGTTGTACTTGGTGTCCGTCCAGTGGTAGGTCCACTGGGCGTTGGCGGGATGGGGCAAGAAGTCGTCGGCCAGGGCTGCGGGCGTGGTCAAAGCGCCGGCGGCAAGGGCCAGCACGAACCAGCGGAAAAGAATGCCCAGGCGCCCCACTGCGCCAGACAGCGTAGCCGACCCGGCGATGAGACGGCCGGGGCGCGGACGGATGATCCAGGGCTGGCACCGCCAGGTCAACCGGCCCGATCAGCTGCCCACCGGCCGCCCGCGGAGGGGACGGCCGGTGGGCGGGCATCGGACCTGCGCTGTCTAGGCCCTGGGACCTGCGCTGCCTACGGCCCTGGGGTCTGGGCTGGCTACGGCCCGCAGATCACGTAGGCCTGTACGGTGACGCTGTCGCCGGGATTGAGGATGTCGATCACGGCCTGCGCCTCATAGGCATTGGCGGGTCCGTTGGAGACCTGACCGCCGTTCCCGGCCGGGATCGGCGACACGCTGACCGGGCCCGACAGAATGCCCGGGAAGCTGTTGGAGAGCGGGACCACATCGGTGCCAGCGTTCTGTCCGGTGATGGTGACGTAGCCGCCACCGCCGTAGGCCTCGGGGCGATTCGCCGCGTTCGTGCACGATGCCACCGAGGTGAGCTGGGTCCCGGTCAGTGTCGCTCCGGTGGACGTGATCGGCGACGTCTTGTTGCCGGCCACGGTGACGGTCGGTCCGGGCGTCCCGTCGGCGCCCTTGGGACCCGTCGGGCCCGTCAGGCCCGTGGGACCGATGGCCCCGGTGGGCCCCGGGATGCCCTGGGGACCAACCGGGCCCACTGGACCCACTGGACCGGTAGCGCCCGTGGGGCCGCGCTGCCCTTGACGGCCGCGAGCCCCGGTCTTGCCGCGTGGGCCGAGAATGCCGCAGACCAGTTTGTCGTCGATGTCGATGCGCAGGCATGACGTCAGAGAATGGGCGGCGGCCAGCTCTCCGGCGAATGCCTTCGGCAGCTTCGCCGACGCGGTCCCGGGGACGATGGCCAGGACGGCGAGCGCCGCCGCGGGGAGAACGGCGCGAATGCAGCGGGTGAAACTCATGGATCCTCCGGATGGGTTGGCAGGGGGCTGGCCCCGATGCGCTGATGTGTCGATGGACATGGTGAAGACGTGGGGTGACGAGATCAGGGGTGCTTGGTCTTGTGCTTCGGCTTGGGCTTGGCCTTGTGCTTCTTGGGCTTGGTCTTGTGCTTCGGCTTTGCCTTGTGCTTCTTGGGCTTGGCCTTGTGCTTCTTGGGCTTCGGCTTGTGCTTCTTGGGCTTCGGCTTGGGCTTGGGCGCCGGGGCGGGGCTCACGGGAACAGCGACCGGCCCCGGGACCACGGTCGGCGCGGCGGGAGCGGGGGGCGGGGTCGTGCCGTCGATCGACCAGGATCCGCTCGCGGGGTCGTAGGTGGCTGAGGCGACGCCCGGAGCGACCGCGTAGGCCTGGCCGGCCGTCAGCGTGCCGGCGGTGGGGCCCTCGATGACGACGCCGCGTCCGCCTCCTGTGTTGACCGTGTTCGGGCCGCCGTATTGGCTGAAGATGCTCTGCAGCTTGGTGGGGACGCCATTGACGAAGTCGAGCTGACCGTTCGCCGCCGCCACGATGTTGTTGCCGGCGCCCAGCAGAATCGAGTTGGCGCCCGAGCCGCCGAAGACGATGTCGTTTCCGTCGCCGAGGGTGATCTGGTTGGCGTAGGTGCTGTTGAGTGAGACCCCGTAGTCCTGGCTGACAATCTGGCTGAGGGTCCCGCTGATCCAGGTGATCTTCCCGTCGTCGCCGAGCACGATCTTATTGCCGGCGCCACCGGTGATCGTGTCGGAGCCCGGCCCGGCCACCACGATGTCATTGCCGTCGCCGAGCTTGATCAGGTCCCGCCCACCAGTGCCTGGGTCGGTGCTCCCGACCTTGGACAGATGGGTGAGCCAGCCGTCGGGTTGTGAGAAGTAGACGTAGCCGTTCTTGACCACGACATTGGGCTGACTCGTGTGACGGAGGTCGATCGTCTGCGTCCCGGTGCCGGCGAGCACGACGGCCGTGCCGTTGAACGCGCCGAACACCATGCTCAGCTCGTTAGCCACCGGGTTGGTCGTGTAGGCCCCGGTCACGAACCCCGTGCCGTTGATCGGGTTGATCAGCTGATTGACCAGACCGTGGCTGAGCAGCACGATGTCGTGGCCGATGCCGAGGTAGATCTGATCCATGACCGAGTAAAGGGGATCACTCGTCGGCAGTCCGCCGGGAGCCACAAAATTGACGACGAGCATGGCGGGCAGCCCCTGATCGATGAGCTGGTGCAGCGGGTGCGAGAGATCGAGGTTGATGCCATCGTTGGCGTGGATCAGGTCGTTGCCGCTGCCGGCAAAGATCGTGTCCTGGCCCGAGCCGCCAAAGATCTGGTCGCCGCCGCCGCCGCCGTAGATCGTGGAGCGGTCGACTCCGCCGTAGATGATCACGCCATAGGGGTCAAGGCTGGCGTCGATCACGCTCTCGCCGGGGTTGAGGTACTGGCGGGCGTGGCCGGTCAGGTTGGCGGCGGTGGAGTCGTAGAAGCTGCCGTCCTGGGTCGTGTTGCCCAGGAGGATGAGCGGCGCGTAGTAGCCGCCTCCGCCGGTGGCGACGATCTTCTTGTACCCGCCACCGCCCTGGATGACGGTGATCGTCTGATCGACGGTCGAGCTGACCGTGAACAGGCCCTCGGTGGCGACGCTGTTTGAGCTGGAGCCGAGCATCACGTTGACGACATCGACGGCGTGGTAGGTGATCCCGCCGGCGAACTCGAGCGGCGCGGGCAGCCCGCGAGAGATGGTCAGCGCCCCGCCCATCCCGAGGCCGTCGATCTCGCCGAACTGGGCCTGGCTGAGACTGGCCGCGAACTGGGGGGCGTAGAACGCGCTCAGGGCGGTGAACTCATCGGCGGTGATCGCCCCAAGGTGGCCGACGTAGCCGGGGGCGCTGCCGTCGGCGAATACGTTGAGGGTGTCGAGCTTGTTCGGGTCGCCGGCGATCGCCTGGCCGGCGGGAAGCGCTCCGTCGATCTCGGAGGGCAGGTGGACGCCCTGGACGAGGCTGCGCGGAGTGATCTCGCCGCCGTCGATCACGAGCGGCCCGTAGATCGAGGTCAGGGTGTGGGGCTGGGCCGGGAAGACCTGGACGGGCTGGTCGCCGACCACCGTGGCAGCGGCCGGATTGACGCTGACCACGATCGTGATCGGCACGTTCCAGTTACTGGAGTCCAGCACGACGGCCGGTCCGCCGGTCTGGCCACCGGTGGGCCGGAAGCGCGAGTCCAGCGATGAGACGAGCGTCTTGCCGTCGGTGAGCAGAGTGATGGTGACCGGAGCCGTCGGCGCGCTGGTCAGCTGCAGCGTATAGGTGCCGGTCTGATGCGGGCCGACGATCGTCGCGCCGGTCGGCTGGAGCACGAGCACGCCGCCCGAGTCGCCGTCGAGCACGTTGACCTTGACGGCCGGGTTGTCGACGATGCCGGCTGAGTACACACCACCGGAAGACAGCGAGCTCGTCACCGTCGAGGTGACCGTCGAGAGGCGCGCGCCCTGCACCGTGCCGTCCCGGTTGGCGCTCAGGGTGACCGTCTGCGGGGTGTTCCAGTTGGTGGCGTCGAAGGTGAGCGGACCGGGCAGGATCAGCCGCGGATCGTCGGAGTGCAGGGTGACCGTCACCGTCTCGCCCGGCGCGGGAGCCCTGGTGAGCACGATGGTGTAGGAGTCCACGGCGGTGGCCGAGCCCTCGATCACGTTCAGGCCGGCGGCGGGCGTGGCGACGATCAGGCCGGGCAGAGCGGCATCGATGACGTGGACCTCGACACTGGAGATGGCCACCGCGTCGAAGCCGAGCTGGCCGAGGGTGATGGGGGTGGTGCTGAAGACCGAGCTCATGACCTCGATGATCTGGTCACCGGCGGCCACCGAGGTCGCCGTCGCCCGCACGTACACCGTCTGGGTTCGGCTCCAGTCCGTGGCCGTGCCGGGCGCGGCGTTGGCATCGAAGATGAGGACGAGGGCTGAGGACCAGTTGACCCCGTCGGCCGACAGCTGGACCGAGGTCCCGCACGGCGCGGCTCCCGGCGCGCAGGCCGCGGAGTCCGCGCGCGGATCCGGAGCGGCGGCGATACTCATATACCAGACGGTGGTGGGGGTCGGGCGATCGACGCCGAGGGCCACGGTGTAGGAGCTCTGGTTGCTCGTGCCGGTGCCGCCCTGGATGACGGTGGTCCCGCCCGGGGCCTGGTTGACGATGACCTGCCCGGCGCTCGCCCCGGCCACACTCAGCGACACTCCGGGAGCGAAGATGCCGTTGTAGGCGGGGTCGGCGCTGGAGACGCCGTGGTTGATGAAGCCGCTCGTCCCGTTGGCGTTGAGCGCGATCACCGGCGTGGTCACGTCGCCGCCCACGTTGAAGGTGTCGCTGCCGGCGCCGCCCTGGAGGATCGTCACCACCCCGGGGTTGGTGGAGAGCACATCGAAGATGTCGTTCCCGCCGAGCCCGTCGACTTCGACCTTGGAGATGTTGGTGTACTGGACGTTGAGGCCGGCACCCATGATCCCGTCCTTGGTGATCACGAACGTGTCGTTGGCCTGGGTGCCGATCACCACCAGGGTGTTGAAGCCCGTGCCGCCGTCGATGTTGACCGGGGCGTTGATGTTGTACTCGACGTGGTTGTCGCCGTTGCCGGTGGTGATCTGCGTGTTCGAGGTCGCCACCGAGGTGGTGTTGACGATCAGGAAGGCCTGGACGATGAACGTGTTGTTGCCGCCCTGGCCGAACAGCTTGAGCGGGGCCTTGTTGCTGTACACGGTCATCGTCGCGTTGCCGGTGCCGGCGTAGGCGGTGGTCGCGTAGCTCACGCCCCGGCTGAGCAGGCCGGAGGTGGTCTCCACGGTCGTGATCGCGTCCCCGGGGGCGACGTTGGCCGGCGTGCTGCGATCGGTGCCGTAGAGCTGGCCGAACTGGAAGTTGTCGTTGCCGGCCACGCCGTCGAGCACGGTGATGGCGCTGTTGTCGTCGACCAGGAACTGGTCGGCCGCCGTGCCGCCGACGACATAGAGGAGGTTGATCGTGGTGTCGTAGTTGACCCGCTCGTAGTTGCCAGCGAGGCTGCCGTCCGCAAGCGTGTGCAGAAGGGCGACGAAGCCCTGGCGCAGCAGGAAGTCGTTGGCGGTGGCGGCCATGCCGTTGATGGTCAGCGAGTTGAAGTCGCTCGGGGCGCCGCCGTCGTGAACGTTGACGACGTAGTCGGTACCGGCCGGATCGGTGGTGGTGCCCGACGTATTGACCGTGTAGGTGTCACTGCCGGCGCCACCGTTGACATCGACCATGTTGCGCAGAGGCAGGAGGCTTACGCCCTGCACGGTGCGACTCATGTTGGCCAGCGCGGTCTGCACGGTGGTGCCGTTGACCAGAGCGGCGGGGCAGGTGCTGGCGCCTCCCGTGCACGCCGCGGGGTCGAACTTGTGGGCGAGGTCGATGGTCGGGAGGTGCAGCGTGATCGCATCGGCCCCGGCCCCGCCCCACACCTGGGTGTAACCGAGGAGGGCGACCGGCGCGACCAGGATGGTGTCGCCGCCGTCGCCGCCGTAGATCTCGATCAGCGGAGCGGTGAACGTCCCGAGGAGCTGCAGGCTGCCGGGACCGTTGGCCCACCCACCGCGCAGCACGTCACGCGCGCCGGCGCTGATCGCCGTCGCCCCATCCACGGCGAGGTTGCGCCAGGCCGTGATCGTCGCGTTCTGGGTCGAGGCGACGATCGTGGACTGGTTGACCGTCGCGTCGCGCGTGGCGGTGAGCGAAATGCCGGCGGCCGAGAGCGTCGAGGACGCGGAGGCGAGCACGTCGCGCGACGCCGTTCCGGTCACCGTCGTCGCCGCCGAGACCGTGGCCCCGGTCAGGATGAGGTCGCCACCGTTGGCGGTCAGTGACACCCAGCCCTGGCTCGAGGAGACACTGGCCGAGAGCACCGACAGCCCGAGGCCGGCGGTGAGGCTGACCGACTGAACGCCGCTCAGGCTCGACTGGGCTGCGATCACCACGTTGCCTGAGGCCTGACCACTCGTCGTCGTACCGGCCGAGACGGTTGAGGGGTCGACGGTGATGTCGCCGCCGTTGGCGGTCATCGTCACCGAGCCGCCCGGGGACTGGACCGTCGAGTTGGTGATCGTGATCGCCCCGCCGGCCGTGAGCGAGACCGACCGGGTCCCGGCGACGGTGGAGGCGGCCTGGATCACGATGTCGCCCGACGCCTGCCCGGTCACGTCGGTGTGGGCGGTGACCATGGCCGTGGTCAGCGTGAGGGCACCGCCGTTGGCGGTCAGCACGACCGCCCCGCCGGCCGAGCTGACACGGGAGTTGAGCACCGAGTGGGCCAGCGCAGCCGTCAGTGTCGCCGACGACGCACCGGACACACTCGAGCCCGTCTGGACAAGGACGTTGTCGGCGAGCGAGCGGCCGGTCGCGTCTGTGGCCGCCGCGACGGTGGCGATCGTCAGCGTCAGGGGGCCGCCGGAGGCCTGCAGGGCGACGCTCCCGCCGCTCGAGCCGACCGTGGACTGCTGGATGGTCTCGCTCGTGCTGGCCGTCAGCCCGGCGGAGCTCGCCCCCTCGACGTCTGAGCCGCCCTGAAGCAGGAGCGAGCCGGTCGCGGTGCCGGCGACCGAAGCGCCGCCGACCACGCTGCCGGTGATGACCAGCGCCGGGGTCAAGGCGCCGACGCCGGTGCCGGTCGCGGTCAGGATGACCGCCCCGGTGGCGCTGACGGTCGTGGTCACCACGCTCAGCTGCGAGTAGGCGGTGGCGCTCAGGGTGCTCACCGTCAGCGTCGAGGCGCTGAGGCCAAGCGGGCCGCCATTGGCGAGCAGGGTGACGCTACCGCCGCGCAGGGTGGCCGAGCCGATGGCCAGCTGCCCGGCTGCCGTGAAGGTCATGGTGCCGGTGCTGCCGACGGTGGCCGAGCCGCCCTGGACGATGATGTTCGTGCTCGCGGTGACGGTCACGGTCACCCCGGACAGGACCGCTGAGCCGAGCGAGACCCCCCCACCGTTGCTGATGACCGACAGCGTCCCGCTCGCGCTGGTCAGGCTCGAGCCGGCGACGATGATGTAGCTGCCGGTGGTGAGCGTGAGCGCCCCGGCCGTGGCGGTGAGCGCGGAGCCGGCGGTGCCCGCCTTGACCGTGATCGGGCCGCCGGCGGTGAGCGTCACCCCGTTGGCCGCCTGGATCGTGCTCGAGGTCAGGGTGATCGACGCGGATGGGTCGCTCAGGGTCACCGAGGTGGCGGTGGAGGTCAGTGACGATCCGGTGACGGCGATCGCGCCCGAGCCGGTGCCGGTCACCGAGACCTGGCGACCGCTCAGGGCCGAGCCGACCTGGCTCTGACCGTCCGCGCTCGGGACCGTGAGGATCGAGATCGCCCCCGGCGTGCTCACCGCCAGGGTGCCGCCGGTCGCCGCCAGCGTCGAACCGGCGATGGTGATCGAGCCTCCGGCGGTGACGGTGACCGGGCCGTTGGCGGACGTCACCGACGAGCTCGCGGATCCGTATTGGAGGGTGATGGTGCCGGGCGCGGTCACGGTCGTGCCCGCCGCCGACGCGGCGCTTGAGCCGGTGAGGGCGAGGTCGCTGCTGGAGTGCAGGTACGTCGTGCCCTGAGTCGAGCTCGCGTGCGAACCGATCAGGGTGAGGACGCCTCCGGCGGTCACCGACAGGGCCGAGCAGCCGCTCGTCGAGGTGCACCAGGCGTTCTGACCGGCGGCGTCGCTACCGGTCGCGCCGAAGCTCGAGTCTGAGAACACGAGCGCGCCGGGAGAGCTGATCTGCAGCACCGAGTTGGTGACGTTGAAGCCCGAGAAGGTGTCGGTGCCCGTCACCCCGGTGAACAGGATCGCCGTCACCGAGGAGCCGCTGTAGGTGTCGGGGCCGGCCGTGATCGAGAAGCCCGCCGCGGTGCCCGCACCCGAGATCGTGTCTCCGGAGATCGGATCGGTGATGTAGAGCACGTCGGGGCCGCTGCCGCCGGTGATCTGGCTGGAGCCCTGGCCTCGGGTCAGGTAGACCTTGTTGCTGCCGCTGCCCAGGGTGATCGTGCCGGCCGGGCCGGTGATCGTCTCGTTGCCGTTGCCGCCGTGGATCGTGTCTGACGTGTTGCCGCCGAAGATGACGTCGGGGCCGCCGCCGCCGTAGATCGTCACCGCGCCCGTACCCACGTGCTGGATGATGTTCTGACCGGAGCCGCCCTGACCGGAGTCGCTGCCGTACACCGTGCCCGAGCCGGAGCCGGACACGATGATGCTGTTGCTCCCTCCGCCGCCGGCGATCGAGAGGGTGCCGCTGCCGGCGTCGGTGAACACGTCATTGCCGGCGCTGCCGGTTCCGTAGACGGGGACCTGCACGCTCTTGTCGATGTTGAGCGTCTCCTGGCAGGGCGCGCTGCTCGTGCAGGCCTGCCCCGACCAGTCCGCGGTCACCGAATGCACGTGCTGGAAGACACTGGTGCGCCCGAACGCGTCCACCTCGATGATCGCGTCGCCGGCCGAGCCGCCGATCTGCTTGATCAGGTAGGCGTCGTTGTTGCCGGCGCCACCGATGTTGCGCTGATTTTCCCGCGAGCCGACGTTGAGGTAGAGGTCGGTCGGCCCAGCGTTGTTGTTCCATGCGTGCGGGTCGCTCTGGGTGCCGGCCAGCCACACCGGCGCGGGCATCTCCAGATAGCCAATCGTGAAGTTCGCGTCAGCGTCGATCGAGAAGAAGAAGAAGCTGACGGAGATGTGGACGCTCAGCGTGATCGGCACTGATCCGTTGGTCGAGCTGCCCGAGTCGGCCTTGAAGTCGAAACTGAGGCCGACGCTGGCCAGCGAGATGCCGAAGGCGTTGACCCCGACACTGGCGCCGCCGCCCAGCTCGAACCGGTAGGCGTCGGCGCTGCCGAGCATGTAGTGCTGCGAGCTGACGTGGAACCAGAAGTTGCCCGACAGACCAAAGCTGTCAGAGCCGATGGTCATCCCGCCGTTGAGGTCAAGGCTGAAGTTGCCCGAGCTGTCGAGGGACAGCGACCCGGCGAGGGTGGCGATACCGAAGAAGCTCATGCTCGCGTTGGCCGACAGCGACCATGTATTCGGGCCAGCCACCCCGACCGCGATGGTTAGGCCGGCGTTGAAGTTGATGACTTTCAACAGCTCGACCTTGCCGGTGAGGCTGAGGTAGAACGAGCTGGGGGCGATGCCGAGCATCGTCTGCCCGCCGGTGTTGATCTGAAGGGTCCCGCTGGCGTCGATCGTGAACACCGCGGCGTCGGCGGTGGCGTGGACCTGGAGGCTGAGGGCCAGGCCGCCCGAGTAGACCGACGCCGCGCCGCTGGCGCTGAAGTTCAGCGGGCCGAGCACGAACGAGAGCTGGAAGGCGATCTGCAGGCCGCCGGGGCCGATCGTGATCATGGCCGAGCCGCTGGCGGTGGCGAAGCTCCCGAAGCCGATCGTGGCGGTGATGGCCAGCGTGAAGCCCGGCTGGATGGTCACCGGGTTGGAGGTCCCGAACTGCTGGGCGGCGCCGGTGGTGTTGAGCTGGACCGTGGCCGTGGCCGAGGCGAAGCTGAGCCCGACGCCGCCGCCGAGCGCGCTCACGTCGACTGAGAAGTTGGCCAGCAGCCCGCGGCTGTCGATCGAGAAGCCGCTGTTGACGATGTTGATGGCGCCCAGCGGACCGAGGTCCATCGCGCCGTTGACGATCAGGCTGATGCCGGGGTTGGCGCCGGCCAGGCTGAGCGTGAACTGGACGTCGCCGTTGATGGTGATCAGGCTGCCGACCGTCAGGCTGCCGTGCATCTGCAGCAGGAAGCCGGCGGTCGTGGTGATCGTGGTGTTGACGACCTGCAGGTTGCCCGACCCATCGCGGGCAAAGCCGCCGAAGTTGCCCAGGCTGTCGGTCGTGGTCGCGAAGGTCTGGATCGTCTTGGCCGTCGTGAACGTGTTGAGCTCGAGCAGGAAGTCACCGTTCAGGTTCACGCCCGGAATCTGGTCCACGGTGAGGGCCAGGTATACGCGGCCGACCACACCGGTCTCGGCTGGCGTCGCCCCGAGGAAGACGGTGAGGTTGAGCTGGCCGGCGAGCGCCCCCAGGAAGGAGATCTGCGTGCCGACGGCACCGGTGATCGACAGCTGCAACCCGCTCGAGCCCGCGGCCGCCTGGATCTGCACGAAGCCGTTGAGCGTGATCGCGCCACCGATGGTGATCTGAGCGTTGATCTGCGCCGAGACGTAGACCTGGCCGCCGGCCGGGGCGAGCGGGTTGCGCCCGCCGGTCAGCCCGGGAGCGGAGGCGTAGATCGCGATCGTGGTCGGGTCTCCGGGGTGCAGCAGGGGCAGGAACGCGCTCGGGATCTGGAACACCTGGTCCTGCAGGGTGGTGTTGAACATCACCGAGACCGTTCCGCTGATGCTGAACAGGCTGCCCACCCCGGGGATGCCGAGATCGGCGCCCGCGCCGACGGTGAGGTAGCCCGCGACCCCGGGGTTGGTTCCCGGGGTCAGTCCGGTCTGGATGACCAGCAGGCCCGTGCCCTGGCCGTAGGTGAGCTTGGCCGAGCCCGCGCCGTAGGAGACCGAGGCCGTGACGTAGATGGTCAGGCCGCCCGGGTTGATGCTGAGCAAAAAGCCGCCGTCCAGGGAGACGAGCGCAGTCGAGGTTCCCGGCGGGGTGATCGAGGCGGCGCCGGCGATCTGGACCAGGAACGAGAGCGGTTGGAGGTTGAACGTCTGGGTCGCGTTGGACCCGTTGGGGCCCAGGCCGGGCAGGCTCAGGGTGACGTCGTGCTCCTGCTGGGTGAGGTTGATCTGCAGGGTGCCGCTGCCGTACAGGAAGATCCCGTAGGGCTGCAGGGCCGAGAAGTTGGTGGCCAGCGTCGCCACGCCCCAGATCTGCGGCCCGCTGGCCACCTGATTGCTCATGTCGAGCTCGAAGAAGCCCGCCGTGGCGCCGACGGTGCCGAGCTTGTAGATGCTCAGCTGGCCGTTGAAGGTGAGCTTGAAGATCTTGTTGACGGGATCGATCTCCAGCTTGACGTCGGCCGAGAGCTGCATGAGCGGGGAGCTCGTGAAGCCGGCGGCGTTGAGGATGATCCCGCCCGAGAGCTCGATGAAGAAGCTCTGGGCCGGGGCGATGACCGCGAAGGACGCGGTCGACGCGGTGCCCCGGTTGCCGGCGCTGTCGGTCCACCCGCCGGCGGCGAAGGTCGCCTTGACCTGACCGGCGGTGAACGCGCCCGTGTAGAAGAAGCGGAAGGTGTTAGGACCGATCTGCACGACCGGGTAGCTGCCGGTCCCGGCGACCGGGGCGATCGTACCCAGGCCGGACCCGCTCAGGGTCATCGTCGTCCCGGTCACCGTCGAGGCGTCGACGGTGTGACCGAGCGTCGGGGTCAGGGCGACGTCGACCCAGGTCCCCGAGCTGTTGATCGTGTACTGCGAGGCGGTCGGGACGTCGCCGGCGGCGGAGGCCGTCCCCGAGAAGTTGCGCCACGTACCCGCGGTGAAGCTAACGGTGAGGCCGCCGCCACCGGTGTAACCCGAGAAGAAGTAGCGGTACACGTTGCTGGCCGGATTGGTGGCCGCGCCGAGCTGGACCGGAGCGCCGACGAGGACGAGCGTGTCACCCGCGGTGTCGGAGATCGTGAGCTGGTTGCCGGCGCCGATCGATGCGGGATCAACCGATTGGCCGCCGGTCGACGGGTAGGTGACGTCGACCCAGATGCGTCCGTTGAGCGTGACCTCGTTCTGGACGCCGCCGGCCGATGGAGAGGCGAGCGTGCCCGTCGGCGAGGCGACGGTGAACGTCTCGGTGAAAGCCTGGTTGACGATCCCGGCGCTGTCGGCGAAGGCGCCGGCCAGGAAGGTGACGGTGTAGGTGCCGACGGCGAGCGGGCCACTGAAGCCGTAGCGCCAAGTATTGCCATTGCCCTCGCGGGTCGCAGTCCCGCTCAGCGTGACCGGGGTGCCACCCGGACCGCTGATCTGGATCTCGTTGCCCGTGATGGTCGCCGGATCGATGGTGTTGCCAACCGTCGGGGTGAAGGTGATCTCGATGTAGCCCTGACCGTTGATGACTCCGGCGCCGATCGTGCCGCCCGCCAGGGAAACCACCGTGCTCGTGCTCGTCGTCGGATCGATGACGGTCTGCGCGAGGTCGGCCGTGGCGCCGCTGACGGTGAAGCTCTGGGTCGTGCCGAGGTTCGGGGCGTGGGGAGGTCCGCGGGCCGAGGTCGACGTGATCGTGCCGCCATGGAAGGCCACGGTGACCGCCCCGGGGACGAAGCTGCCGGTCAGCAGGTAGCGGTAGATGCCGTTGCCAAGCGCGATCGGGTTCGAGCCCGAGACGAAGGTGATCGTGCCCAGGCCGATGCCACCGAGGGTGAACAGGCCGGTGCCGGGAGGGTTGTCGAGCGTGCCGCCGGTCCCCGGGCTGACCTGGACGTCAAGGTAGGTCTGGCCGGCGGGGAAGTCGGCGACCGGATGCGAGACGACGCTGTTGTACGCGGTCGCGCCGGCCGGGGAGCCGAAGTAGGACACGGCCCGGTTGGTGAAGGTCACCGACAGCGTGCTCGTCGTCGCCCCGCTGGGCATGACGACGTTGACCGGGATCGAGATGACGTTGCTGCTCCCGACCTGGACCGGCACGCGGGTGGAGTCGACGGTCACCGTCCACCCGTTGGAGGCGGAGATCGTGATGCCGGCCAGGTTGATCGAGCCCGGGTCGAGCGTGTAGCCGGTGGGGATACCCCCCGTTCCGTTCTGAGGGATCGTGATCTGGATGGTCGGGTTGACGGCGGACACGACCTGGGTGCCGCTCGGGGGGGTGGTCGTGGTCAGGACCGAGACCGTGACGTTCCCGATCGTGGGCGCGGTCGGGACGTAGTAGGACCAGCTGTTGGGGATGAAGGTCAGGGTCACCGTGCCCGTCGGGGCGGCAGCGCCGGTGAGCCAGAAGCGGTAGGTCAGCGTCCCCGATCCGCTGGCGACCTGGGTCGGTGCCTGGGCCAGATTGAGGGCGAGCGTGCCCAGGCCCGAGCCGCCGAGCACGAACTTGGGGCCGCCGCTGGTGATCGAGCTCGGGTTGATCAGGTAGCCGGCGTCGGTCGGCTCGGTGAAGACGACGTCGATCCAGTTGCGGTCGTTGAGGACGTTGACGTCGATCGTGCCGCCCTGGCCGGGGTTGAGGATGACCGCGGTCGGGCCCTGGACGGTGAAGGAGCTGTGGATGGCGCTCGGGTTCGAGGCGCCGGCGGTGGTGTTGCCCGAGGCATCGGTCACATCGGCGTTCTTGATGGCGCCGGCGGCGATCTGGACGGTCACGGTGCCGGGCTGGAAGGTGACGCCGGAGCCGAGCAGGTAGCGGAAGGTCCGCGTCCCGGTCATGTCGATCGCGTGGTAGAGCAGGTCGGGGTCGCTGATCCCGCCCGAGAATGAGGAGGCGCTGAGCACGACGACCTTGGCCAGGTCGGTCACCGTGTAGACGACGTGGCCATTCACCGTCTGGGAGGTGAGCTGGAGACCGACGTGGGAGAAGCCGGTGGCGGTGGCCGCCGCGGCGAGCATGTCCGCGGCGTTGCCGTAGTGGGCAGCACCCGGGTTGAACGTCATCACCGTCTCGGTCGTCGGTCCGTAGCGCCACACCTGGTGGTTGGTCGTATCGAGGACGAGCGGGACCGAGATCGCCCCGGCGGCGAGGGTGATCGTCTCCATCGGGATCGGGCCCGACAGCGAGATCGTGCCGGTGATGGCGCTGCCGCCGATGGTGATGTGCGCGCTCGAGGCGAAGATCGAGGCGTAGTCGAGGTTGGCTCCGGTGGCGGCCGTGTAGGTGATGTCGATGTAGTGCTGGCCGCCCGTGGCATCGGTCTGCAGGCCGGGGGCGGCCGCACCCGTGCCGGCCGCGGTCGACGTGTCGGCGACGTTGACGTCGACTGCGCCGCCATCGGGAGCCGGGGCGCTGACCGTCGCTCCGGGAGCGGTGGTCGCCGCCGCGGGCGACTGCGCGGGAGCCGCGACATCGAAGGTGACGGGCTGGCCGGAGGAGTTGGCAAAGCCCATCTGCAGCTTGCCGTACAGGGTGAGGAGCTGGACCTGATCGGGAATGTCGGCCAGGAATAGGACGACGACCTTGCCGCTGCTCACCTGGGACAGGTCGGCGTAGAGCTTGCCGCTGATCGAGACGTTGTTGTTGGCGAAGTTGAGCTTGCCCTCGATCATGAACTTGCCGTCGGTGGAGATCATGATCGTCACCTGGCCATTGAACAGCGCCTGCGACGTGTAGATCGAGTAGATCTCGGCCGAGCCGATGATCGTCATCGGCGCGCTGAAGGCGGCAAAGAAGTTCGCCTGGCCGCCCGTCGCCCGGGCCTGGGCGGCGACCTGCTGCTGAAGGCTGGTCAGCCACTGGCCGGCGCTCAGCTGCGTGGGCAGCCCGAACTCGGGATTGCGCAGCGCGAAGGGGTCGGTGATCGACGGCAGCGTCTTGAAGAACTCCACCCCGCCGGAGAAGTTGTTGATGGTCAGGCCGGTGTTGGGATCGAGCAGGATGCCGCCGGGGATCTCGACGTTGACGAACGCCTCCAGCGGGCCGAGCTGGCTGAGGCCGACCCGGAGCGTGAAGCCGGCCATGCCGCCGATCGAGAAGCCACCCTGCAGGCCCAGGTAGAAGACCCGGTGCGCGACGGTCGTCGTCGTGTCGGACGGATCGATGATGTTGTAGGCGCTGTCGAGCTTGAGGATTCCCCCGATCAGGCCGCCGTCGAGCTGGCCGCCGAACAGGTCGCCCTTGACGGTGACCCCGAAGGCGTCGATGCCGATGATGGGGAACTGGCCCTGGAGCAGCAGCGAGGGGTCGATCTGGATGCCCTGGACGGCGCCCGAGACCTCGAGGCCGCCCAGCCCCTGGATCCCGGTGACGCTGGCCGACAGGGTGAGGATGAAGTGGCCGGGGTCCTGGGAGATGTGGGGCCACTGGATTCCGATGCTGTCGATGCGGACGGGCAGGAAGGAGGGCCACTGGAAGGAGCTGCCGGTGGCCGAGCCGACGGTGAGGAAGACACCGAAGTTGCTGCCGGCCGAGAAGCTTCCGTCGCCGAGGAAGGCGAAGTTGCGGGCGGTGCCGGTGATCTCGAGCGTGCCGATCTTGACGTCGGCGCCCACGCTGGAGAAGGAGACGAGCGGATCACTGGCCCCGGCCCCGGTGTTGAGGTTGAAGTTGGTCGCGTTCAGCGTCAGGAACGAGCCGAGCGTGATCGACATCTGCGCAACGTGGAACTGGAAGGCGGCGACCTGGCCGTTGGCGCCGAAGGTCACGGTCAGGCGCAGCGCCTCGGTGTTGGGCGTTCCGTCGGTGTTGAGAGCGCCCGGCAGCGCGCTGATCGTGGCCGAGATGGCCTTGCCGGGCAGGAAGGTCGCGCCGCCCGAGGCGAAGTAGATCGAACCGGCGGTGACCGGGCTCGAGCCCGAGAAGCTCATCGAGAAGTTCTGGACGCCGACCCGGATGTCCTTGAAGGTGAGGATGTTGCCCAGTGACACGGCGTTGCCGCTGCCGGAGTTGGACAGCGGGTCCCCGGCCGGCGCGGCGACGCCGTAGTCCAGCTCGGCCTGGCCGAGGGTGAACCCGTTCTGGCGGATGACCAGGCCGGGGATGAGTCCGGAAGCGGTGCTGGTGGCCGACACGCTGTGTCCGGCGTGCGGGTCATAGGGCCGGATCGTGCCGGTGAGGTTGAAGGCGGGGAAGTTGATCGTGGCGCTGTTGATGACGACGAGCTGCTGGTCGGCGGGACCGGCGGGGTCGTAGGCGATGGCGATGCCCGCGGCCGACAGGTTCAAGACGCCGGGCACGGTGGCGGTCAGCGAGGCGACGCGGAGGCTGAACTTGCCGGGCAGGTTGACGCGGAAGTTGCCGCTGAGCAGCCCGAGCGCGTCGACCTGGATGTCAAACGTGCCGAGGATCCCGGTGAGGTTGACGCTGACCCCGCTGGAGCTCTGCGCACCCGAGGAGCCTCCGAAGTTCAGCCCGGCCCGGTCGGCGCCCAGGGCGATGGTCAGGTTGAGCATCCCGTCCTTGAAGCCGACGTCGGCGATCGAGATCGTCGGGCCCTGGAGGCTGATCGGCCCGAGCGCGATCGTCCGCGGGCTGGTGCCGGCGCCGGGGGCCGTGGGCGAGATGGTGAAGGTCTGGATCTGGCCTCGCTGGTTGACGACCGGAGTCACCCCGGTGCCCTCATTGGTCTGGAAGCTGCCGGGCAGGAAGGTGAGGGTCACGGTCCCGGCGCCGAACAGGCCCGCGGCTGCGTTGCTCGCCGTCTGCAGGAAGTAGCGGTAGGTGACCGAGGTCGCGCCGGCGTCGGTGCCGGCGATGAGCAGCGGCGCCCCGACCAGCACCGGCGTCCCGTTGGCGTTGAGGCGCACGCCGATCACGCCGGGTCCACTGAGCATGAAGGGAGCGGTTGAACTGAGCGTGGACTTGTCAATCGGCTTGCCGTCCATGCTGCGGTAGCTGATGTCGAGGTAGCCGGCGGTGTTGAGCGCGCTTGCGGTCACCGGCTGGCCGGGCGCCGGGTTGGCCAGCGCGGCGACCGGAGCGGCTGCGGCGTTGTCGGTGGCGACGAGCGAGAAGGTGTCGACCGAGCCGATGTCCTGGACGCCGCCGGTGCCAAACGCGCCGGGCAAAAACTGGACGCTGACCACGCCGGTGGCGTTGGTCGGGAAGCCGGTGACCGTGTAGCGCCAGGTGTTGACCTGACCGGCGACGCGGGTCGGGGTGGTCCCGATGACCAGGCCGGGAACGGTCTGGCCGCCGATCAGCACCGAGAACTTCTGCGTCTGGCTCGTCGTCGGGTCCACCCCGGCGCTGTAGGCAATGTCGATGTGATCGAGCGGGTGGGTGGCCAGGGTCTGGTCTGACAGCGTTGCCCCGGCCAGCGGGTAGGCGACCGAGGCGGTCGGGAACAGCGCGGCGGTCTGGCCCGGCCCCGACGGGTCGATGCCCGACACGCCGAACACCGAGAAGCTGCCGACGGAGAACGACGTCATGTGGAAGCCGGTGGCGGGATCGATCGTGAAGCTGGCGCTGCCGCCGATGCTGAACACCTGCGTCCCCGACACGGTGATGCTCATACCGGCGTTGGAGATGGCCAGGGTGAGGGTTCCGCTTGCGGACCGGCTGACGGCCAGCGAGCCGTGGATGTCGAGCACCGAGCCCACGGTGAAATGGACGTTGGCGACGGTGAGCAGGAACGTGTAGGCGGGGACGAGGTCCGTCGTGCCGCCGGTCGGGCTCAGCGGGGTGGCGGTGGTGTTGATCTGGAAGCTGACCTGGTCTGCGGTGAGCGTGAGCCCGTCGAGGCCGACGAGGGCGAGCGCGCCCGTCGCTGACAGGACGTAGAGACCGTCGGCCTTGCCCGACCCCGGGGCAAGCCGGAAGGACAGCGTCGCCTGGTTGATGAGCAGGCCGATCGCGTTGGCGTTCGTGGTCCCGTCGGAGTTGGTGTAGGGGCCGCTGCCGACGAACAGCGACAGGCCCGTGCCCGAGAAGCTGTTGTTGGACAGGGCGAAGTTGCCCTTGATCTCGAGCAGCCCGCCGAGATTGAGGTTGACGTCCTGGGCGACGACCGCGAACGTGGTGGCGGCGTCGATCTTGATCGGGATGGCCACCCCGCCGACGGTGACGACCTGGTCCACGCTGGTGCCCGTCGTGTTGACCTCGAGTCCGAGGTCGGCGCTGCCGATCGAGCCCGAGGCGGTGCCGAGCGCGATCCCGGCGATCCCGTAGCCGCCGCCGGACTTGGGCAGGACCACGAAGGCGCCGCGCGCGTTGGAGATCGGGCCGACCGAGCTCGAGCCGTTGAACGCGATGTGGGCCACGCCGATCTCCAGCGTCGGCGTCCCGGTGCCGCCGGCCGACGGCGCCGTCCTCGCATACTGGAAGAAGAAGTCCCCGGAGACGGAGTTGCCGGCCAGGGTGACGGTCAGGGCGTCGGCCTCGACGCGAACGTAGGGACCGGCGGCGAGGCTCAGCGTCTGGGTGGCGGGGCCGCTGGCGCCGGTGTAGTGCAGCGTGTCGCTGACGGCCGAGCTGGTCGTGTTGAACTCGATGTTGAGCGACGTCGCCGCCACCGAGAAGCCGGGGATCTGGACGAACGGACTGCCGCTCAGCTGGCCGGCGATGCCGCCGGGCAGGAGCTCGAGCGCGCCGGACGCGTTGGTGATGGCGATGCCGGCCGCGCTCGCCGGCGGATTGACCGCCGTGAAGCCGGCCGTGCCGATGATCAGGCTCGTGTGATCAAAGCCGATGCTGACCACCTTGAGGCCGTTCTGGGTCGTGGTCTGCTCAAACCAGAAATGGGCGGTGAGGCTCTGGCCGAAGATGGTCAGGTTGACCGGGGCGCTGCTCGTCCCCGCCTCCACGCGGAGGTAAGGGCCGGCAGGGAGCGTGGTGCCGCCGGTGCCCGTGACGTCGGCGACCGGATTGATGGCCGCCGGGGTGGTGTTGAAGGCGACGGTGACCGAGCCGCTGAAGGTCAGATACGAGGCGAGGGCAGTACTCGGGGTGAGGGTGGCAGTCAGCTCTCCGGCCACACCGGTGCTGGTCAGCTCCACCGTGCCCGTGGTGATCGTCGCGGTGAGGAAGGTGGTCGTCCCGTTGCCGAGCGCGAGGCTGAGGTTTGAGACGGTGAGGTAGGCGATGTCGCGCACGGGGTCGCGCCCGACGGTCACATCGCCGGTGAGCGTCTGGCCGGCGATCCCCAGCGTGATGCTGTGGCCGCTGACCACGTAGCCCGGAGCGAGCTGGCCCTGTGTCTGGCCGGTCGTGTTGAGGGCGACCGCGAAGGTGCCGCCGACCGTGACGCCGGGGATGTTGATGGCCACGCCGGCGGTGAGCGAGCCGTAGATCCCGGCCGAGGCGATGGTCAGCGTGCCGGCGGCGTCGGAGACCACGACGAAGGCGCGCTGGCTCGTGCCGATGCGCAGGCTGCCGTTGGCCAGGGTGACGACCGTCGTGTAGCTGCCCGTGGTCCCGGTCCGCGAGACGGTCAGGTCACCGGACAGAGTCTGGCCGCCGACGGTGATCTGCGCACCCTGAGCCGAGACGGTGAGGAAGTGGCCGGCGGGCAGCGTCAGCGTTTGCGTTGCCCCGCCGACGGTGAAGACCTCGTTGACCGCCTCCGGGGTTCCGGCCGACTGCAGCGTGTTGAAGGTGATCGTGACCGCGTTGACCGCGACGGTGGCCGCGCCGCCCAGGTTGACCGTCACGCCGCCGGAGAGCTGACCGGCCGTCCCGTCGGGGGTGATGAGCAGGAGCGCCGAGCCGCCCGTGAGCTGGGCCCCGGTCGTGCCCGTGCCGAGGAACAGGCCGACGTTGGTGGCGGCGATCTTGACCACCTTGCGGTCATCAGAGGTGTTCAGCCGCCCATCCGGGCCGGCGTCGGTGACCGACTGGAAGGAGAACTGCCCGGTGAGCGACTGGCCGAACAGTGTGGCCGTGAACGGCTGGGTGGTGGTGCCCAGCTGGGCCAGCAGCGAGCCGGGCGCGAAGGCAACGTCGATGGGAATGCCGGTGCCGAAGCTGATCTCGCTGGGCAGACCGTTGAAGGCGACCGTAGCGGCGACGTGGCCGGTCACGCCGCTGGGGGAGACCGTGAGGTCGCCGGTCCCCTGGGTGATGGCCAGGCCGGCGCTCGCCGAACCAAGCGTGATGGCCAGGTGGGCGAAGGTCAGGTGGACGGTGCGCGAGGCGTCGCGGCTGAAGGTCACGTCACCGGTCACCGATTGGCCGAGGACGCTCAAGGTCACGCCGGTGCCGCTCACCTTGACGTAGCTGTTCGTGCCCAGGGTGGTGTCGATGGCCACGCTCAGGCCGGCGGTCAGGTTGACCCCCGGCACGGTGACGGCGATCTGGCCGCTGAGTGAACCGGCCAGGCCCTTGCCCGTACCGGCGGCGCCGCCGGCGCCGGTGATCGTGAAGCTGCCCTGGCCCTGCGTGAGGGTGACGAAGTTGGTGGCGCCGTTGCCCAGCGCGAAAGTGACGTTGGCCGCGGTGAGGGTGTCGGCCGTCGCCGTATGGGCGAAGGCGAAATCACCGGTCAGGGTCTGCCCGAGAACGCTGAGCGTCACCCCGGTTCCCGACAGCTCGGTGTAGGGACCGGTCGGTAGGTCAAGCGACACCGACTGGCCACCGGCCGACAGTGACTCCTTGACCGGGGCGCCGGTCTGGTTGACCGCGAAGGCGAAGGTTCCGTCCAGGGTCACCCCGGGGATCAGGTTGTGAAGATTGACAGTGCCCGACAGCTGGCCGGCGATGCCCGTGGGCAGGATGACGAGCAGGCCCTGGCCGCCGGAGAGGACGGTCCCGATGGCGCTGCCAAAGCTGACGCTCACGCCGGTGGCGGCGAGGGCAATCTGGGTCTGGCCGGTCGAGCTGGTGATCTGCTGGATCGCGAAGGAGCCGCTGAGGGTGACCGCGTTGGCAATCGTCAGTGAGATAGCGGAGCCCGAGATCCCGAAGTACGGCCCGCCGGGGACGGTGCTGCCGTCACCGAGCAGCTGTGGCGCCGAGGTCGTGTTGATGGCGAGCGTCAGGGTGCCGGTCAGCGCGACCGGTCCGAGGTTCAGGCCCGAGGAGCTCGTGCTCACCGCAAGGTGGCCGGCGATCCCGCCGTTGGTGACGAGCAGCGAGCCCGAACTGATGGTGATGGGCGAGAGGCCGGTCAGCGTCACCTCGGCGTTGGTGACGGTGATCGACACGACCGAGCTGCCGTTGGCCTGGCTCTGGGAGAAGGCGAAGCTGCCGGTGAGCGTCTGGTCGAGGAAGGTGAGGCTGAGCGGGCTGCCGGTGACGGCCAGGTACCGGCCGGGTTCGTTGAGCGTCACGCTCTGGCCGCCCACGGTCATGGTCGTGTTGACGGCCTGGTCGGACGTGTTGAGCTCGAGACCGAGCGTTCCGGTCAGGGTGAGGTTCGGGATCGAGACGGTGACGCTGGCGGTCAGGGCGCCGACGAGCCCGGCAGAACCGCTGCCGAGGGCGCCGTAGGCGAGAGTCCCGGCCCCGCCGCTCAGAGTGAGCACCGGCGTGCTGGCGTTGCCGAGCACCATCGCGAGGTTTGAGACCGTCACCGCGACGATGTCGGCGCCGCCGTGGATTCCGCGCTGGAAGGTGAAGTTCCCGTTCAGCGTCTGACCGCCGATGGCCAGCGCCACCCCGGTGCCCTGGACGAGGAGGTACGGGCCGGCGGGAACGTTGATGCTGACGCTCGACCCGCCGACCGTGAATTGCTGGTTGACCGCGGTCGCGGTGCTGTTGACGGCGAGCGTGAAGGTTCCGCTCACCATCGTCCCGAGCCCGGTCGGATCGACGGTCGCGGTGAGCGTGCCGGCGATCCCGCCGGCGCTGATGAGCAGCGCGCCGCTGGCCTGCGAGACGCTCAGCTGGCTGCCCGAGGGCCCGATCGTCATGTGGCCGTTGGCCAGGACCACCTCGACCAGCTTCTGCGGGGTCGCCCCGGGTGCCGCCTGCGGACTGAGCGGGATCGTCACCTGTGAGAAGGAGAAGTCGCCCTGCAGGGACTGACTCCCGATCGTCAGCGTGGCCCCGGTGGCCGTGACCCGGAACAGGCCGGCGGCGAGCGAATCGGTGCCGACGGTCTGGGCGGCCGTCGTCGTGTTGATGGCCAGGGTGGCGGCGATCCCCGAGCTGAACAGGCCGGTTGCCGCGGCGGTGACCTGGGTGCTGAGCTCGCCGTAGACGCCGGCCGCGCCGAAGGCGAGCTGGCCCGAGGTGATCGCCACCGAGACCCCGGAGCTGCCGCTGCCCAGCGCCAGGATCAGGGCGCTGCCCGAGGGGACGCTCGTGCCGAGCAGGATCTCGAGGTGGGCGGGAACGGAGCCGGCGGCGTCGACGTAATGGAAGCCGATCGCCCCGGTCAGAGACACGTCGCCGAAGGCGAGGGTCAGATTAGTCCCGTCGATGATCGACGTCGTGTCGGCGATCCCGAACTGCGGGGTGCCCGTGTTGTTGAACGACACTGTCGCGGTGCCCGAGAGCTGGAGGCCCGGCACGCCGACAACCTGAACCGTGCCTGTGGCCGAAAGCGCGTACTTCCCGCTGGATGGATTGGTGAACTGGTAGGGCTGGGTGAGCGTGAGGTAGACGCCGTGCGCGGTCGGGTTGATCGTGGCGCCGCTGATGAAGGCCGGGCCCTGGCCGAGGAAGACGATCATCGTGCCCGACACGCTGTGCGTCCCGGAGCTCGCGTCGAAGTTGCCCTCGATCTCGACGACGTTGCCGATGTTGATGATCCCCGAGCCGGCGACGTCCATGAACGGGGACCCGCTGGAGTTGATCGCCTCCGAGGAGGAGAAGGTGATCGGCAGCGTCACCCCGGCGACGGTCACCGTCTCGTCGACGGAACCGTGGGTGTCGTTGACGCGGACCGAGACATTGGCGCTGGCGTTGAAGCCGCCGGTGCTCGTGGTCGCGTTGACCGTCCCCGAGAAGACCCCGGCGAAGCCGCCGTTGATGAGAACGAGCGCGCCCTGGGCGGTGAGGCTGACCGGGTCAGCCGCCTTGCCGGTGTCGGCGGAGGAGTTGCCGGTCACCGAGGCGGTGACGTTGGTGAAGCCGATCCGCGTCAGCGGGACCGGTGTCCCCTGATACAGCAACGCTCCCGAGCTCGCGTTCTGCGCGACGAACAGGTCAGGCTGGCTTGAGCCGGTCAGACTCGTGAGCAGGACCGCCGTCGGGGTGACCGTGCCGGTGCCCGTGACCACACCGGCCTTGAACTGGCCGGCGGAGGTCGCGGCGGCGCCCCGGTTGAGGTAGAGCAGCGGACTTCCGGCCGCCGTGCCGAGCACGAGGTCGGGCAGTCCGTCGCCGTTGACGTCCCCGGTGGCCAGGGCGACCGCGGTCGAGGCCGCCCCGGAGGCGGTGCTCAGAGTCTGGGCGGAGGCAAAGTTTTGCCACGTCGTGCCCGTGCCGTAGCCGCGGTTGAGGTAGACGTAGCTGGCGCCCGTGCTGCTGGTCACGACGAGATCGGGCAGGCCGTCCCCGTTGACGTCCACGGCGGCCAGGCCGGTCACGGTCGGGGTCTCGGAGCCAACGGCCGCGGCCCCGCCCAGGCCCGGCCACAGAGTCGAGACGACGGCGGACCCGGGGGGCACGTCGTTGGCGAAGCTGCCCAGGCCCGTGAAGGTGTTGCCGCTGATGTTGGCGTAGCTGATGGTCTGTCCCCCGACGAGCAGGCTCCCCGAGTTCGGGAAACCGGTGGTCGAGGCCACGGTCATCGTCGTCGAGGTGTGGCCGAGCGTCGCCGACAGCGAGGTCTGAGGACTGGCCTGGTTGAGATAGAGCTTTGTCGTGACCCCGGTGCCGCCGATGATCACGTCGGTGAGGTGATCACCGTTGACGTCGGCCAGCGCGACTGCTGTCCCGCCGTTGCCAAGCCCGACGCTGGAGAGCGTGAACGCCCCAGCGCCGTTGCCCAGGTAGAGGTGGTTGGCGATGCCGGCAACCACCAGGTCAGAGTTGCCGTCGCCGTTGAGATCACCGACGGCCACGGCGGCGGCGCCCGGGGTCGATGTGCTGCTCGCCGCCGTCGTGGCAAAGCCCTGCCACTGCGACGGCGTGACCGTGGCGCCGAGCAGCTCGGTGATTGAGCCGGTGGGGAAGGTCAGGCCGGTGAAGCTCTTGCCGTCACTGCCCAGACCGGAGTAGCCGACGAGGTCGCCGCCGACCCCGCCAACGAGCAGGTGGCCCTGCTGGTCAAAGCCGGCGGTCGAGGTCACCGTCATCGTCAGGGCGCTGGTCAGCAGGGCGCCGGTGAGCGCGGTCGACGGGCGCCCCTGATTGAGGTAGACGCTCGTCGTTCCCGCGGTGCCGCCGGTGGCGACGATGAGATCGAGCAGGCCGTCGTGGTTGATGTCGGCCAGGGCAACGGAGGTGATGGGGGCGGTGGCCGTACCGCTGATCGTGGGCAGCAGGTCCGAACTGGCCGGGGCGAAGCCCAGCCAGCGGCCCGACGCATCCTTGCCCTTGTTGAGCCACAGCTGGGCTGGCCCCCCGGTGACGGCGAGGAAGACGTCGGGGAACCCATCGCCGTTGACGTCGCCCGAGGCGATCGCGGTGACGCCGGCCGCGGTCGGAACCAGCGCCGTGCCGTAGGCGGTCGAGGCGAAGCCCGGCTGGCTGGACTGATCAAAGGCGAAGCTCCCGGTCATCGTGACGGCGCCGGCGACGGTCAGGGAGGCGCCCGTGGCGGTCACCGAGACATCCGGGCCGGCGGGGACGTCAATCGTCACGCCCCCGACCGTCTGGTTCACGGCGTGGGTGCCGGTGTTGATCTTGAGATCGAGCCCGGTGGCGCTGAAGCTCGCCCCCGGCACGTTGAACGTCGTGCTCGGGATGCTGCTCGCCGTGAACTCGGCGGCGACGCCGTTGCCATCGATGATCAGCGCGCCCGCCACGTTGTCGGCGGCGGTGATGTTCACGTAGGTGGTGGTGCTGGTACCGAGCCTGAGGGCGAGACCGGTGATCGCCGCCTTGACCACCGTGTGGCCGTCACCGGCTGTCGTCCTCGTCAACGTGACACCCGTGGCCGAGATCGACTGGCCGGCAATGGTGAGCGTGGTCGGGTTGCCTCCGGTCAGGTCAAAGGTGTTGGCGGCGAGCGAGCCCTGCGTCACCTTCGTCGTGTTGAAGTCGATCGTCAGCGGACTCGTGAAGCTGAGCCCGGGCACCGTGCTGGCCACATCCCCCGTGAACGAGCCGTAGATCCCGCCGTCCTTGGCACCGGGTGTCGTATTGCTGATCAGGCTCAGCGAGCCGCCCCCGTTGGTGACCGAAAGGAAGTTTGTGGTTCCATCGCCCACGTTGAGGGCGACGTGGTCGAAGGTGAGCGTGAGCACGCCCGTCCCGGCGGTGAAGGTGAAGTTGCCGCTCAGGGTCTGGCCGCCGGCGGTGATCGTGACCCCGGTGCCGCTGACCTGGAGATAGTGACCGGAAGCCAGTGACAGCGCGAACGGCGTCGGTGAGCCGGGCTGCGGAACGAGGGCCGAGATCGCCTGATTGGTCGAGTTGACGACGAGGCCGAAGGTCCCTCCGAGCGAGACCCCGGGGATGTTCTGCAGCGAGACGGCGGCGGTGAGCCGGCCCGCGATCCCGACCACTGCGGGCTTGGTCGGGGTCGCCGTCTTGGCCGGCGTGTTGATGAGCAGCAGCTCGCCGCTGATGCCGGTCAGGGTGAGGAAGTTGACCTTGCCGTCGCCCAGACCGAGGGTGCCGTTGGCGATGGCGATGGCCACGGCCTTGGGATCGTCGGCGTTGCCCGGGATCCCGTCCTCGCCGGGGCCGGTAGCGACCTGACTGAGCGTGAAGTCACCGCTGATCGTCTGGCCGAGCGCGCGCAGGGTGGCGCCGATCGCCTCGAGGCTGAGGTAGGGGCCGGCGGGCAGATCGAGGGAGAGAGCCTGGCCCCCGACGGTGAGGCTCGTGGCCACAGCCGTCGAGCCGGTGTTGATGGCCAGCGTATAGGTGCCGGTGAGCGACACGCCGAGCGAGGGGTCGAGCGAGAGCGAGGCGCTGAGCGTGCCGGCGATCGCGCCGGCGCTGAGCTGCATCAGGCCCGACACGCCGGAGGCCGAGACCGCTCCGCCGATGAGGCTGAGGGCACCGTTGCTGATTCCGATGGTGAGCACCGAGGCGCCCGCACTGTCCTTCGTGGCAACGAGTGCGAGGTTGCCGGTCAGCTGCTGGCCGAGGATGGTGAGGGCCGCTCCGGTGGCGTCGAGGCGCAGATAGGGCCCGGCGGGTAGCCCCTGAGCAGCCGCGCCGGTCGTGTTGACGTCCAGCGAGAACGTGCCCGAGAGCGCGACGCCGGGCACCGGCGCGAGGACGACGGACATCCCGATCGAACCGGCGATGCCGGCGCTGGAGATGACGAAGGTTGAGGTGGTGGCCGACTGGGTCGCGGTCAGAATCGGTGTCCCGGTGCTGCCGCCGAAGGCGCCGCTGAGGTTCGCGGTCTGGATCTGCAGCTGCGGGGCGCCGCCCACGATCTGGCGGCTGACGGTGATGTCGCCCGTCAGGGTCTGCCCGAGGATCGTCAACGACACGCCGGTTCCCGCGACCTGCACGAACGGACCGGGAAGCAGGGCCAGGTCAACCTGCGTGCCGCCGACCGTGAAGCTGTCGATCAACGCCGCCCCGGTGTTGACCTGCAGGCCCAGGGTGCCGGTCACGGTGACACCGGGGACGGTGAGGGCCACCGCGGCGGCGAGCGTGCCGGCCACCTGCCCGGCGTCGACGAACAGTGCACCGGTGACGCCGGTGATGGAGAGTGGGCTCGAGCTGCCGCCGAGCACGAGGGAGCCATTGGCGACCCCGAGCTCCAGGATCGTGCCGGCGTTGTGCGAGGTGACCTTCTGCACAGCGAAGTCGCCGGTCAGGGTCTGTCCGCCAACGGCGAGCGTGGCGCCCGTCGCCTCCAGGCGTAGGTAGGGACCGCTCGGGACGTCAAGGGCGACCGTTGTCGTCCCCACGGTAAAGCTCTGGCTGACTGCGCTCGTCGTCGTGTTGACCTGCAGGACGAAGGTTCCGGAGAGCGCAGCGGCGGTCGGCAGGGTGAGGCCGACGTTGCCGCTCAGCGAGCCGGCCACGCCGCCCCCGGTCAGGAGCAGAACACCCTGGCCGCCGGTCAGCGAGGCGGTCGCGCCCGAGCCACCGAAGCTCAGCGCCACGTTGGCGGCGACGATCGTCGTCGCGGTGGACCCGTCGGGCAGCGTCGCGTTCTGGATTGAGAAGTCCCCAGTCAGCGTCTGGCCCAGGATGGTGAGGGTCGTCTGGCTGCCGGTCACCCGCACGAAGGGGCCGGCGGGGAGATCGAGCACGACGGTCTGACCGCCGAGGGTGACCGAGCTCGAGACCGGCGCGACACCTGTGTTGATGGCCAGCGCGTACGTCCCGCCGAGCGTCACGCCGGGGACCGAGACCCCGAGCGTGCCGCTGATCGTGCCGGCCAGACTGCCCGCACCCATCTGCAGGGTCCCGGCGGCGCCGGTGATGGCCACCGCCCCCGAGCCGAGCGACAGGCTGACGCCGGTGGCGGTGATGGCCAGCCCGGCGCTGTCGGTGCTGAAGGCGAAGTTGCCGTTCAGGGTCTGGCCGAGGAGACCGAGCTGGCCGCCCACGAGCTGGACCGAACCGGGGTTGGGACCGGCGAAGGTCACAGCGACTCCGGGGCCGCTGGAGCTCGGGATGGTCAGCGTCTCGTTCAGCACCTTGCCGGTGTTGTTGAAGGCGACGGTCACCGTGCCGGTCAGGGTCAGCCCGCTCACACCGAGCACGGTCGCCGTGCCCGCGGCGACAAACGCGTAGGTCGACCCGATCTGGATGAGCCCGACCTGGGCGCCGCTGATGAGGATGCCGGTGGCCAGCGGGTTGGGCGCACCGCTGGCCAGTGTTCCCGGACCCTGGCCCAGGAACACGCTGAGGCCGTTGCCGGCGAAGGCCTGGGCCGCGGCGCCGTCGGCGAGCGTGTAGCTGCCCGCAGAGACGTTGCCCTGAATCGTGACGAAGTTGCCGACGTTGAAGGTGAGGCCGTCGATCGAGAGCCTGAAGTACGGCGTCTCAGACTGGCCGAACTGAACCTCGATCGGCTGGCCGCCGACGGTCACCGTGGTGTCGATGGTCCCGCCGGTTGTCGGGTCGTGGATCGTGTTGACCCGGAGGACCGCGTGGCCGCCGACGGTCACCGAGCTCGAGCCGCCGGTGACCGTCGCCTGGAGGACCCCGGCCGCGCCTGTGGCGGTGAGGACCAGCGCGCCCGATCCGTTACTCAGCGTCGCGCCGCCGGCCGAGGCCGAGACGTTGGCCGCCGCGATCACCGTCTGGGCGCTGCTCCCAGTGCCCTGGCGCGAGAAGGTGAAGTCGCCGTGCAGGGTTCCGCCGGCCAGGCCGAGGTCCACCCCGCTGGCGGTGACGCTGACGTAGGGGCCGGCCGGCAGGGTGAGGGTCGTGGTGCTCGAGCCGATCGTGAACGGCTCGGTCACGGCCGTCGGGATCGTGCTGATCGCCATCGAGTAGGTGCCGACGCCGAGGGTGACACCGGACGGGAGCGAGAAGGTGACGCCCGAGATCGACATCGCACCGGCGATCCCGGCGCGGGTGATGAGGAGCTGGCCCGTCCCGTCGGCGACGGTGACGGCGCCACCGCCGAGGCTGAGCAGCACGCCCTCGCTGCTGCTGTTGCTGAAGGCGACCTTCAGCGCCGGGGCGCCCGTGGCGTCGGTGCCGCGCTGCAGGACGAAGTCGCCGCTCAGGATCTGGCCGGCCACCGTCAAGGTGGTCCCGGTGCCCTCGATGGCCAACAGCGCGGACGCCGGATGGGTGTCGATCGCGACGGTCAGGCCGGTGCCGAAGGCGATCCCCGGGAGGCTGGTGGCAACCGTGGCGGTCAGGTTCCCGGCCACCCCGGCCGAGTCGACCGTGAGGGTGCCGGCCGCGCCGCTGACCGTGACCAGACCGCCGCCGAGCGACAGGGCACCGTTGGCCAGTGTCACCATGGTGGCGCTGCTCGTCGTGCTCAGGGTGACGTCCCCGGTGATGACCTGATCAAGGGCGGTGAGGGTGACGCCCGTGCCCGCGACGCTGATGTAGCGGCCGGTGGGCAGGGCCAGCGTGATCGGGGTCCCGCCCAGCGCGAAGACATCGTTGACCGGACCATTGGTCTGGTTGAATTGGACGGTGAGTGCGCCGGTCAGGGTGAAGCCGGGCACATGGAGAGTCAGGGCCCCGCTGGCCGTCCCGGCGAGCCCGGCCGAGCTGACGAGCACGGCCCCGCTGCCGTGACTGAGGGTGGCGATGCCGCCGCCGATGGTCACGTTGAGGTTGGTGACCGCGGCGATGACGATCGGCGCGCTGCCGGCGTCGGTCGTGCGCTGGAAGCCGAAGTCGCCGGTCAGCGTCTGGGTGCCGACGGTCAGCGTGGCCCCGATCAGCTCAGCGCGCAGGTAGGGGCCGGCGGGGAGGTCACCGACCGCGGCCGGGGTCGTGTTGATCGCCACCGAGATCGTGTTGGCGGTGAGGCCGGTGAGCGGGCTGGAGACGAGGTGGGCGCTGAGCGAGCCCGCCACCCCGGCGCTGGTGACGGTCAGCGAGCCAGCGATCGTGTCCAGCGAGAGGAAGGTCGTCGTCCCGTCACCGACGGTCAGCGTGGCGCCGGCGACGGTGAGGACGGTGGTGGTGACTCCGGCCGTGGTCGACCGCTGGAGGGTGAGGGTGCCGGTGAGGCTCTGGGCGCCGATGGTGATCGTCGCGCCGCCGGCGGTGAGCGAAAAGAAGTTGCCGGCCGGGACGGTGGTGGGCTGGCCGCCGATCGTGAAGCCCGGGGTGGCCTGACCGGTCGTGTTGAGCAGAAGGGTGAAGGTGCCGCTCACCGAAGCACCAGGGATGGTGACCGCGACGGTCCCGCTCAGTCCGCCCGCTACGCCCGCGGCCGAGATCTGCAGCTGGCCCGATCCGTTGGTCAGCGTGGCCAGCGGGGGTCCTCGCGAGCTGACGTTGCCGTTGCCGTCCGAGAGCGAGACGGAGGCGTTGGCGATCGTGACTGAGATCGTGCCGGCGGTATCAGTGAGGGCGAGGTCACCCGTCACCGTCTGACCGAAGACGTTGAGGTTGAGGCCGAGGCCGCCCACCGAGACCGACGGCGCGGTGGCCGTGGCCACGTCCTGGCTTCCCTGGAAGACAAGCGGCAGCGAGGTGCCCGAGCCGGGCAGGGCGACCGTCTCGTTGAAGGTGTTCTGGAAGGCGTTGATGCGCACGCGGCCGGTCCCCGAGGCGCTGACGCCGTTGGTCCCCACCAGGGCGACGGTGCCCGAGGCATCCAGCGCGTACTTCCCGCTGTTGTCGGTGAACAGGACGACATTGGCGTTGGTGATGAGTAGGCCCACGGCCAATGGGTTGGTGTCGCCGTTGGCGAGCAGACCGGGGCCGTTGCCGAAGAAGACGGTGAGCCCGCTGCCGGCAAACGTGCTCCCGTGCAGACCGTTGGAGGCGACGACGCCGTCGGTGAGGCTGACGCTGCCCGACAGCCAGATCGAATTGCCGATCTGGATGGTCAGGTCCGAGATGGAGACGCTGAACAGGTTCCCCTGACCAGACCCGTAGTCGACCGTGAGCTGCTTGCCCCCGAGGCTGACCGTGGCGTTGATGGCCGCGCCGGTGGTGTTGATCTGGAGGATCACGTTGCCGCCGGCGGTGAAGCCGGAGCCACCCACCGCCGCCGTCCCCGACACGTAGCCGGCAATGCCGGGATGGGCGCTGTCGGTGGAGACCACGATCAGTCCCTCGCCATCGGAGACGGTCGGCGAGGAGGCGCTGCCCAGCCAGACCGATACGCCGCTCATCCCGACGATCGTGGTCGTTGCGCTGGCCACCGACTGCTGCTGGAAGAGAAAGCTGCCGGCCAGCGAGCCGACGGTGTTGCTCGTCCCGGGGGTGATGACCGCGGTCTTGGGCACGGTCACCGCGGCCTGGATATAGGGCCCGGCTGCAATCGCGGTCGTGTCACCGCTCACCGTCACCGGAGCGCCGGTCGTGTTGACCTGGATCTTGGCCGTCAGACTTCCGCTGGGCGCGAACCCGGGGAGGGCCACCGTCGCGCTGGCGCCGATGTCAGCGGCGACACCCGCCGAGCTCAGTTGCAGGGACCCGCTGGCGTTGGTGATCTGCAGGTAGCTACCGAAGCTCAGCGCGACCGCCGAGCCGGTGATGGTCACGCCGCCACCGCCGGCGGCCAGCGTGAACGTGCCGCTCAGGCTGGCCGAGCCGACGGTCAGCACCGGAGTGGGCGCGGTCCCCGAGACGGCCATGGTGAAGTGACCGCCGGTTCCCGAGCTGGGCAGCGAGACGTCGCCGGTCACGGCGCCACTGGCCGTGATGCCCGGGACCGCCAGCGTCAGTGCCGACGCGCTGAAGCTGCCGTGGAATCCACTGGTGGTATCGGCGGCGAGGGTGGCTGAGCCGCCGGTGATGGAGGCCAGGCCGCCGCCGAGCGCAGCGGCGACATTGGTCAGGGTGAGGGAGACGCCATTGCTCGACGGTGTGACGATCACGTCGCCGCTCAGCTGCTGTCCGAGCAGGGCGACGGTGATGTCCTGGCCGCTGAAGTGCGAGAACGGAGTCGTACTGCTGGCCGCCCCCGGGACGTTGACCGTATAGGCGCCGGCGCCGACCTGGATCTGGCGGGCGACCGGGGTGGTCTGGGTGTTGCGCTGGACGCCGACCAGGCCGGTGAGCGTGACGCCTGGCAAGCCGGTGAGCGCCCCGAGACCGCTGGCCTGCAGCGTGTAGGAGTGGTCGGGCTCGACGACGAGGCCAAGGCCCGCGCCGCTGACGGTGAGCTGCGTCCCCGTGCTCGGACCGATCGCGACGAGCACGCCGGTGGCCCCGATGAGCAACTCTGTCGCCCCCGACGGCCCCGTCCCCGGACTCCTGGCCACGGCGAAGTTGCCGGCCAGCGAGAACCCGCCGACGGCGAGCGTCACGCCGGTGCCTGTGAGCGCGGCGGCCCCGGCCACGACCGGCGCCGTCGTCGCCCCGGCTTCAGGCAGGGTCACGTCAGAGCCCGTCGTGTTCAGCTCGGCGCGGAACGCGCCGGTGAAGCTCAGGTCGGAAACGTTGACGACGGTGGCGTCCCCCTCAGCGCGCATGGCGAACGTGCCGTTGGGCTCGAGCACGAAATGGGCGAAGGCGCCCGAGCCGCCGAGTTGGAGACCAACGTCCTGGGCCGAGCTGGACCCGCGCTGGCCGAGGAACAGAGACGCGCCCGTCACGTCGATCGTGGTCAGCTGGCTGGCCAGGTCGCGCGTGAAGGTGAAGGCCCCGGTCACATCGCCGAGTGGAGTCTGGAGCGTGGGCGAGCCCGTGGCCGTGAGGGTCGACACGGGGACGTCGGCGGACGGGGTCGTGAAGTGAGCGATCTGGCTGCTGCTTGTGTTGATGCTGATGCTGAGCGTGAGCGCGCCGTTCAAGCTCAGGGGCGCGAGCAGAGCGGGCAGCGCGCCCGAGACCGTGCCGGTCGCGGCGAACGTGCCATCGGCGTTGATCTGCGCGGCGGCCGAGACGGAGGTGCCGGTGATCGAAACGGCGATCGCCGAGCCCGAGCGCGAGAAGCTCAGCGCGCCGCTGAGATCGAGGAAGGCGGGGAGCTCGAGCGCCCCGTTGCCGGCGATCGAGAAGGACGGCGTGGCCGTGGTGGTGTCAAAGGCGACGGCGAGCGACGCGACGAGCGTGAGGCCCGGGACGCCCACCAGCCGGGCCGCCCCGGTCACCGAGCCGCTGGCGCCTGTTGTTCCCGTGGTGAGCGTCCCCACCGCGCCGGTCACCGTCACGGCGGCTGAGCCGGCGGCGATCTGGGCGCTCGCCCCGGTGGCCGCGACGGTGAAGGTCGCGCCCGAGACGGTGAGCGCGAACTGGCCGTTGAGGGCGCCCACGGCGCCCAGCGTGAGGGCGGCGGTGCCGCTCAGCGACGTCCACGGGCCGGTCACTCCGGTGGGCTGGGCCATGGCCAGAACGACGGTTCCGGCCCCGGTGTCGATCGTCACCGGCGCGGCCGAGAGATCGCCGAGACCGTCGTAGGCGGCGTGCCATCCGGTCCCGGTCAACGTGAGTGAGCCGGCGCCCGCGACGGCCACGTCACCGGTGGCAAGAACGGCGAATGTGGGACTCCCGCCCGCGTCGGGAGTGCGGGCGACCAGACCGAGGCTGGCGTTGCTCAGCGATGCCGTCGGGCCGCTGGTCCCGGCGGTGAGGGTCGCGCTGACGCCCGTCGCGCCGAGCGTGGTCTGCATCGTCGTGCCGTTGTCGGAGTAGGTGACCTTCAGGCTCGAAGCGCTGAGCGTCACGAAGTTGCGGATGCTGATGCTCGGCGAGGCCAGCGTGACGGTCAGGGTGCCGGCGGTCGCCGCCTGGCCGGCCAGCGTGTAGGTGCCGGTGACCGTCCCGAAGGTTGCGTTGAACGGTCCGCTCGTTCCGGTGTCGATACCCCCGCCGCTCGAGCTGATGGTCACCGTGCCGGCGAACCGGGTGTTGGCCCCGGTGCCGGTGATGCTGATGTTCGAGAAGCTCAGGGAGGGAGCGCCGAGCTCGAGCACCCCGCCGATCGTGAGGTCGCTGGGCGCGGTGATCGTCGTCGTTCCCGTGAGGGCGCCCGACACGTACTGGTTGAGCTCGGTCTGGACGAAGGCGAGCAGGTCGGAGAGCGGGCTGCTCGCGGTGAAGTAGGTGGAGAAATGCGGCAGCCCGGCGCTGACGATGCCGGTGCTCGGGTTATAGGCCGAGGTGATGGCGACGGGTGCGCCGGCCGGCGGGAGGTAGTAGATGCTGGGCGAGGCGGCGCCCTGGGCGACCGTGATGGACAGCTGAGGAGCGACCGCGAACTGCTCGATGAGGGCGCCGGTCACGGTGTCGACCGCGGTGAGGTCGTAGGCGGAGGACAGCGCGTTGAGCCCGGCCACGGAGACGGTGGAGACGGTCACACTGACCTCGGCGTCGTGCGGCAGGCTGCCGGGCGCGAAGGTCAGGGTGGCGTTGCCCGCACTGATCGAGCCGCCTTGCGCGGCCAGGATCAGAACAGGTCCATAGGTGACGGGGGGTCCTCGGGCGCCCAGCGTTCCCGAGTATGTGGCGCTCACACCTTGCAAGGCGCCGGCTGACGAGGTGGCTCCGACGCCCGGTGGCGTCGCCGCGGTGGCCTGGGTCAGGTCACCGGCGCCCGCGGACGGGGCGGCCCCGGCGGCGCTGGGCACGATCCCGGCAACGGTGCTGGGAGCCGGCGCGCCGCTGCCCGCGGTGGGGCTGCCGGACACGGCGACGTTGGCGGCGGCGAGCAGGGCCGGGTCGGCGCCGCTGCCGTCAAGCGCGGTGGAGCCAGCGCCGGCGTTGCCGGTGGCCGCGCCGACAGCGCTCAGTCCGGCGGTGACGAACGTGCCGCCGGTGGTCGCGGCGGCGAGCTCGATGGCCGGCGCGCTGAGGGCGCCGGTCATGGCCGGAGCCGCGGTGGGCGCTTCGGTGGCGGCGATGGTGGCGACGGCGGCGCTGCTCTGCACGCCGGCGGTACCGCTGTAGGCGATGTTCGATGTGCCCGCGGGCTCCGCCGTCGAGCCGCCCGAGGCCCCCGAGCCGCTGCCGGTGATGGTGGCCGGCCGCGGAGTCACGCTCGCCGACGACGAGCCGGCCGAGTTCGAGCTGTCCGTGCCGTTCGACCCGCCGGTGGTGCTCGAGCCGCTGCTGTCAGCGGGCGGGGCGCTCGGCGATTGTCCGCCGCCGCCCGTGGGCGACGAGCCCGAGCCCGACGGACTCGACGGACTCGACGGACTCGACGGCGAGGAGCCGGGCGGCACGGTGGCCACCTGCGGCGCGACGGTCGCGCTCGCCCCGCTGCTGTCGGCGCTGGTCGAGGCGCCGCTCTGGATCTGCTGATCGGTCGGGGAGGGCGGTGCGCTGATTTGCGAGGAGCTCGGGTCAGCCGGCGCGGCGGTACTCGTCGGACTGCTGGTGGAGACCGGAGTGCTGTCCGAGCTGGGGGTGGCCGCCGGTGTGTCGGTGGCGGCGGGCGTCGGGGCCGGGGTGGGGGTCTAAGCCGTGCTGGGGGCCGGGGTCGGGGCCTCGGGCGGGGTGCCCCCGGGCACGGGCGCCGGCGCGGGTGACGGGCTGGAGGCCGAGCTCGGCGTGCTCGCCGGCTCGGCGCTCGAGGCGGCCGGGGCGAGGTGGGCGCGACTCAGGTGGCTGGTCGAGTTGGTCGCACTGGTCACGGTGGTGCCGGGGCCGCCGTTGACGGTCACAGTGGGAACCGGCGTGCCCGACGGCGCCGGCGCGCCCGCGCTCGGGGCGGGCACGACAACCGGCGGGGGAGGGGTCGGCAGTGGCGGCAGTGGCTGCGTGTTGACGACGATCGGCGCGGCCGAGAGGGCGTGAGCAAGTCCGCCGATCACACCCGAGGCGGTCGTCGGAGCGGTGCTCGTGGGGGCAGAAGTGAGCGAGTACGAGCTCCGCTGGACGGGGATCTGCTGGCGGGTCACCCGCCGTGCGCCGGTCTGGCGGACGAGGTGGCGGGTTCCGGCTGACGGGGTCAGGCGCCGGCTGGCCGATGCCGGGCGGCTCGCGCTCCCCGTCCCGCCGGCGCCTGCGCCGGCGCCGGCCTGGCTTGGACCAGACCGCCTCCGCGCGGCGTGTGCGGCCTTCGGCACGGCGAGCACGGGGAAGCGCACCGCCGGAAGCACGACGTTCGGCAGCGGGGTGACGACGTCGGGCGGGTTCAGAGCCGCCTTGGCCGAGGCGGTGGCCAGAGCCGCATACGGGAGGCAGAGGGCGAGCAGGCCAACGACCCCGAACCAGAAACGGTTGCGGCGGGAGGCGAGCACGCCGAAGCTCGGCGTACGGGCGGCGCCGGAGGTGGTCGCTCCGGCGTATGCGGGCATTCGAAGAATGTTCATTACGGCATCGTCGCCAGCCGGCATGGTGCCGGTCCAGGCGGCCCTACGGCGAGGCTTGGGCCCCCAAGCTTTGCCCCAACTGTCGAGAGGACGGTCCCTGCGCCCTCGCGACGACCCCGGCAAAGTGACAGAGCGCGTACCCCCCTGTCAATCCTTTAAGCGTGTCTAAACGAATGTTCTATTCGGTCCGGTCCCGGGACCGTCTCGCCTGCGTGGCTCGTCGCCGCCCCGCGCCCCTGCCGCCCGCGCCCACCGGAGCTCGCGAGCTCGAGGCCTATCCGGGCTCTACGCTGACCTCAACCTCTACCTTAGCCTCAGCTCGCGGTCCGGGCCAGCCAGCTTGCCGGGTCGGAGGTCAGGACCAGGGGGGCAGAGGCGCGGAGAAGCGCATGACACCCTCGTGCAGCGCGGCCTCATGCCACGGGTCGCGACGGACCGGGGGCGGTGCCGGGGTGGGCGCGGTCTCGCGCATGAACTGTTCGAGGGCCGCCACCACGGCCGCAGCCTCCTCCGGGGAGGCGTCGGGAGCAATGAGCGCAAGCCGGGGCCGTCGGTTCATGCCGGAGCGAGGGTACAGTGCGCGGCCGATGCCGTCACTACCGGTTCTCGATCACGATGCCGTCCTCGCCGCGGTGTCCCCCGCCGCCGCCATCGCCGAGGTGCGGGAGGCCTTCCTGCGCTTTCGCGCCGGCGACTGGGTGATGCCGGCCAAGGTCTACTTGCCCAGCCCTCCCCACGGTGACTTTCGCGCCATGCCGGCCCGCGGCGACGGCTTGGCCCTGCTCAAGTGGATCACCTCGTTCCCGGACAATCCGCGGCGCGGCTTGCTCACCGTCAACGGGATCATCTGCCTCTCCGATGCCGAGACCGGCCTGCCGCTCATGCTGCTCGACGCGCGCGCGGTCACGGCGCTGCGCACCGGCGCGGTGGCCGCCGTGGCCAGCGCCGCGCTGGCGGCCGCGGCGTCCGGCTCGGTGGGGCTGATCGGCTGCGGACTGCACGGCGCCTGGGCGGCTCGCTGTCTGGCCGAGGCGGGCTTCGGACCTGGGACGTGCGCGGACCCCGACGCGAACGCGGCGCGGCGCGTGGCCGATGAGCTGGGCTGGTCGGTCGGGACCGCGGCTGAGGCCCTGGCCGCCGATGTCGTTTGCTGCGTGACCCCGGGCAGCACCCCGCTGTTTCATTCTGGCGATCTGCGCCCGGGCCAGCACCTCAACATGCTCGGCGCCGATGGGCCCGGCAAGGCGGAGGCGACACCAGAGGCCGTCGCCGCCTGCCGCCTGTTCTGCGACGAATGGGAGCAGGCCTCACACGGGGGCGAGCTGACCGGAGCGATCGAGGCCGGGCTCGTCCAGCGCGCTGATGTCGGCGAGCTCGGGGCGGTCCTGAGCGGCCAGGCCCCGGGGCGTGACGGTCCGACCGAGACGACGCTGTTCGACTCCACGGGTCTGGCCATCCAGGATCTGGCCGTCGCCGCGGCGGCCTACCGGGCCTGGCGCGATGGGGCAACGCGGGCCCAGACAGTAACGCTCTAGCTGAGCCAGAGGGTCTGCCCTCACCGGGCTCGGGCACCCGACGCCGCGATGTCTAGAGCGGGATGTTCCCGTGCTTGCGCCGGGGGCCGGTCTCGCGCTTGGTCTGCAGCGTCTGCAGGGCGGTGATCACCTTGGGGCGCGTCTCGTGAGGGATGATCACGTCGTCGATGTAGCCCCGCTCGGCCGCCACGTACGGGTTGGCGAAATGCGCCTTGTAGTCCTCGATCAGCTTCTGGCGGCGAGTGTCGGGAGTCGGTGAGGCCGCGATGTCGCGCCGGTAGATGATGTTGACCGCGCCCTCCGGGCCCATCACCGCCACCTCGGCGCTGGGCCAGGCGAAGTTGAAGTCGGCCAGCATGTGCTTGGAGGCCATGACGTCGTAGGCGCCACCGTAGGCCTTGCGCGTGATGATGGTGATCTTCGGGACCGTGGCCTCGGTGTAGGCGTAGAGCAGCTTGGCCCCGTGGCGGATGATCCCGCCCCACTCCTGGTTGGTGCCGGGCAAAAAGCCGGGCACGTCGCAGAAGGTGATGATGGGGATGTTGAACGCGTCGCACGTACGCACGAAGCGGGCCGCCTTGACGGACGAGTCGATATCGAGCACACCGGCCAGCTGGGAGGGCTGGTTGCCGACCACACCGACGGCAAACCCGTCCAGGCGGGCGAAGCCGCAGACGATGTTGCGCGCGTAGTGCTCGTGGACCTCAAAAAACTCCCCGTCGTCGACGATGCGGCGGACCACCTCGCGCATGTCGTAGGGCTTGTTGGGGCTGTCGGGGACAATCGTGTCCAGCTCGGGATCCTCACGCAGCGGGTCGTCGGTGGGCAGTACCCGCGGCGGGGTCTCGAGATTGTTCTGGGGCAGAAACGAGAACAGGTACCGGGTGTCCTCGATGCAGCTCTCCTCGTCGTCAGCGGCAAAATGGGCGACCCCGGACTTGGTCGAGTGGCTCATGGCTCCGCCGAGCTCCTCGAAGGTCGGCTCCTCGCCAGTCACCGTTTTGACCACATCGGGCCCGGTGATGAACATGTGCGAGGTCTCCTTGACCATGAAGATGAAGTCGGTGATGGCCGGCGAGTAGACCGCGCCGCCGGCACAGGGACCCATGATCAGGCTGATCTGCGGGATCACGCCGCTGCACTTGACGTTGCGTACGAACACGTCGCCGTAAGCACCCAGGGAGACGACGCCCTCCTGGATGCGCGCGCCACCCGAGTCGTTGATCCCGATCACCGGGCAACCGATTTTGGCGGCCAGGTCCATGACCTTGCACATCTTCTCCGCCATGACCTCGCCGAGGCTGCCACCGAAGACCGTGAAGTCCTGGCTGAACACGCACACCCGACGCCCGTCTATCGTGCCGTGGCCGGTGACCACGGCATCGCCCCACGGCCGGTTCTTCTGCATGTCGAAGTCCAGGGTGCGGTGGCGCACGAATGTATCCAGCTCCTGGAAGGAGCCGGGATCAAGCAGCTTCTCGATCCGCTCGCGCGCGGTCAGCTTGCCCTTGTCGTGCTGCTTCTCGACGGCGGCCTTGGATCCGGCGTGGATCGCCTCGTCGCGCAGCTCCTGGAGCTGGGCGAGCTTTTCGTCGTAGGTCTCAGGAGCTTTCTCGCGCATGGGGCGGGCGAGTTTATAGGGCGCCGCGCGACGACGGTGGACGGCGGGGGTCTTTGTCACGCGCGCGCGAGTGACGCAGCGGACGCGCGCTGCCCCATGCGCACGGTGGCCCAGCGGACGCGCTCTGCCCCGTGCGCACGGTGGCCCACCGGACGCGCTCTGCCCCATGCGCACGGTGGCCCAGCGGACGCGCTCTGTGGCCCGTGCCCACGGGTCCCCGAGACCGCGGGTCTCATTTCTCACCCTCGAGCTAGGCGCGGGAGAACGGCCGGCGGTGGGGGGTGCCGAGGCTGTCCAGGGCATCGACCAAGGCCTCGAGCTCCGGAGCGCGGCTTTCCGCTGGCTCCGGCTCCACCCACGTCGATGTCTGCGGCTGGGGGTCGGCGTCGGGGTCGGGATCGGGCCTGGTCTCGATGGCGAGCGCCGGCCGGGGCGCGGGCTCGGACCCAGTGGCGGGCGACTCACCCTCGCCGGCCAGCTCGATCAGCGGATCTTCGTCACCGAGCGGGCCGGGCTCGGGCCGCGAGCCTCGCCGAAACCCGAAGAGACGGGCAAGGAAGCCCGGGCGGGCGGGTGCGGGCTCGGATTCGGTCCGCAGGGCCGGTTGTGCCGCCGTCTCTGGTTCGGCCGCCGCCTCTGGTTCGGCCGCCGCCTCTGGTTCGGCCGCCGCCTCTGGTTCTGGCGCCGTGGTCGGTGTGGCCACGGTCTCTGGTTCTGCCTCCGCCTCCGGTTCGGCCGGCGCTTCTGGTTCGGCCGGCGCCTCCGGTTCGGCCGCCGCCTCCGGTCCTGCAGCCATCTCCGTTCTCGCCGCCGCCTCCGGCTCCACGGCAGGTCCGGCCGCCTCAGCCGTTGCCGTCAGCACCACGCGGGTCCCCCATCCCGAGGGCTCGAGGGTCACCGTGCCGCGTACATCATCGCCCTCCCAGGCAACGGCGGTTTCCGGTTCGAGCCTGGTGATGCGGATCTCGCCAAAGGCGCCCAGGTGGCGGCTCAGCGACTCGCCGTCGCTGCATTCCGCCCACAGCTCGGGCGTGGATTTGACCAGGGTCCGGCTTGCCTCGTGCATCGTCATGGGCAGAGGTTTCGCCCGGCGGCGGAGGACTCCTGCCCTCGCCGTCCGCCTGCAAGGGCCGGCCCGAAGAGGGTGGGGAGGAAAACCCAGCTATTGGAGTTTTGGCCAGCCGGCCCGTCGGGCCGCCTCGCACCAACCATCCGTCCAGACGCCCCCTGGATGACGGCTGGCAAGCCTTGACTATCGCCGTGCGACGGCGAACACTGGATCGAAGGTAGGGGCGTCGGGCCGGTTCCGGCTCACCGCGTCCGAGTTCCGGTGGGGACCGGCTCACCGCGTCCGAGTTCCGGTGGGGGCAGGGGCGGGTCTGTCCGGTCTGCCCGCGACGCACAACACACACAAGGAGTCCAATGCCCTGGTTTCGTACTCACCGACCCAGCGCCGCGCTGGTCGTATCGATCATCGCGTTGATCGTCGCCCTGGGCGGCACCGCCTATGCCGGCGGGCTGGTAGGCAAGAACAGCGTCGGCACCAAGCAACTGCGCAAGAACGCCGTGACCACAGCCAAGATCCACAACGGCGCGATTACCGCCAAGAAGCTCAAGAAGGGGCTGCTCGTGCCCCACGCCCAGCGCGCCGATTTCGCCAACGGGGCCAGCGCGGCGTTCACCGCCGGACGCGCCTCCAGCGCGGACACAGCGGGCTCCGCCGGGGCGCTCACCGGCGTCAACGTGGTGAGAAGCGCGGCAACGATCAATCCCACCCGTCAGCAGACCTTCGTGCAAGCCAACTGTAAACCGGGTCAGTTCGTCGTCGGCGGTGGTGCCTGGACCGACGGGACCGTCAACGAGTCCGTCAACTCCTCGTGGCCGACACGGCAGGCGGCGACTGACACCGCTCCCGATGCCTGGGGTGTGTGGATGAACAACAACGAACCTAGTGACAACCTGGTCTACGCCTACGCGATCTGCGTGTCCGGAGCGGTCGCGTCAAGCTACTCCGGTTTCCACGCCGTCCACAAGTAGCCAGCATGCCCGGAACCTCCGTCTCAAAGTTGCAGATATGGCAACAAAGAGACGGAGGTTCCCCCGGCGTCCGCGGTCAGCGGCGGCTGCCGGCCCCACCAACGCACACCTCGTGACCGCGGGCGGACCCCAGACCCCGGACCCCAGACCCCAGACCCCAAACACCAGACCCCAGAGGCCTGACCCCAGAGCCTGGCGCCGCCGGAAACTCCCTCCGGGAACGGCCGGACGGTCTGGTCGCCTCGGGACGACCCGACCGCAGCCGAGCTCAGCTGCCGCCGGCGTGTGTGGCCATCAGGAAAACGGTGATGACCACGATGATCTGGATCAGCGTGCCGCCGATCGTCAACAGCCGCTGGCCGCGCGTGTACTCGTCACTCCACTGGGCGGAAACCCGCTGGCCGCCCGCGGCCACGCCGGTCGCGGCCAGATCCCGTTCGGCCAGGTCGGCCAACCGTCCCGAGCGACGAGTGATCAGAGCGCCCTCGATGGCACCGATGACGAGCGCCGCCACGATGCCCCACTGCACGTAGAACGACTTCCATTGGTGCTTGTCGCTGGCCAGGTAAATGCCGGCCAGAACAAGAATGAGAAGCCCGGGGTTGACCAGATAGCGGCCGATGCGCTGACGTGCGCGCAGCAGCCATGGCACGACGCTCGGATCCAGTCGCGCGGCGCTGGCCAGCAGCACCGGGAAGGCGAACACGACGCCGAACCCGACCACGACGGCCAGGATATGGATGGCCAGGATGAAATCCGAGAAGGCGACGGCGGAGATCAGCATCGAGAGCGTCTAGAACGACGGGTGGTAGTCGCCGAACACGTCACGCATGGCGCCGCACACCTCACCCATGGAACAGCGATCCTTTAGCGCCTCACGGAGGACGGGAAGCAGGTTGTCGGTCCCGCGGGCACAGTCGCGAACCTCGTCCAGGCGCTTGGCCACCAGCTCGGCGTCGCGGTCGGCCTTGAACCTCTTGAGGCGCTCGAGCTGGGCGTGTTCGGACTCGGGGTCCACACGGAGGATGTCGGTCACCTCGAGCGATTCCTCGACGAACTTGTTGACCCCGACCACGATGTCCTGCTCGGTGCGGTAGCGCTCGTGATAGCCGAAGGCGGATTCCTCGATCTCGTTGGTCATGAACTCGATCGCCTGGACCGAACCGCCCAGCGCGTCGACCTTGGCGATCAGCTCACCGGCCCGGGTCTCGATCTCGGCGGTCAGCGCCTCAACGAAATACGACCCGGCGAACGGGTCCACCGTGTCCGCCGCGCCGGACTCATAGCCGATGATCTGCTGGGTGCGCAGCGCGATCTTGGCCGCCCGCTCAGTGGGGAGGGCCAGCGCCTCGTCAAAGCCGTTGGTGTGCAGCGACTGCGTGCCGCCGCACACCGCGGCAAACCCCTGCAGGGCGACGCGGACGATGTTGTTCTCAGGCTGCTGGGCGGTGAGCGTGACCCCCCCGGTCTGGGTGTGAAAGCGCAGCTTCCAGGAGCGCTCGTCCTGAGCGCCGAAGCGCTCGCGCATGATCTGTGCCCACATGCGCCGGGCGGCGCGGAACTTGGCCACTTCCTGAAAGACGTTGTTGTGGCCATTGAAGAAGAAGGCCAGGCGGGGAGCGAAGCGATCGATCTCCAGCCCGGCATCGAGCGCCGCCTGCACGTAGGCGATCCCGTTGGCCAGCGTGAAGGCGACCTCCTGCACGGCCGAGCAGCCCTTCTCGCGGAAGTGGTAGCCGCTGATCGACACCGTGTTCCACTTCGGAACCCGCTCGTTGCAGTAGGCAAAAAGATCAGTCGTCAGCCGGACGGCGCCCTCAGGGGGGTAGATGTAGTTCCCGCGGGCGATGTACTCCTTGAGAATGTCGTTCTGAGTCGTGCCACGCAGCTGCTCAGAGGCCACACCCTGCTCCTCGCCAACCAGCTCATAGAGCAGCAGGAGCACGCTGGCCGGAGCGTTGATCGTCATCGACGTGGACACCTGATCAAGCGGGATCTGATCAAAGGCCGTACGCATATCGTCGATCGTGTCGATCGCCACTCCCGTGCGCCCCACCTCGCCCAAGCAGCGCGGATCGTCAGAGTCCAAGCCCAGCTGGGTCGGCAGGTCAAAGGCCATCGACAACCCCGTCGACCCCTTGGAGAGCAGGTACCGGTAGCGCTCGTTGGACTCCTTCGCACTGGCGTAGCCCGCGTACTGACGCATCGTCCACAACTGCCTGCGATACATCTCACGGTGCACCCCGCGCGTGTATGGGTACTCACCCGGTTCGCCCAGGCGCTCCGTCAGATCTCCGGGCAGATCCTTGTCGTCGTATACGGGCTCGACCTCGATGCCCGAGTCCGTGAAATGACGCGGATCGTCGGGGCCGACGATCGGAGCGATCGTGCGGTGCTCGTCGGCGGTGGCCATGAACTGGCACCTTACCGAGCGACGGCGGGCGCCCCCACTAACGTTCAGCAGACATGCAGGTCAGGGTTCGTCTGTTCGCCGCGCTGCGCGAACGCGCCGGAGCCGGGGAGTTGGAGCTCGAGCTTCCCCACGGCGCGCTGGTCCGTGACGCGCTGCGCCAGGTGAGCGCGCTGACCCAGGGGGTTCCGGTGGTCATGGCGGTCAACCACGAGTACGCCGGCGAGGACCGGGTGCTCGCGCCCGGGGACGAGCTGGCCCTGATCCCGCCCGTTTCCGGCGGCGCGGTGGGCGTCATCCACGTGCGGATCACTGAACAGGCGTTGCGGCTTGACCCGCTGCTTGACCGGGTGCGTGATTCCCGGGCCGGCGCGGTGGTCACGTTTCTCGGAGTGACCCGTGAGGTGGCGGCGCTCGAATACGAGGCCTACACCGAGATGGCCTCAGCCAAGCTGAGCGAGATCGTCGCCGCCGCCGTCGAGCGCCACGGGCTCTGCGCCGCCGCCGTCGAACACCGGATCGGGACCGTGGCACTGTCCGAGCCCTCGGTGGCCATTGCCGTGTCCGCCCCGCACCGCGCCCAGGCCTTTGCCGGCGGTCGGGAGATCATCGATGAGATCAAGGTTCAGGTCCCGATCTGGAAGAAGGAGGAGGGCGAGTGGGTGGACGGCGTGAGTCCGAGCTGAGGGGCCTGCCGGCTGTCCATGAGCTCGCCGACCAGCTGGATGCGCCCCACGTCCTAGCCGTGGCGGCGGCGCGCCGTGCGATCGCCGAGCGGCGCTGTGCGCTCTTGGCCGACGCGGAGGCAGGTCACGGCCAGGCCGAGGCGGAGACGGGGGACAAACTGGCCGACCGGGCGCGAACCCTGTTGACCGCGCTGGCGTCGCCCTCCCTGCAGCGGGTCATCAACGCCACTGGCGTGCTCATGCACACCAATTTGGGTCGCGCGCCACTCAGCGACAGCGCCCAGGCGGCGGTGGCGCGCGTGGCCAGTGGCTACAGCAATCTCGAGTTCGATCTCGAGGCCGGCGAGCGGGGGTCCCGGCACGACCACGTCGACGGCCTCTTGCGCGAGCTGACCGGGGCCGAGGCGGCGATGGTGGTCAACAACGGCGCCGGCGCCGTGCTGCTGGCCGCAGCCGCGCTGGCTGGCCCAGGCATGGCGATCGTCATTTCCCGCGGCCAGCAGGTCGAGATCGGCGGCGGTTTCCGCATCCCCGACGTGATCGCCCAATCCCGCTCGGAGATGCTTGAGGTCGGCACCACCAACCGCACCCATCGGCGCGATTACGAGCGCGCCCTGCGCGATCCGCCGATTCCCGTCGGCGCCATCCTGCGCGTGCACCAATCCAACTTCCGCACCCTCGGCTATGTCCACGATGTCACGATCGAGGCGCTGTGCGAGTTGGACGCACCCGTCATCGACGACATCGGCTCCGGCGCTCTGGCCGGCGCAGACCGGATCCCGGCCCTCGCCGATGAGCCTGATCTGGGGCGCTCGGTGCGGGCCGGAGCGGCGCTGGTCACCTGCTCGGGCGACAAGCTGCTCGGTGGCCCCCAGGCCGGCCTCCTGGTCGGGAGCAGCACCGCGGTGGCCGCCGCGCGCCAGCACCCGCTGGCCCGGGCGCTGCGCATCGACAAGCTCTCGCTGGCCGCGCTCGAGGCCACGCTGATGCTGTACCGCGACCCGGATCGAGCGATACGCGAGATTCCCGCCCTACGGATGCTCGCCACCGAGGAGGCGGTCCTGGCACAGCGCGCACGGCGGCTGTGCGAGGGCATCGGCCCGCCCGCCGAACTGGTGCGCACCGTTTCACGCCCGGGTGGCGGAGCGCTGGCCCTCACCGAGCTCGAGGGCCCGGCGGTCACGCTGGGGAGCGACCTCGATCCGGTCCGTGTGGCCTCGGTCCTGCATCAGGCCCATCCCCCGGTGATCGCCCGCATCCACGACGGGCGGCTTCTCTTTGACCCCCGCACGCTCACTGACGCCGACGTCGAGCCGGTGGTGCAAGCCGTGCGGGCCGCCCTGCCCGCGCTATGAGCGGGGGCCCGCTCACGCTCGGCACCGCCGGCCACATCGATCACGGGAAAACCGCCCTGATCCAGGCGCTGACCGGCATCGATTCTGACCGCCTGCCGGAGGAGCAGGCCCGGGGAGTATCGATCGAGCTCGGCTACGCCAACCTCGAGCTCCCCTCGGGACGGCGGCTTTCCATCGTCGATGTGCCCGGCCATGAGCGCTACGTGCGGACGATGGTGGCCGGTGCGACCGGGATCGACCTCTACCTGATGGCCATCGCCGCCGACGACGGTGTCATGCCCCAGACGCGTGAGCACGCGGCCGTGCTGCGCGCACTCGGCATCGATCACGGCGTGGTCGCGGTGACCAAGAGCGACCTGGCTGATCCCGAGCCGGCATCGCTGGAGGCGGCCGAGCTCCTACCCGGCGCCGAGCTGGTGGCGGTCTCGGCGCGCCACGGCAACGGTCTGGACGCGCTGCTCGCCGCCCTCGACCGGGTGGCGGCGGGACTACCCGGTCGCAGTGCGGCTCCCGGGGAAACCCGGCTACACGTCGACCGCGTGTTCTCGGTGCGGGGGGCGGGCACGGTCGTCACCGGCACCCTGTGGTCGGGCCAGATCGCCCGCAGTGACCGGCTCCGTCTCGTGCCCGCTGGGCTGCGCGCGCGGGCCCGGGAGGTGCAGGTCCACGACCACGCGGTCGACCGGGCCGCCGCCGGCCAACGAGTCGCGGTCAATCTCGCCGGCCTGGGCCACGACGAGGTGAGACGGGGGGATCTGCTGACCCAGGAGGGAACGCAACTGGAGGAGACATTCCTCATCGACGCCGAGCTGAGCTTTGCCTCGAGACGCAGCGAACCCGACACCGGCGCCCGCGTGCACGTCCATCACGGTACCCGGGAGACGCCGGCTCGTCTGGCCTGGTTGGGCGGCGCGTTCTGGCAGCTGCGACTCGAGCGGCCCCTCATCGCCGTTGAGGGCGACCGGCTCGTGGTGCGTCAGATTGCCCCGCCGGACACGCTTGGTGGCGGACGGGTGCTCGACGCCCACCCGCGCCGGCACGGCCCCGGCCGCGAGCTTCTCGCCCGCCTGACCCGGCTGGCCCGCGGCGAGCCCGATCCGGTGCGGGAGACGATCGCGCCCACCCCCGAGCCAGCCCCAACGCCGCTGACCCTGTCGGCCTCGGCACTGGCCCTCGAGGCTCGCCTGCGCGAGGCTGGCTTCGAGCCTCCACCGGACGGCGAGCTCGACCGCGACGACCTCGCGGCCCTGCGCCGGGCTGGGCGCGCGGTGCGGATCTCGCGCACGCTTCACTTCCACGCCGATGCCGCGGCGGAGGTCCGCCGCCGGGTGCTCGCGCTGGCGGCTGAGCATGGCGGCGCGGTCACGCTGGCCCAGCTGCGCGATGCGCTGGGCACGTCACGCAAGTTCGCCCAGGCGGTACTCGAGCACCTGGATGGGGAACGGGTGACGATCCGACGCGGCGATGAGCACGTGGTCCGCCGCCAGCACCGCGAGGCGTGAACGGTGTGCGATCCTGGCACCGTGGAGCCGCGGATCAGCCTGGTCACGCTCGGGGTACGCGACCTGGCCCGCCAGAGGGCCTTCTACGAGGCACTGGGATTCTCAGGCGCCCACCAACCCGACGACGAGGTCTGCTTCTTTCAGGCCGGCGGCCTGGTCTTTGGCCTGTGGACTCAGGTCGGCGGCCACGGCGCGCCTGGGATCGAGCTCGCCCACAACGTCCGCGGCCCGGAGGAGGTCGAGGCCGTCCTGAGCGAGGCCGAACGGGCCGGCGGGACGATCGTGCGGCCCGCGGCGCAGATGGAGTGGGGCGGTATCTCGGGCGCGTTCGCCGATCCGGAGGGTTACGTGTGGGAGGTCGCCCACAATCCCGATTGGACGCTCGGCTCAGACGGCTCGGTCCGGATCTAGATAGATTTCAGCGCCGTGGCCACGTGTCTCGTCACCGGCGGTGCCGGTTTTCTCGGCTCTCACCTCTGCGATCGGCTGCTTGCTCGCGGCGACCGGGTGATCTGCATCGACAACCTGGAGACGGGCAATCTCAACAACATCGCTCACATCCGGTCGGAGAAGTTCGACCATCGCAACATCGACATCATCGAGCCCTACTTCATCGATGAGCCGGTCGATTTCGTCTTTCATCTCGCCTCCCCGGCCTCCCCCATCGATTACCTGCGCCTGCCGCTGCACACCCTGAAGGTCGGCTCGTACGGGACGCACCACACGCTCGGGGTGGCCAAGCGGCATCGGGCTCGGTTTTTGACCGCCTCGACGAGCGAGGTCTACGGCGATCCCAAGGTGCATCCGCAGCCCGAGACTTATTGGGGTCATGTGAACCCGATCGGCCCGCGCGGGGTCTACGACGAGGCCAAGCGCTACGCCGAGGCGCTGACCATGGCCTATCACCGCCAGCAGGGCGTGGATACGGCCATCATCCGCATCTTCAACACCTACGGGCCGCGGATGCGTCCCCACGACGGGCGGGCGATTCCGACGTTCCTGCGTCAGGCGCTCCAGGACCGGCCGATCACGGTGTTCGGCGACGGTTCCCAGACCCGCTCCTTCTGTTATGTCGATGACCTGATCCGGGGGATGATCGCCCTGGCCGAGTCGGGCTATCACGAGCCGGTGAACATCGGCAACCCCAACGAGTTCACGCTTCTCGAACTGGCCGAGGAGGTCATCAGGGCCACCGGCTCGAACTCCGAGATCGTCTATGAGGCGCTGCCCACCGATGATCCCCAGGTGCGTCAGCCCGACATCACCCTCGCGCAGGAGGTTCTCGGCTGGGAGCCGGAGATCATGCTCGCCCAGGGTCTGCGCCAGACGATCGAGCATTCCGGTCGTGAGGCGCTGGTCGGCGCCGCCCGCTGACGTATTAGCCGGCTCACAACTCCGTAACTCTGGGGCCCAGCTACCGTTATCTGCGGGTGGGGAGTAGCAGATCGGCCCCTGACCGCTCGATGATCGACCACGACGAGGCCATCCAACAGCGTGTGAGCCGTGCCTACGGTGGCGGCGGCCTGCGTCTGTCCGAGGCCGATATGCGACGGCGCACCCCGCCGCTCTTCATGTTCCTGCTGCGCCGGGAGACGCTCCGTCGCGTCAGCCGGGTGACGGCCCTGCTCGCCCTGGACTTCATCGGCGTCACCGGCGCGCTCTATACGGCCATCCTCATCAAGCTTGCCCTGCGCGGTCACTTCGACCTGGGCGGGGCCTGGCAGTACATCCGCCCCGCGCTCACCTTCGCCTACATGGTCACCGTGCTCCTGTTCGCCCGGCAGGACCTGTACGCCGAGCGGGCGCGCCGCGCGGGGCTACCCAAGATCGCCACCGCTCTGTTCCAAGCCACGGTGATCTCGCTCGTGTTCGCGCTGGCCAACGGCGAGCACTTCTCGAGCTACTACGTGTTCTACGGCTCGCTGTTCTTCGGCATCGCCTATATCAGCGGGTTGCGCCTGCTGTACACCCGCGTGACCGGGCGACTGCTGGAGCGCGCGGGCTACCGGCGGCGGTCGCTCCTGGTCGGTTCGGGGCGGCACCTGGACACGGTCGCTCACGCCCTGGCTGAGAACTCCGAGCGCCCGATCGAGCTGGTCGGGTTCATCTCGCTCACCCCACGCTCAGACAACGGACTGCGCTCCCTGGGCCAGCTCGAGGATCTGCCCGAGATCCTCACCGCCGAGCGGGTTGAGGAGGTCGTGATCGCCGATCCGGACTTCCCCCACGACCAGGCGCTGGACCTGGTCGAGCGATGTCACCTGCGGGGGATTACGGTGAGCGTGGCTCCGTCGACGATGGAGATCCTGTTTGACCGGGCCGAGTTCGTGCCCGGCGAGACGATCCCTCTGTTCACCCTCCGGCCGCCGGTGTTCGAGGGACTGCCGTTCGCGGCCAAACGCAGCTTTGACCTGATCGTCTCGAGTCTGCTGTTGCTCGTGCTTTCACCGGTGCTGGTGGCCATCGCCCTGGCGGTGCGCCTGAGCTCTCACGGCCCGGTCATCTACCGCTCGATCCGCCCAGGCATGGCCGGCCGCCCGTTTCACTGCTTCAAGTTTCGCACCATGCGCGCCGGTGCCGACCAGAGCCAGGCCGATCTCGAGGATCTCAACGAATCGAGTGGCGCCCTGTTCAAGATCCGCGAGGATCCTCGGCTGACTCCGATCGGCCGGGTCCTGCGCCGCTTCTCGCTCGATGAGCTGCCCCAGCTGGTCAACGTGCTTCGCAGCGAGATGTCCCTGGTCGGGCCCCGCCCCCTGCCCATGCGCGATTTTGAACGCCTGGAGGAGTGGCACAAGAAGCGCTACCTCGTGCTGCCCGGCATCACCGGGTTGTGGCAGGTCTCGGGCCGCTCAGAGCTCGACTTCGATGATCTCGTCCGCCTGGACTTCCTCTACCTCGAGCGTTGGTCGGTGTTCCTCGACATGGCCATCCTGCTCAAGACGATCCCCGCCGTGCTGAGCCGGCGGGGTGCCTTCTAGCCGCGCGCGCCCCGCGGTGGGTGGGCGGCTCGGGCCGGGGCGTGGCGCCCGGGGCATGGCGCGCGAGCGCGCGAGCGGCCGACCGTGGCGAGCGAGCAAGCGGCCGAGCGAGCGAGCGGCCGAGCGAGCGGCACATTTTGACCTCGCCGGCCTTTTTGCGGCGGGGTGGTTGCGATCGTGGGCCAAGACGGCCAGCTTCGTGACTCACCCCCTGCCACGGCGCCTCGCGGGGTCGATATGTGCCGCGGGGACGCGGGGCCGCCGGGACGCGGGGCCGCCCGGACGCCGGGCCGCCCGGACGCCGGGCCCCGGGGCCGCCGGGCCGCGGGACACACGGGGGACCGACGACAGACCCACGTGAGCGCAGCCGACGAACTAGGGCGCCCCGGCGAACCGGGCAACGGGCAATGGGCGGCCGAGGTTGGCCGGCGCGTCGGCTCCTGGCCGGGGGGTGCGGCGCGGGCGGTCCACGCCGAGGGCGACCCACGCGGTGCGGAAACTCGCCGCCCGTCAACACCTCGCGCTGAGAGCAATCGTTTGCACCAAGCGGCATGACGGAGGCTAGAACCGCACAGCACACAGGTGAGGCGCGGTGGCACCTGCGGATGCTTCATGTGGGCCGCGCGCCGTGTCGACACCGAGGGCGCGTGAGCCCGCGCGACCGGCGCAAACTCCGTACCCTCCCGCCCACGATGCCGCCCACCGACCGCTTTGTCATCAGCTTTGCCGCCGAGCCGCCCCAGGAGGCGCTGCCCTACGGGCGCTGGGCGGAGACCCTGCGTGGCTACTTCCTGGCCGCCGCCCGGGAGATTGATTCCGATGGCGAGGACCTGGGCGAGCCCGGGCAGATCGCCTGGTTCCCGGACCGGACCTACGGGGGGCGGACCTATGTCCCGGCCGTGGCCCGCACGTCGACCGGGTTTGAGCTGTTCGGGTTCGTGGCCTTCAGCGAAGGTTCGGGCGGCCCGAGCGAGTTCGAGGCCCGGGCCGACTTCACCGGTGAGGTGGCCGAGCAGAACCCGGATTGGAAGCTCGACCTCAATGACGACGTGGTCGCCACCTGGCGGGGTGACGCAGGCAAGACGGCCGACATGACGCTGGTGTGGGGGACGCCGCTGTTGCCCGGCGGGGCACTGGTGACCGGCGAGCTGGCCAACCTGGCCGTCGATCAGTGCGAGCTCATCGAGGAGCGCTTCACCCTGCTGGCGCCCGACAACTACCGCTCAGACTATCTCGAGGTCAAGCTGTGGGACCGGCGGGGCGAGCAGCTCGCCTCCGAGTCGCTCTACGTCGACGACGAGGACGAGGAGGCCGAGGAGGCCTCCCCCGACGCCCCCGCCGGCGACGACGCCGCCGCGGGCTGACGGCCGTCGCGGGTCAGCGCGGCGGGGAGCTGCAGGCGGATCTCCTCGTCGGTCAGCGGGTAGTGACAGGCCGCCACGCCGGTGGCGCCCGGCCGCTTGACCTCGAGCAGAGGCTCGTCCTGAGAACAGAGCTCCTGCGCCTTGGGGCAGCGGGTGTGAAAGCGGCACGCGCTGGGCGGATTGGCCGGGCTGGGCACGTCGCCGCTGAGGAGCTGGCGCTCGCGTTTGCCGCCGCTTGGATCGGCCACCGGGACCGCTGACAGCAGCGCGCCGGTGTAGGGGTGACGCGGCTCGTGATAGAGCTCATCGCCGGGAGCCATCTCGACGATCTTGCCCAGGTACATGACCGCGACCCGGTCACACATGTGGCGCACGACCGAGAGGTCATGGGCGATGAAGATGAGGGTGAGGCCGAGATCGCGTTGCAGCTCGCGCAGCAGATTGAGGACCTGGGCCTGGATTGATACGTCGAGCGCTGACACCGGCTCGTCGGCGATGAGCAGCTTGGGTTCCAGGGCCACCGCCCGGGCCACGCCAATGCGCTGGCGCTGACCGCCGGAGAACTCGTGCGGGTAGCGGTTGTAGTGCTCGGGGTTCAGCCCCACGCGGTCCATCAGCTCCTGGACCTTGCGCTTGCGCTCGTCCTTGCCCGTGTGAAGGTTGTGGATCACGAAGGGGTCGGCGATGATCGAGCCGACCGTTTTACGCGGGTTCAGTGAGGAATACGGGTCCTGAAAGACCATCTGCATCTGACGGTGCAGCGCCTTGAGGTCGTCCTTCTTTTGCGCGAGCACATCGCGGCCGTCGAAGGTGACACTGCCCGAGGTCGGATCCATCAGCCGGCACAGCAGGCGGGCGGTGGTGCTCTTGCCGCAGCCGGTCTCGCCGACGATCCCGAGCGTCTCCCCCTCGGACACATCGAAGGAGATCCCGTCGACGGCTTTCACCGCGCCGATCTGGCGCTGGATCAGGATGCCCCGCTTGATCGGAAAGTGCTTGACCAGGTCGCGGACCTCGATCAGGGTGCTGCTCATGACGGCTCCTGCGGGGCGGCGCCCGACGGCGGGGTTGAGCTTGCCGTGGCCGGGGCCGGCGGGGCCCCGCTCGTGCCGCCGGCCTGGCCGTTGCTGGAGGCGGCCAGGCGCTGCAGCGACTCGAGGTCGCGGCCCTCCCGCAGCCCGCGCCAGATGCGCTGGCGGACCGAGGGCTCGAGCAGACAGGCCGCCGCGTGTGACTGACCCGAGGCGACCGGCTCGAGACGGGGATCGATCTGCTTATGGGAATCCTGCACGTAGGGGCAACGCGGATGAAAGTGGCAGCCTGACGGGCGGTTGATGAGGCTCGGCGGGCGTCCCGAGATCGGCACCAGCTCCTCCCCCCGCGGACTGTCCAGGCGCGGAATCGACTTCAGCAGACCCCAGGCGTAGGGATGCTGGGGTTCATTGAAGATCTCCTGGGCGGTGCCCCGTTCCACGATCCGTCCCGCGTACATCACCGCGATGTCGTCGGCGACCTCGGCCACCACGCCGAGGTCGTGAGTGATGATGATGATCGCCGTCCCCAGACGGTTCTGGAGATCATTGAGTAGGGCGAGGATCTGGGCTTGCACCGTGACGTCCAGAGCCGTCGTCGGCTCATCGGCGATGAGCAGCTTGGGTTCGTTGGCCAGCGCCATGGCGATCATCACTCGCTGGCGCATGCCGCCGGAGAACTCGTGCGGAAACTGATCGACCCGGCGCTGGGGATCCGGGATGCCCACCAGTTGCAGGAGCTCCCCGGCGCGGCTTCGCGCCGCCTTGCGCGAGATCGAACCGTGTGCCTGCATCGCCTCCACCAGCTGCCAGCCCACCTTGTAGAACGGATGCAACGCGGACAAGGGGTCCTGGAAGATCATGGCCACGTCGTTGCCGCGAATCGTGCGGAGCTTCTCGTCAGACATGGCGACCAGGTCCTGGCCGCCGAACATGATCCTCCCGCTGATGTCCGAACCCCGGCTCCGGGTCAGCCCCAGGGTGGTCAGCGAGGAGACCGTCTTGCCCGAGCCGGACTCGCCCACGATGCCGAGCGTCTTGCCCTCCCCCACGGCGTAGGAGATCCCGTCCACGGCCCGGACGATCCCGTCATCGGTCCGGAAGGAGACGCGCAGATCCTCGACGTTGAGCAGCGCATCGCTCACGAGCCCGCACTCCCGATTCGTACCTTCATCACGAGTAGCGCACGCGAGGATCGAGGTAGGCGTAGGAGATGTCGACGATGATATTGGCGACGACGATAAAGATTGCCGCCAGGAGGACGGTGCCCTGGACGATCGGAAAGTCGGCATTGATGATCGCCTGCCAGTTCAGGCGCCCGATGCCAGGGATGTCGAACACGGTCTCTGTGATGACCGCACCGCCCAGCAGGGTGCCGACATCGAGGCCGAAGATCGTCACCACCGGGGTGATCGCCGACCGCACGCCGTGGCGCCAGACCACGCGCCGCTCCGCCAGGCCCTTGGCCCGGGCGGTACGAATGTAGTCCTCGCCCATGGCTTCGATCAGACTGCCGCGCAGCAGCCGCGAGTAGATCGCCGCCGATGTCCCGGCGAGCACGATCCAGGGCAGGATCAGTGACGTGAACCAGTCAACCGGGCTCGAGGTCAGGCCCACGTAGCTGGCGGCGCCAGGGAAGATGTGGTAGCGGCCGATGTCGTTGGAGAACAGGAACAGGAGCATGATCCCGAACCAGAACACGGGCATCGAGACGAACACGAGCGCCACGCCCATGGCCGTGCGGTCCAGCAGGGTGCCGCGCCGGATCGCGGAGATGATCCCGATCGGGATTCCGGACAGCAACCACACCACCGCCGCTCCCACGGTGAGGGACAGCGTGGCCGGCAGGCGATTGGTGATCAGGCTCAGCACCGAGGCGCCGCTGTAATAGCTGTAGCCGAAGTTGAAGTGAAGGATGATCCCCTTCATGTAGTTGACGAACTGCGTGTAGATCGGCTGATCGAGTCCGAGCTCGTGACGGATGTGGGCGATCGTCGCGGGGCTGGAGTTGCGCCCGGCGCGCAGAATCGCGGGGTCGGCCGAGGGGAAAACGTCGAAGAACAGGAAGGTCAGCGCGCTGACGAGGATCAGCAACACGATGCCCCACAGGATGCGGCGGATGATGTACGTGGTCATGGCTGGTGGGTCGGGGAGAAAGAGCGATGGACCCCGCCACACAGGGTGGCGAGGTCCATCGTCAGGACGGCTCCTACTTCAACGAGGTGAAGGCGAAGTCCCAGGTGCCCTCATTCCAGAGCTGGTTCACGCCGGCGACGTTCTTGCTCTCGATGTTGGGCTGGTTGCCGAACTCCTCCGGAATCGCGGCGGCATCGGAGACGAGCATCTTGTCGACGTTGGCCCAGGCCTGGGCCCGCGCGGTCGGATCAACCACCAGCGCCGCCTTCTGCATGGCGGCATTGATGGCCGGGTCATTGGTCTGACTCCAGTTGGAGTTATTGGTGGGCACGATCGCCGGACCGTAGAACGTGGCGTAGAGCACGGACAACGGGTCGGCGAAGTCCCGGATCCAGCCGACCGTCGGGCAGGCGTCGATGTTCTGCTTGGGTACTCCGCAGTACTTGGAGTACATGGTGGCCTGGTCAACCTCGGTGACGTGGGTCTTGAAGCCGAGGCTGGTCATCGCCGAGTTGACGATCTGGATGATCGCCGGATCGTTGCCGCTGTTGGCCCCGACCACCTGCACCGTCGCGTTGCCGGTGTACTTGCCGCTCTTGTAGCCGGCCAACTTCATGTACTTGGTCGCCACAGCCATGTTGCCGCTGGGATTCTTGTTGAAGTCGACCTGTGGTCCCGGGTAGCCACCGGCCTGCACAAAGCCGGACACGCCCGGGTAGATGAAGTGTGTCGCGGGCTCGGCGACCAGCGACCCTCCGCGGGCCTTGACGATCGCCGCCCGATCCAACGCCGCCCAGACCGCGCGGCGAGCATTGACGTTCTTGAACGGACCGGCCTGGTTGTCAAGAGCGACGTAGTGGTCCCCCGAGCCTTGCGTGAACGTGATCTGCGACGGATACTGCTGGTAGGCCAGCTTGACGTTGGCCTGCGAGGGGGTGTCGAGCTGGATGGCGTTTGAGCCCTTCAACGTCTGCTGCCCGATGACCGTGGCGTCGCCACCGACGTTGACGTTGATCCGGTCCACGTAGGCGGGGCGGAAGTCGGTCGAGGCCTTCCAGTTCGGGTTACGAACCAGCGTCTCTGACTTGCCGGGCTGATAGCCGATGCCCTGGATCTTGCCGGTCTTGTCCGCTTGGACCATGTATGGCCCGGTGGCGACGAGATACTGCGAGCCGTAGGTCGTCGGGCTGTGCTTGTCCAGCGGGGCCACAAACGACTGCGGCAGCGGCGCCGAGATCGGCAGGCTCAAGGCCTGGAGCAGCAGGCCCGCCCCCGGCTTGGCCATGTGGAAGACGATTGTCGTCTTGTTCGGGGTGGTGATCCCGGGGATCGGGCCGCCCTTCCAGCTCTTGCTGCTGGTACCCAGCAGCGGCGCCGGAGCACCGGCCCCGAAGTAGGCCGGGAAGTAGGCGTTACCGACGTTGGGGTTGCCGCCGCGCTCGATCGCGTAGGCCACGTCGGCCGAGGTCACGGCCCGGTTGACCGGGGGCGAGAAGTGGACGTCGGGGCGGATGTGGACGGTCAGGGTCTTGCCGCCGTTGGTGATACCGCCGTTGGAGGTGGTCGGCAACACGGTGGCGAGATCAGGACGCACGGTGGTCGCGGAGTTCGGTGGGTAGGAGAACAGCGGCCGGTTGGTGGCCTGGATGAGCGCGTAGTCCAGGGCGTAATACGACTGGCCTGGATCGAGATGCTCGAAGTCGCCGCTCGAGTAGACCTTCAGCGTGCCGCCCTTCTTCTTGCCGGTGAGCTGCTGGCCCACCGGGTTCTCTCCCGCCTTGAGCGGGATCTTGGGTGAACCGCTGGCTGAGCTCGATCCTCCCCCGGACGAGCTGTTGGAGCTGCTGGAGCCGCACGCGGCGGCGCCAACGGCCAGCAGCCCGGTGGCCGCAAACGCGGCCAGGCTGCGTGTACTACGCCTCATAGAGCTTCCTCCTGATGGTGTTATCTGCATTGGGCCTGAGCCGGGATCGGCTCACCGCGACTCCCCGCGCGGGTTAAGTGCGTCAAGCAGCCCGTCGCCGAGCAGGTTGAACGCGAGCACTGTGAGTAGCAGAGCTACTCCGGGAAAGAGGATGTACCACCACTCGGTGGTCGATTGGGCCGACGCGTCAGAGATCATCTGTCCCCAGCTGGCGGTCGGCTGCCGGATGCCGACGCCGAGAAAGGACAAGGCGGCCTCGAACAGGATGTTGGTCGGGATCAGCAGGCTCGAGTAAACGGTCAGCGGCGCGACCAGATTGGGCAGGATCTCCTTGAACAGAATCCGCCGGTTGGACGCCCCCAGCGACCTGGAGGCCTCGATGAATTCCTTCTCGCGCAGCGAGAGCACTTGGCCACGGACGATCCGGGCGATGTAGGTGAACGAGGCGATGGTGATGATGAAGATCACCGTGCCCAGCCCGGGCTGGATCAGGCCGCCGGCGCAGCCGCGGACACCGCAGGCGGCCCCGATGCCGAGCCCCAGGACGAGCACGGGGAAGGCCAGGAAGACATCGACCGTGCGCGAGATGACGGTGTCCACCCACCCGCGGTAGAAGCCGGCCAACAGCCCCATCACCGTGCCGATCGCGGCCGCGATCGCCGTCCCGATGATCCCTACCTCGAGCGACACCCGCGAGCCGTAGATGACGCGCGAGAAGACGTCGCGCCCGAGCTGGTCGACGCCGAGGGGATGCGCGGCGCTCGGCCCGGTGGGAGAGCCAAAGGCGTCGAGCGCATTGGAGTTGTTGACGTAGGGACCCGGAAGACCCAGGACGTCGACGACCAGCGGCGCGGCGAGGGCGAGGACGATCAGCAGGAGGATGAAGACGGCCGAGACCATCGCCACCCGGTCAGCCCGCAGTCGCCTCCAGAAGAGCGCAAGCGGCGACCGGGCCGCGACATCAGACGAAACCAGCTCGGCGCTGTCAAGAGTGGCTTCGGACTCGGCAATGAGCTCGGAGCTGGCACCGATGCTCATCGGGTCGTCGGCGGCGCGCCGCGCCGCACCTCAGCAGCCTCCATGCGCAGATCGAACCATATGCGGCTCCCCATGTCACTCAACATTAATGCAGCCTCAACGAAGCTGGCGCGCCGGCGTCGCACCCAGCTACGCTGCCGGTTTCGCGCTGCACCTCGGCCCTCGTAGCTCAACGGATAGAGCACGCGCCTCCTAAGCGCGGGATGCAGGTTCGATTCCTGCCGGGGGCATCCTGACCGCGCGTGACGACCGGTAGGCGGTGCCGTGCTACGGTCCGCGCGTCGCCGCGTGAGCATCCACGCCCTCGATCGCGGCCATTCACCTCCAGTGTCACGTCGCATCCTGGCAGCCGCCACCGGCGTGGCCTCGTCCCCCGAGGCCACCACGACCACGTCCACGTCTGAGACGTGGACGCTCCGGCTGTTTTTGCGCCGCCATCCCTGGTGGGGCGTTGCCCTGGGCATGATCGTCCTCTCGGCGGCGATCGTGGAATGGGCCGGCACCCGGCCCGGGTTTGATCCCTATGGCTGGCTGGTCTGGGGCCATCAGGCGACGACTCTGTCGCTGGACACCAACGCGGCGCCCTCGTGGAAGCCGCTGCCCTTCCTGTTCACCGTCATCTATGCGCTGGCCGGCCACTATGAGCTGGGACTGTGGATGGTCACCGTGACGGCCGTGTCGTTGAGCGGCGTCGTCTTCGCCGGGCGCATCGTCTACCGCCTCACGGGCGCGCCGCCCGAGCGCCGCTGGGCGGGAATCGTGGCCGGGGTACTGGCCGGCGCGATGCTGCTGGGCTTCTCCAACTACTTCCACTACGTGCTCAGCTCGCAGTCGGACCCGATGATCGTTGCCCTCTGTCTGGGGGCGATTGACTGCTACGTGTACGGACGCCCACGGGCTGCCTTCGTGCTCGGGGTGCTGGCCGCGCTGGGCCGGCCCGAGGTGTGGCCGTTTCTGGGCCTGTACTCGCTGTGGCAATGGCGGCGCCGGCCCGAGCTCCGCGGCCTCCTGATCGGCGGCTGGGTCATCGTCGTGCTGCTCTGGTTCGGCATCCCGGCACTCACATCCCGCAGCCCGTTCGTGGCCGCCTCCAACGCGATGGGCTCCGGCCGGCGGCTTCACAGCAACAAGATCTTGGGGACGATCGGGCGCTTTTTCAGCATCAATGAGCTGCCCGTGCAGCTGGCCGCGCTGGGCGCCGTGGGTCTCGCCGCGCTGGGAGTGCGCAGGCCGAGAGGGCGCCAGGGCCGCCATGAAGGCGACCAGCGCGACCTGATCACGCTGGTGCTGGCGGCCGGGGTCGTGCTCTGGGTGATCGTCGAGATCGCCTTCGCGCTGCACGGCTGGCCGGCGCTGGCCCGTTACATGTGGGAGGCCGGAGGCGTGCTCGTGGTCCTCGCGGGCATCGGCATCGGCCGCCTGCTGGCCGACCGACCCGCCGTGCCCCGCCTCCCGGCCTGGGCCGGGATCGGACTTGTCGCGTTGCTCGTGGCCGGCCTGGTGCCGACCGCGATCACCCACGCCCGGGCCGAGCACCGCGACCTCAAAGGGCAGCGGCTGCGCACGACCGAGATCCGCCGCCTCACGCCGGCCATCAACCAACTCGGTGGCGTCAGGCGTCTGGCCGGCTGCGGGGAGCCCCTCACGCGTCTCGAGTATCAGACGATGCTCGCCTACACGCTGAACCTCAATGTCTCCCGGGTCGGCTTCAAGTACGGCCAAGCCATCGCCCACGGCAACCCAATCGTGCTCTTCACTCCGACATCGCACGGCTGGCTGATCCAGGCCATGCACCAGACGGCGGCGCGGTGTCGTTCCCTACCGCAGGCGCGCTGAGGACCGTTCAGGCCCGGTCGGGGCGCTCGGGATAGACCTCGTCGATCGTCGACAGGGCCACGAACGGCGCGGCCGCCGCCTGCTCGATCGCCTCCGCCCCGCCGGCCAGGCGGTCACAGACGGCGAGGACGCCGCACACCTCATGGCCCTCGTCGCGCAGGGCCTGCAGGGCCTTGATGGTCGAACCTCCGGTGGTGACGACATCCTCGACGAGCATGCAGCGGTCCCCGGCCTCGAGCTGGGGACCCTCGATCCGCCGCGCCAGCCCGTGGCTCTTGGTTTCCTTGCGCACGAAGAAGGCCTTGACGTCGGCACCGCCGGCCAGCGCGGCGCAGGCGATCGGATCAGCGCCCATGGTCATCCCGCCCACCGCGCTGGCCGACCACTGCGCCGCCTGATCAGCTACGAGCTCGGCCAGGGCGGCAAAACCCTCCGGACGCAGAATGGCCCGCTTGGCGTCGACGAGATACTGGGCGGTGGCACCGCTGGTCAGGACCACCTCGCCGATAACCAGCGCATGGTCGCGCAGCTCCTGCAGCAGACGCTGGCGTGCGTCGCTCACGCTCACCGGTAAACGTCGACGACGTCGCCGAGCGCGAGCCAGTTGTAGATCGAGATCGCGTCCGAGATCGGCACCCGCATGCAGCCGTGGCTGGCCGCGTAGTCGGGCGCCGGGCTGTAGCCGTGGATCGCGTAACCCGTGTAGAAGAAGCTCGAGTAGTACATGCCGTCGGGCAGGTAGCCGGGCGTGCGGCGGTAGACGCGGAAGTGGCCGAGCACGGTTGGGGTCGATGGCTTGCCCGAGCTGATCGGGTAGATCCGGTAGACCTTCGCGCCGTAGATCTCGGCCAGCAGCTGGCGGCCGAGGTTGCCCTCCACGTGCTTGCCGTCGTGGGGGTGGCGAACGGGGAAGCTGCCGCGGCCATCGAGCAGGGCGCTGACCGTGCGGCCGTCCAGGTTCTGGGAGAACCCGCGGCGGAGCAGGCGATGGTAGGCATCCAGGGCCAGACCGGTGTGCTGGTCATAGACCCCGGTGACCGGCACCCACACGTGGAGGGCATTGAGCTGCTGCTGGACGAGGGTGACGAACGCCCCCCGCGAGCCGAACCCGGCCCCGGTGCCGAGCACCGCCACGGAGCGCTGGTTGAAGAAGGCGCGCATCGACGCGGTGCCCTCATGGCGGACGCGAACATGGAGGACGCCGAGGCTCGGACTGGCGACGCGCTCGGTGAACACACCCAAGCGCCCGTTGGGCGAGGGCTTGACCCTGAGGCGGTCGGACTTGACCAGGCGGCGGCCGAGGTAGGAACGCACCGTCACCGACTGTCCGGCCACGTAGGGAGTGACGACGCCCTGGACGCTCAGCGCCCGGCTGGGCACGGTCACCGCATTGCCGTGGACGAAGAACGCGTCCCGCACATACAGGTGCACGGAGGCCTTGGCCGGCGCCGGGGTGCTGGTGAGCGTCGTGGCCGGGGGCGGCGGCTGGCCCGGTGTCCCGGCGGCCAGGGCGGTGCCCGTGGCGGTTGATGCGGCCAGCCCGGCGGCCGTCACCAGCGTGGCGAGGGAAGCGATCCTGAGGTGCATGGCGGGAAAGTAAATCAGCCGCCTGGCCCGATGCCTGGGATTCTCAGACCAGACGAGGGGCCCGCACGGCCAGAGGGCCGGTGATGGCGGCCACAATCAGCCATGCCCCGACGATCAGCGCGATGATCTCGCCCGCGTTCCAGCCGAGTTGGTTGACGCCCAGCGCGAGGGCATTGTTGGCGCTGTGCAAAGCGATGCACGGATACAGCGATGCGGTCCGCCAGCGGACGAGACAGAGCACGAAACCGAGGAAGCCGAGGGGGATGAGGTACTGGATCGGGGCCGAGCTGAGATGGACGAGGCCAAACAGGATGCCGGTCAGCACGGCGGCCAACCAGACGCCCAGATCGCGCCCAGCCACGGTGATCTTCAGGTGGCGCAGCGCGCCGAACACGAACCCGCGGAAGAACAACTCCTCGGCAATCGGGGCGACAACGCAGACGAAGATGGCGGCCCCGACGAGAGCCGCGGTGCTGTGGGTCACGCCCAGCTCGCTCGGCAGCTTGTCCTGGCCGTGGAGGCGGAATATGGCGCCGTACATCGCCGTCACCGCGTAGTAGCCGATGACGGCGAGAACGAAGGCAGCCACCGCCCGGCGCGGAGCCGCCGGACGAAAGCCGAAGTTGGCCAGGCTGGCCCGGCGACCGAGGAAGGCGAAGTACAGCGCCGCGGCAACGAAGCTCAGGTCAAAGACGATGTCTCCGGCGATGCTGACCGCCGGGGAGGGATGGCTGAGGCTGGAGCCACCCGCCGCCCCGACGAGCTCGACGAGGATCGTGGCCACTGTGCCCAAGCCCAGGCCCAGGATGATTGCCGCCGGCACCGTCCACGCCGGCCACGGCGGCACATCAGGTTGCGCTTCGGAGTCAGACACCGGTTCTGGGGGTGGGTCGGACATGGCTGCCAAGGGTAGGGGCCGCGACGGCTCAGGCGAGGCGCGTCAGCTCCCGCAGGCTGGCGATCGTGAGCACGCCCGCGTCGGCGCCGGTGCCCAGGCGGTCGAGCCATACCGGGCGTATGCCGGCGGCACGGGCGCCGGCCACGTCCTCCTTGAGGGAGTCACCGACATGGATCGCATCGGCGGCGCTGACACCGGCCTGAGCCAGGGCCGCCCGGAAGATGGCCGGGTCGGGCTTGGCCGCCCCAGCCGCGGCCGACGTGATCACCCCGTCCAGGCGGGCGGCAACGCCGACCCGGTCGAGTACCTCCGGCAACGAGCTGTCCCAGTTGGAAACCGCGACGAGCCGCAGCCCGGACCGGCGGGCGCGGGTCAGCGCCGGCAGGGCGTCGGGATAGAGCGTGAAGTGCAGCGAGGCCAGCAGCGCCTCGGCCAGCTCGGCGCTGGAGACCTCCGGCAGACGGCGATCCTCGGGCAGCCCGGAGCGCAGCGCCTCGGCCGCGGCCAGATGCAACGCGCTCACCCCGGCGGCGTCGGCCGCGCCGTGCATGTGGCGGCGGTAGTAGGCGATCTCCGCGCTCACGGCCCGTTCGGCCTCGTCGGCGGAGACCGACAGGCCAAACCGGGCGGCCAGCTCGCGGCGCAGCCGCGGGCCGGGGGGCGTCAGACGGACGAGGGTCCCCATCGCGTCCAGGAGCAGAGCCCGAGGGGCGAAATCCAGCAGCTGCATGGTTCGTGACATGAGGACTGGGCTGAGCGCACCGGGCAGGAGCCTGTGCGGGCGGAACGAAACACCTTTGGAGCTACACTGGCTGATCCGTTCGGCGCCGCCGTGACCGCGCCCGAGCGACCGCAGTCAGCAGGCCACCACGCTACTCCATGAGCCGCCGCGATCGACAGCGCCGACGACGCCGCAACCGCGGATCGGCGCTCAAGCGCTTCTTTGCCATGACGGCGGTGCTCGCCATCTGCGCGGGCGTCATCGGCGCCCTGGCGGTGGCGGGCTGGGTGGTCAACGTGGCTCAGTCGGCTCCCGACCTCAGCGCACTGAAGGCCCAGATCCCCGGCTCGCCCTCGCAGGTGTTCGCCGCCGACGGCAGCTCGCTCGGCTACATCTGGTCCCCCACGGTCCGCAATCCGCTTCAGGGCCAGGCCATTCCTCGACGGCTGCAACAGGCCACGATCGCGATCGAGGACCGCCGCTTCTACCAGCACGGGGCGCTGGACTATCAGGGCATCGTGCGGGCCGCCATCCGCGACGCCCTGCACGGCGGCACCAGCCTTCAGGGCGCGTCGACGCTGACCATGCAGCTGGTTGACAACGTGTACCTGCCGCCTCGCATCCGGGCCGACCGCAACCTCAAGTACAAGATCATCCAGGCCAAGCTCGCCGAACAGCTCGAGGGGATGCATCACAAGAACTGGATCCTCACCAGCTATCTCAACGACGTCCCCTACGGCACGGTCGGCGGCCAGACCGCCTATGGCGTCAGCGCCGCCTCCAAGATGTTCTTCAACAAGCCGGTGAACAAGCTCGACCTGGCCCAGGAGGCGCTGCTGGCCGGCCTGCCCCAGGCACCCTCGCAGTACAACCCGTTCAGCGACCTCCAGGCCGCGCGCCGCCGCCGCGCCGAGGTGCTGCAGGCCATGGTCACCGCCGGGTACATCACCCAGGCCCAGGCCGCCAGTGCCAACCGCGAGCGGTTGCAGGTGCATTCCGATCAGTCGCTGCTCATCCGCCGCGACCCCTACGTGTTCGACTACATCCAGCAGTCGGTGGCCCGGGACCTCTGCCCCAAGACGCCCAACAACTGCCCGACGCTGACCCACGGCGGGCTGAAGGTCTACTCCACGATCGACCTGCGCAAGCAGGCGCTGGCCGAGCAGGCCATCTTTGCCCATGAGGGCGGCCCCGGACAGCCGGGCTCCGGTCTGGCCTCCGTGGATCCCAGCACCGGCCACATCCTGGCCATTGCCTCCTCGGGCAACTACAACCAGACCAAGTTCGACTACGCCACCCAGGCCCACCGCCAGCCCGGGTCCTCGTTCAAGGTGTTCGTGCTGATGACCCTCATTCATGACTACCACGGCGACCCCAACCAGACCTACTACAACTCACACCTACTCGCCCCCGGGTGGCTGCCCGGCTATCCGACGTATTCGGTCCACACCGCCGAGGACTCCTACCAGGGCAACATCAACATCACCAAGGCGACGGTCCTCTCCGACAACACCGTGTTCGCCCAGCTCGATGCCGATGTGGGGCCCGACAAGGTGCGCAGCACCGCCTACGCGATGGGGATCACCACCCACCTCGACGCCCTGCCGGCCGAGGCAATCGGTGGTCTGCGCACCGGCGTCACCCCGCTCGAGATGGCCGACGCCTACGCGACGCTGGCCAACGGCGGCAGCCACGTCCCGGCCACGATCATTAACAAGGTCGTCTTTCCCGACGGCAGCGTGCGTAACTTCGGCAATCCGACCCCGAAACGGGTGTTCACCGACGGCGAGGCCTACGCGGCCACCAGCGTCCTCAAGGGCGTGATCACCAGCGGCACCGGTGTCCCGGCCAACTACGGCTGCCCGGCGGCCGGTAAGACGGGAACCGCCGAGAACTACGAGAACGCCTGGTTTGTCGGCTACACCCCGCGCATGTCGACCGCAGTCTGGGTCGGCTACCCCCAGGCAAACATCCCCATGGCCAACGGCTTTGGCGGTACGCTCGCCGCCCCAATCTGGAAGCAATACATGTCGGCCGCATCGGGCGGCTACTGCGGGAACTTCCCGCCGCCGACGACCCCGTTCAGCGGCACGGCCTACTTCGGGTCTCACGGGTCCACCGGCAGCTCGTCCACGCTGCCCAAGAGCACACACTCGTCCGGTCAGACCGCGACCAACCCGTACACCAACCCGAGCCTGTTCGCCCAGCCGCCCCAGCCGGGCCCGGGCACCGGCAACGCGCCCAGCGGCGGCAACGCGCCCAGCGGCGGCAACGGCGCCGGCAACGGCGCCGGCGGCATCGGTAACGGCAACGGGAACGGCAAGAGCAAGAAGACGCACTGACCTCGGCGCGGGCGGTTCGCACCGCGTCGCGTCATCGCCACGAGCGGCTGGTAGCTTTGTCAAGCGGCCGCGCGGAACGTGCGTGCCCTCAAACCAAGGCTCTATCTGCGTATGCCCAAAGAAGAAAAGGTCGAACTCGAAGGCGAGGTTGTCGAGGCTCTGCCCAACGCGATGTTCCGCGTCAAGCTCGACAACATGGATCGGGTCGTGCTCGGTCACGTGGCGGGAAAGATGCGGCGGTTCCGCATCCGCATCCTCCCCGGAGACCGGGTGCGCGTCGAGCTGTCTCCGTACGACCTGGATCGCGCGCGGATCGTCTATCGCCACCGCTAGGCGGACCTGTGCTGACCCGGCGAGTGGCCGGGCGCAGAGCCATCGCGCGAGCCCGGCACTCGGCGGCGGACCGCGGTGATGCGGGAACTAGAGCTGATCGAGGCGCTCGGCCAGGTCCTGAGCCCCGGCAGCCCACGCACGCTGCGCTGGATCGGCGATGACGCCGCGGTGGTCCGCGCCCGGCCGTACGCGGTCACCTCGGTGGACACCATGGTCGACGGGGTCCATTTCCGGCGCAGCCAGCTGACCCCGGAGGAGATCGGCCATCGCGCCCTCGGCGCCGCCCTGTCAGATCTGGCCGCGATGGCGGCCCTCCCCGGAGAGGCCTATCTGTCGCTGACCCTCCCCCCGGGGATGGACCACGCCGAGGCGGTCGCGCTGGCCCGAGGCGCCCAGAGGCTGGCCGAGCGCCACGGGGTGGGGATCGTGGGCGGCGACATCACCACGGCTCGCGAGCTGATGATCTCGGTCACCGTGGTCGGCTGGGTCGAGGACCCGGCGCAGCTGGTCAGCCGCAGCGGTGCCCGGCCGGGGGACCTGGTCGCCGTCACCGGGGCGCTGGGCGGGGCGGGGGCAGGATTGGCTCTGATCGAGGGGCGGGCCGCGGGAGTCGCACTTAACGATGCGGTGCGCGGCGCACTGCGCGAGCGCTACGCGCGGCCCACCCCCCAGCTCGACGCCGGCCGGTGGCTGAGCGAGTGCGGAGCAACGGCGATGATCGACATCTCCGACGGTCTGGCCACCGACGCGCGGCACCTTGCCTTGGCCAGCGGGGTGAACGTGGAGCTCGACTTGCACCGCCTGCCGATCGCCGACGGAGCGGACGAGATCGCCGCTGAGCTGGGTCGCGACCCGCGCGAACTGGCCGCCACCGCCGGGGAGGACTTCGAGCTCTGCGTGACGCTGGCCGCCCGGACTTTTGAGCGCGCCGCGACGGGTGCGGCGGCGATTACCTGTGTCGGACGCGTCCTAGCCGGAGAACCGGCGCTGTCGCTGCCGGGCGCCCGCGGGGCGCTGGCCGGTTATGAGCACTCCTCCTGAGCGGGCGGTGATCCGGCGACGGCCAGCTGGGTGCCGAGCAGGCGACGCAGGATGGCGGTGGCCACCGCCACGGCGTCGACCTGATACTCCCCACGTCCAACCTGCTCTTGAATCTGGTCGAGGCGCAAGACGCCCTGTCCTTGGTTTGGTCCTATGGGCACGGTAGGCCGGATCAACGTGGGTCAGTGTCGGCAGTGGACGCTAAACCCTCCACCGGACGGCCCGGATTTCGACGTTTCGCCCACCGGCGGTGCGGCGAGTTCAGGCTGGTCCGAGCGGTGTGACCGAGCGCAGTCGCGCGAACACGATGATGCGCTGCGCCGCTGAATACAGGGGGTTGCACGCGGACAGCACAAGCCGGTCATAGCCGACGTTGTGGGTCACCCACAGCGCCGTGGGAAGCACGATCCGGTGGTACTCGACGCGGTAGGTGAAGCGGCCATAGGGCATCGTGACCACGATCCGGTCGCCCGGGGCGAGCTCGTTGATGCGCCGGAACGGGGCCAGGTATGTCGTGCGATGCCCGGCGACGGCCACGGTCTGGCCCATCCCCGGCAGGGCGGTTCCCGGGTAGTGCCCCGGGCCTTTCTCGAGGCTGAGCTCGTCGGTGCCCTGGACGATCGTGTAGCCGGCGCCGATCTTGGGAATCCTGATGGAGCCCACCGCATCCCCGGACTTGACCTCGCGTTCCTCGCGCCGGGCCAGGTAGGCGATCCGCTCGTTGCGTGAGCGCAGGCCGGCCAGTGCCGAGCGGTCGATAACCGAGAGGGGGGCCGTGCGGTAGCTCAGGTACTGGCGGTCGACCTGACCGCGGACGATCAGGCCGATGGCCGCCGTGACCGGCTCCTGCCAGACCAGCGTCACACCGGCATCGAGGACCAGGAACAGTCCCGAGAGGATCAACACCGACGAGATATCGCGGATCAGGCGCCGCACCGGTCAGCGGCGTAGAGCAGACTCGGTGCCGCCCAGCGAGCCCGGACCGGCATAGCTGACCGGCCCTCGCACGGTCACCGGGACGGTCTCGGGCCGGGGCTGACGAGCGGCCAGCACGAGCACGCTGGTGACGACCACGCCGCACCCCAGAAAGAGACTCCACTCGAGCACGGCCACGAGCCCCACGGCATGGCCGGCCAGCATCAGGACCGCGGCCCATGCCAGCTCCAGGGGGCCATAGCCGAGGACAACGCCGTAGTAGACGGCGACGGCGGCCACCGGAACCAGCCCCAGCACGAGCAGCCCGAGACGGATCGGCAGGTGCAGACGCAGGTCGGGACTGATCGCGGCCAGCCACAGATGCAGGGCGGGCACCGCCAACAGGGCGGCAAACGGGTTGGCCAGCCAGATAGCGACCGAGACCGCGCACATGATGAGCAGCACCGCGGCCACGATTGCCTCGTGATGCTCGGTGAGAATTCGCTTGCGCGGCCCGCGACCGGCGGCGAAGCGCAGCGCGGGGGGACGTAACACAGCGAAGGAGGCGAGCGCGACCAGCGCGGCCAGAATGAGGATCAGCACGGTTCCGGTGTGGGGCGCGATGGCCACGGCGGGCAGCGGGCCGGGCGGCGCGACCGAGATCGCCCCGACCAGACGCGCGGCGAGCAGGAACAGAGCGGCCAGGAAGAACGGTGCCGCCGCCGCGAGCACGACGACGAGCCAGCGCCACACAGAATGTCCGTGGCGGCGCGCGCGAGCCAGTCCGTCGATCGTGGTCATGACCACGGGCACGATGAGCGCCAGGACCAGCAGCGACAGAGCCCAACCCGGCACCTGCTTGCCGCTGAAGATCAGATACGGACTCGGGGCCGGGATGTTGGGTGCGCCGTCCAGCGCTGACACGGTGGCCAGCACCGAGCGTCCGACCGAGTTGAGCTGATCCGGGCCGCCCAGGGGCGCATCCGGGGCCGGTCCCCGCTCACCGGAGAGAGAGAGCGTCACCGCGGGAACGCCCTGGCCACCAAACGGCGCCTGGGCGGAGGTACTGAGCGGGAAAGCGAGGTGCGCGAACTGGCCGAACAGGCTCGTGCCCGACGTGGTCATCGCCGCCTGCTGGCTGAGCTGGGCGCCCAGCGTGCTGCGCAACAGCGGCGGCGCCACCGTCTGGGCGTTTGACCACGGGATCACGATCGGCTGCCGGGGATGGGCGCTGGCCAGGTCACCGAGGGCGATCACGGCATCGACCGGCCCGCTCAGACGCGAGGCGAGCCGGAGCGCCCCGGCCGTGCCCTCGGAGCCGCTCACGGAGGCCAGGACGATCGTCCGGTGCAAGGTCTCGCCGGCCAGGTCGCGGGCCAATTCGAGTTCGGTGGCGGTGCCGGACAGGGCCGCCGTGGCGGGGGAGCCACGCGCGTCGCGGGCGGCCACGATGACGATGCTCCCGCTCTGGATGCCAGGACGGACCGCCACGACGTTCTGCAGCGTGCGGGGCCCGGCGGCGGTCTGGCCCGAGAACGTGTCGGTAGTGACGGTGTAGCCGTCGTGCTTGAACGCGCTGCCCAGCGATGAGGCCAGGTCGTAGTCCGCGGCTGACCCGGGCGGACGCGTGGGGTACTGCGCCGAGAGCCGCGACATCGCGTTGAACACGTTCTGGCCGTTGAAGGCGTCCGGTGCCAGCGTCGAGGGCAGCGGCGACGGCTGGTCGGCGAAGGAGAAGCCCAGGACCAGCACGGCCAGCGCCACGATCACCAGACCAGTCCGGTAGATGCGACCATCAAGCATCAAGCGACTTTATAGCGGGGTCCGGCCACGCCCGAGGCCCGGCGGCGCGCTCGTGTCACCCGGCAGGGCATGGCCATTACTCTTGTCGATTAGAAAGAGAGTGGCCGATCGATCAGCCCGCATCCTGCTCGTCGACGACGAGCAGTCGATCCAAACGCTGCTCTCCTACCCGTTGCGTAAGGAGGGCTACGAGGTCGTGCAGGCCACCGATGGCCGCCAGGCGCTTGAGCGCTTCGACGAACAGGCCTTCGATCTCGTTGTCCTGGACCTCATGCTGCCCCAGGTCGATGGCCTCGAGGTGTGCCGCCGGCTGCGCAGCCAGAGCTCGGTCCCGATCATCATGCTGACGGCCAAGTCAGAGGAGATCGACAAGGTCGTCGGCCTTGAGCTCGGCGCCGACGACTACATCACCAAGCCGTTCTCCCTGAGGGAATTCTCCAGTCGCATCAAGGCTGCCCTGCGGCGTGCCGAGATGAGCCGCCCGACTGAGACCGCGCCCGACGAAACGCCCCTGGAGATCGGCCAGCTGCGGATCGACTTCCCCAAGCGCACGGTGCGCGTGCGGGGCGACGACGCGCAGCTGACCTATGTCGAGTTCGAGATCCTGGCCGTATTGGCACGGGCTCCCGGACGCGTGTTCACCCGCGACATGCTGCTGGCGCGGATCTGGGGTGACTCGGCCTACCGCGACCCGCGCACGATCGATGTCCATATCCGGCATCTGCGCGAGAAGATCGAGCGCGATCCCAAAGATCCCGAGTACCTGTTCACGGTCCGCGGCGTCGGATACCGGTTCCGCGACACCGAGCCCTAGGTGGTGCGAGCGCCCGTGCGGCTATCGCTTCGCAATCGGCTGGTGCTGATCTTCTTCGCGATCACGTTGCTGTCGATCGGGGCCCTGTACCTGTATGTGGCGCCCGGCCTTCAGACACGGCTGATGGGGGCCAAGCTGCAGGAGCTGGCCCGATCCGTTCGCGCGCACTCCGGGCCCCTGCGGCAGACGGTGGGAAGCTCGACGTCCCAGCCTGCGGTCCGGGATCTCGTGGTCCGCCTCGGAGGCGCCTCCGGCGATCGGATCACGTTGTTGTCGGTCAACGAGGCCCAGGGCTCTCACCAGCTGGCCGTGGTCGCCGACTCCACCAACCCCGCGGCCCGGGGCGAGCTGCGCTTCCCCGTCGCCCGCCGGGCCATCGCCCGCAACCGGCTCGTCACCGGGACCGAGCCGACACGCTCGGGGACCACGGCCGAGGCGGCCCTGCCGATCCGCTACGGGGACCGGGTGGCCACGGTGATCGTCTCGTCTGCCCCGGTGTCGGACATCGTGCGCGCCGGGGCCACGGTGCGCCACGAGATCCTCGTCGCCGGTGGGATCGCGCTGGCCGTGGCCCTGATCGCGGGCTATCTGGTCGCGCGCTGGCTCTCCCAGCGGGTGCTCCGCCTCGAGCGCGCGGCCAAGCGCGTCGCCGCCGGGGAATTCGGCCAGCCGATCCGCGTCGATTCCTCGGACGAGCTCGGTCAGCTGGCCAGCACGTTCAACGCGATGCAGGAGCAGCTCGAGCAGCTCGAGCTGGCCCGCAAGAGGTTCATCGCCACCGCGTCACACGAGCTGCGCACACCCGTGTTCTCGCTCGGCGGCTTTCTGGAGCTGCTCGAGGACGAGGATCTCGACCCCGAGACCCGGCGGCGCTTTCTCGAGCAGGTCGGCGATCAGGTCCGCCGGCTGCAGAAGCTCTCGGTCGATCTACTCGATCTCTCCCGTCTGGAGGCCGGGTCGCTCGATCTCAACCCCGAGGAGGTCGACCTCTCAGAGCTGACGCGCTCGGTGTCGGGGGAATTTGAGCCGACCCTGGCCCAGCATGACTCCAACCTCGAGCTGCGGTTGCCCTCACGGCGACTGGAGGCCCAGTGCGATCCCGTGCGCGTGGCCCAGATCATGCGCATCCTCATCGATAACGCCCTCACCCACACTCCGTCCGGGACCAAGATCACCGTCACCGCCGCCCGTGAGAACGGCAGCGTGCGCCTGGCCGTGCGCGACGACGGCAGGGGGATCGACCGGGCCGTCGCCCAGCGCATCTTCGAGCCGTTCTACACCGCCGATGACGCCCAGGGGTCGGGCCTCGGGCTGGCCATCGCTCGCGAGCTGGCCGAACGGATGGCGGGCGGACTGTCGGTCAGCTCGACCCCGGGCAGCACGGAGTTCCGGCTCGAGCTACCCACGGCCTGAGCGCACGGAGCCGCGGTGGCTGCGGCTCATGCCGGAGCGAGCGCGGCCCAGCCGTCGAGCAGCGCGAGCCACACCTCGCTGCGGGTTGGAAAGGCCGGCATGGCGTGCATCAACCGTTCGCGCGGGACCTCGGCCACCACGGCGATCGTGGCCGCCTGCAGCCAGTCGGCCACCTCGGGACCGGTGAAGGTGGCGCCGATCATCCGGTCACGCCGGCGGTCGATGACGAGCCGGGCGCTCGACCGGGCTCCCTTGCCGACAAAGCTCGCCCCCGGGGTCCGGCCGATCTCGGCATCGACGGCGTGGGCCTCAATGCCCTGCTCAAGCGCGGCGGCCAGGGTCAGGCCGACGGCCGCCACCTGGGGCTCGGTGAACACGACCCGGGGGACACCCGGTCCGTCGGCCTGCGCGCGCAGGTCGCGGTTCATGATGTTGGCGCTAGCCACGCGAGCCTGGTACTTGGCGGCGTGGGTGAGCAGGGCGCGTCCGTTGACGTCCCCGATCGCGTAGAGCCAGTCGCGGCCGGCGACTCGCATGCGATCGTCGACGTCGATCGTCGCGCCCGGCTCCAGGCCGACGGTCTCGAGCCCGAGGTCAGCCGTGTGGGGCTGGCGTCCGACGGCGACGAGCAGCTCATCCCCGGCCAGCTGAGCGCCACCGGCCAGCGTCAGGATGATGCCCTCGTCGCTGTGGTGGGCGCTTTTGACCATCGTTTCGTGGCGAACTTCGACGCCGAGATCGATCAGGGAGCCGGCCACCTGATCGCCGGCGAAGGGCTCCTCGTCGGGCAGGAGCCGCGCCTCGGCCTCGATCAGCGTCACCTTCGCGCCGAGCGAGGCCCAGGCCTGCGCGAGCTCGCACCCGACCACACCGCCGCCGAGGACGAGCAGGCGGCCGGGGACCGCCTTGGCCGTGGTGCCCTCGCGGCTCGTCCACGGCTCGATCTCGGCCAGCCCGGGAATCGGCGGCACGGCCGCGCCGCTGCCCACCGCCAGCACGACGGCGCGCCGCGCCGTGAGACGCTGGCCCGAGACGATGACCTCGCGCTCCCCGTCCAGCCGCGCCTGGCCGCGCCTGAGGTGGATGCGGTTGGCCTCGATCCACGTCAGCTGCCCGGAGTCGTCCAGGTCGTGGATCACCTCATCGCGCCGGTCGAGCACCGCCTGCGGGTCGAGGGGTGCCGTCAGCGCCTCGCGTGCGCCCGGCACGCGGTGCACCTCATCGATCAGCTCCGCCGGGCGCAGCAGCGCCTTGGCGGGCATGCAGGCCCAGTAGGCACACTCACCCCCGACCAGCTCGCGCTCGACGAGAACGACGTTGAGGCCCTCGCCGGCCAGCCGGGCGGCACACACCTCCCCGGCGGGCCCGGCGCCGATGACGATGACATCGTGCTCGCTCATCCCGCCCCACCGTAATCGACCGCCGATGGCGACCGCCCCGGACCCGCGGAGAAGGCTGGGTCAGGAGACCTCGCGCAGCTTCCCCGTCTCCACCTCGTAGACGAAGCCGCGGACCGCATCCTTGCGCGGGATGAAGGGCGACGCCTTGATGCGGCCAATCGACTGGCGCACGTCGGCCTCCAGGTCGGGGAAGGCCTCGGCCGCCCACTGAGGACGAATGCCCGTATCCCTCTCGATATCGGCCCGGAACTGGTCGTCGCTGAAGGTGAGCATCCCGCAGTCGGTGTGGTGAATGAGAATGATCTCCTCGGTCCCGAGCAGCCGCTGGGAGATGGCCAGGCTGCGGATCGCGTCGTCGGTGACCACACCGCCGGCGTTGCGGATCACATGGGCATCGCCGTCGTCGAGGCCGAGCAGCCCGTGGACGTGCAGGCGGGCGTCCATGCAGGCGACGACAGCGACCTTGCGGGCCGGGGGCAGGGGCAGATCGGCCTTGTCAAAGCTCGCGGCGTACCGCTCGTTGTGGGCGAGCAGCTCGTCGGTCTGGCTCATGGGTGCGTCTCCTTGTGGCAGCGTTGGCAGCGTGGGCAGCGTGGGCAGCGGGTGGCGGCGGCGGGCCCGGGCCGGGCCGGGCCGGGCCCTAACTGTACTGATTCGATAGATATGCTTGGCTTCGGGTTCTCGCCCTGGGGAGTTAGCGTGGGTGGCGCATGGATCATCTAGCTGATCCCGCGGCGCGACGCCGCCTGATCCTCGATCTCGGCCTGCGCCTGCGCGAGTGCGTGGTGCCTGAGCTGGGGGCATTCGCCGGGCGGGCCCACGCCGGCGACGGCGCCGGCGGCGACATTACCTTTGCCGTCGACGCCGTGGCCGAGGCCGCGCTGGAGGAGTTCCTGGCCCAGCGCGCACCAGGTCTGGCCTATTACTCCGAGGATCGGGGGCTGGTGTCGTCCGGCCGGGCGAGCGAGGTCCTCGTCGTTGATCCGATTGATGGCACCCGCCCGGCCATGGCCGGTCTGGAGTCGGCCTGCGTGGCCGTGGCGCTCGCCCCCCTCGGCGACGGCGAGCCGACGATGGCCTCTATCTCGACCGGTTGCGTGGTCGAGATCAAGTCCGGAGCGTGGTTTCTGGCCGGCCGCGACCACGGGGTCGAGATGTCGGCGGGGATGCCCCGCCTGAGCCGTAACCGCGACCCTCTGCGGATGTTCTGGAGCTACGGATTCCGAGGCCGTCCGGCCCGGCCCACGGTCGAGGTGCTGGCCGACCTGATCGACGGCTCCTCGGTCGGTGGGGGCACCTTCGAGCTGGGCAGCCAGGCCTTTTCGATGACGCGGATCGTCACCGGCCAGCTCGACGCGGTCGTCGAGGTCGGCTCGCGCATGATCGACGACGTGCCCGGTATGCGCGCCGAGTTCGAGCGGATCGGCGGCGGCCAGATCCTCAACAACTCCCCCTATGACCTCGCCGCGCCCTGGCTGTGCCTGCGTGAGGCCGGCGGGGTGATCTCCGACGGATGGGGTCGACCGCTCGATGACCGGCCGCTGCTCGGGGCCGGGCACGAGTTTCAGATGTCGTCGATCTCGGCCGCCGACCCCGTGCTGCACCGGAAGCTGGTCGAGGCGGTGGACGCGGGCATCGAGCGCCTGCGCCGTTTGAACAGCTGAGCCTCCGGCTATGGTGAGCGGCGTTCCCGTCGTTTGGCCATGCTCCAGCCCGTCTCCGTCGCCCAGAAGCACCTCTCCGACTACGCGAGCATCGTCGGCCGTCCCCTTGTCGAGGAGATCCGCGAGCGCGCCGCCCGGCTGGCCGGCACACGCATCCTGCATGTCTCGGCCACGGCCTTCGGCGGCGGCGTCTCGGAGATCCTCTACACGCTCGTCCCGCTCATGGTCGACGTCGGCCTCGAGTGCGAGTGGCAGGTCATCTACGGGCGCGAGGAGTTCTTCAACGCCACCAAGCTGATGCACAACGCGCTCCAGGGCGCCCCTGACGACCTCAGCCCGGAGCAGTGGGATACGTGGCGGCGCTTTAACGAGATCAACGCCCGCGAGCTCACCGACAAGTGGGACGTGTGCATCGTCCACGACCCGCAGCCGGCCGCCCTGGCCTCCCTGGTCACCGACCGCGCCCGGCACTGGGTGTGGCGCTGTCACATCGACCTCTCCACGCCCAACCCGGCGACGCTGAGCCAGCTCTCGGAGTACTTCGACCCCTACGAGGCGGCCGTCTTTCACATGCCCGAGTACGTGCCCGCCGGGGTCGACGGCCGGGCTCGCATCGTGCCGCCGGCGATCGACCCGCTCGCGCCGAAGAACATGGCCTTCGCCCCCGACGATGCGGTCTACATCTGTGAGCAGTTCGGCATCGACGTCGACCGCCCACTGCTGTGCCAGGTCAGCCGCTTTGATCCCTGGAAGGATCCGCTGGGCGTGATCGACGCCTACCGGCTGGTCAAGGAGCAGATCCCCGAGGTGCAGCTGGCGCTGGTCGGCTCGATGGCCACCGACGACCCCGAGGGCTGGGACTACTTCAACGCCACGGTCGCGCATGCCGCCGGCGACCCCGATATCCACATCCTCAACAACCTCAACAACGTCGGCGCGATCGAGGTCAACGCCTTTCAGTCCCATGCCGACGTTCTCATCCAGAAATCAACCCGCGAGGGGTTCGGCCTCACGGTGACCGAGGCGTTGTGGAAGGCCCGGCCGTTCATCGGCGGTGCGGTCGGCGGAATCCCGCTGCAGATCACCAATGGCGAGTCCGGCTTTCTCGTCTCCACCGTGGAGGAATGCGGGCAGCGGGCGCTGGAGATCCTGTCCGATCCCTCCCTGGGAAAGCGATTGGGCCGGGCCGGCAAGGAGAGCGCCCGCCGCCGCTTCCTGACCCCGCGGCTGCTGCGCGATTGGCTGGCCTTGTTCGAGGAGCTGGTGGTCTGAACGCCCGGGCATGATTTAGTGGAGGGCGATGTCGACTGACACCCCGCTCGTCCTGGTCTCCAACCGCGGACCGGTCACCTTTCAGCCCGGCGGGGAGATCAAGCGGGGAACCGGGGGTCTGGTCACGGCACTGATCGGGCTGGCCTCGCACCGGCCCGTCACCTGGGTCGCCTCGGCGATGACCGACGAGGACGTGGCCGCCGCAGAGCGCGCGGACGGCCGCCCGTTCCCGGTCGCCACCCCCGATGGCGACGAGTACCGCGTGAAGCTGGTCGCCTCGGACGCGGCGGCCTATGAGGGCTTCTACAACATCATCGCCAACCCGATGCTGTGGTTCATCCAGCATTACCTGTGGGACCTCAGCAACGCGCCAGACATCCGTCGCCATGAGACTGAGGCCTTCGAGTTCGGCTACAACGCCGTCAACGAGGACCTGGCCCACGCCGTCCTCGAGGAGGTCGAGGACATCGAGAAGCCGGTGGTCATGGTCCACGACTACCACCTCTACACGCTGCCGGGCCTGATCCGCCGCGTTCGCCCCGACGCCTTCCTGCACCACTTCATCCACATCCCGTGGAGCCAGTCTGACTCCTGGCGCGTGCTGCCCTCGACGATCCGCACGGAGATCTACGAGGGCATTCTCTCCAACGACATCGTCGGCTTTCACACCCGCCATTACCGCCATAACTTCCTGCAGTGCTGCGAGGACCTGATGGGGCTCGAGGTCGACTTCGACTCCGGCGTGGTGCAGTGCGACGGCCGCGAGGTGTGGGTGCGCGCCTACCCCCTGCCGATCGACTCCAATGCGATCCAGAGCACCGCCCGGCGCCCCCGCGTGCATGAGTTCGAGGGCGAGCTGCTGCGCCGCCGCCGCGATCACCTGATTCTGCGCGTGGATCGCGCCGACTTGAGCAAGAACGTGCTGCGTGGCTTCAGCGCCTTCGACATCTTCCTCGAGCAGCATCCCGAGTTCCGGGAGAACATCACCTTCATCGCCCAGCTGATGCCGTCTCGAACCGATGTGGCCGAGTACGCCGAGTATCTGGAGCGGATCGAGGCGGTGGTCGCCGTGGTCAACCATCGCCATGGCTCGCCCGACTGGATGCCGATCCAGCTCAAGCTGCGCGACGACCTCGAGGAGGCGGTGGCCGCCTACAAGCACTACGACGTGCTCATGGTCAACGCGATGTTCGACGGGATGAACCTGGTCGCCAAGGAGGGTCCGATGGTCAACGAGCGGGCCGGCGTCTCGATCCTGTCCGAGAACACGGGGGCTCATGAAGAGCTGGGCGAATATGCCCTGTCGGTCAATCCGTTCGACCTCCAGGAGCTGGCCGATTCCATCCACGCCGCCCTGACCATGCCGATCGAGGAACGCCAGCGCCGCCACGAGGGCCTGAAGTCGATCGTCACCGCCCGGAACCCCGGCGACTGGATCGATGATCAATTGTCCGATATCAAGGCCAAGGAGCGTTCGGACCCGCGGTAGCTCTCCGGCCCGTGGGGGCGGCCGCCCGCGGGTCATCAGCCGACGCGGGGGCTGCGCGGTCCTCAGTTGAGGGTCCGCCCCTCGCTCAGGCGCACGATGTAGTCGGCGATCCGCTGGGCCCGCCGTTCGGGCCCCTGCACCTTATGCAGCCGGTAGAGAAACGCGTAGCGGCGGCTTCCGGTGAGGGTGGCGAAGAATTCTGAGGCCTTCGGGTGCTGATCCAGCGCGCGCTGGAAATCCTCGGGTACGGCGGCTCGGCTCTGCGGCGCATAGGCCGCGTCCCAGCGCCCGTCGGCCTGGGCGGCATGGACCTGCGCCTGACCCGGAGGCCGCATCCGGCCGGCGGCGACCAGGGCCAGCGCCTTCTCGCGGTTGACCTGCGACCACTTGCTGCGCGGTCCGCGGGGCGTGAACCGCTGCAGGAAGTAGGTCTCGTCAAGCGGCTTGCGCTGCCCGTCGATCCACCCGTGGCAGATTGCGGTGTCGAGCACCTCGGGATAGGCGACCGTGGTGATCGCAGCGGCCTTCTTGGCGATCCGCAGCCAGACCCCGGGGGTGTCGGCGTGGTGCCGGCCCAGCCAGTCCTCCCAGGCGGCCTGGTCAGGGAACTCGAGAACCTCGAGACTGGGTACGCCGGTGGTGGGGGCCCGCCTTCGGGTGGCCATGTGAGCATCTTGACAGCCGCTATAGTCGGCCGCCGTCCTCCTCGGACCCCGCCCTCTTTCCATGACTGCCACCCCCATCATCTACGACCTGGTCCTCGTTCTCTCGGCCACCGCCGAGGAGGAGCGCCGGGCCAAGGTCCGGTCTGACGTGGAGAACCTCATCACCACGGGGGGTGGCAAGGTGGAGCGCAACGACGATTGGCACATGCGCCCCCTCGCCTACGAGATCCGCCATCAGCGCGAGGGCGAATACCACCTCATCCAGTTCACCGGGCCCGCCGCATTGCTGGAAACTCTGCAGCACACCCTGCGCATCGACGACGGCGTCCTCCGCTTCCGGATCATCAAGAACCTTCCCGGAACGCCCCCGCCGCCGGACTCGCCCCCACCGGTGGCCACCGCCGCCTCCGCCTCCGCCTCCTCCGACTCCTAGAGCCGGCCAGGTCCTCGGGCGGGTCCCGCGGCTGTCCGGCGCTCGCGTGCGCGGCTACGCGCGCCGGGAGTCCGGTCAAGCAGCGCCGACCAGCGCGCCAGGTGCCTGGTTACGCACGCCCCGCTTTCTCCATACGGCCAATGACGAAGGCCCCGAGTGCTGCCAGCCTCACACCGTGTACGGAAACCTTGCCCGCACCGGAGGCACCTTGTCTGCTCGTAGTCATCACCTCATGTCCGTCCGCGGCTCGCGGGAGAGCTGAAGATGGGCGACGCCTGGATCTACACGCGGCGCAGGGATGCCGCCGAATCAACCTCGCGGATGCTGGCCGAGCTGGGCTTCAGCCCCCGGCGGGTGGCCATCAACGGATCGCTGCGGCCCGGGTGTGAGGACGGCGGCCCGGCCCGCTGCCCGGACATCGCGATGCTCCTTGACGGCGGCGGTGACGCGGCGCCGCTGTACATGCGTCTGCGCGCGGACGAGGAGCTTGGCACGGTTCCGATCGTGGTCAGCGTCGAGCCGGACCGATTGGCCCTCAGCCAGGAGATGCTCGAGGTCCACGAGCTGATCGTCTCCCCGTTCACGTCGGCGGAGCTGAGCGCGCGCATCGCCCGGGCGCGACGGGTCGTGCAGGGTGTCGAAGACCACGAGGTGATCCGCGAGGACGGCCTCGAACTGCATCTGGCCGCCCATGAGGCCAGACTCGAGGGCGAGCCGCTGGAACTCACCTTTATGGAGTACGAACTGCTCAAGTTCCTCATCACCCACCCTGCCCGCGCCTTCTCCCGAGAGGCCTTGCTGACCAGCGTCTGGGGCTATGACTTCTTCGGGGGCGCACGCACGGTCGACGTCCATGTCCGGCGCGTCCGGGTCAAGATCGGCGCCCGACACGCCCCGCGCCTGCACACCGTGCGGCGGGTGGGTTACCGGTGGGAGCCGTAGCCGCGCGTCCCTCCACCCCGAGTGGGCCGGGCTTGAGCTGCTTGCCTCCAGCGCACTGGCCGTTTAGCATGAAAGTGGGGTTTGGCCGCCGGGCCTTTCAGGATGGCTTTCTAAGTGGAATGCGCGACATGCGGGCGTTTGAGCCCCCCAGATGCAACTTTCTGCAGCAGCTGCGGGGCGCCGCTGCGCACGGGATGCCCTCAGTGCGGCCGGATCAATCCCGATGGTGCTTCGTTCTGCATCGGTTGCGGGACCCGCCTGGCGCCGGCCGAGCCCCCCGGGCTGAGCCAGGCCCCGCGCGGCGGAGAGCGGCGGCACCTGACGGTGATGTTCTGCGACCTCGTCGATTCGACCCGGCTGGCCGGCGAGCTGGACCCCGAGGACATGCGCGACCTCGTGGTCGCCTACCAGCGCGTCTGCTCGGACGCGATCGCCGAGTTCTCGGGCTTCGTGGCCCAGTACCTGGGCGACGGGGTGCTGGCCTACTTCGGCTATCCCGACGCCCATGAGGATGACGCCCGGCTGGCCGTTGCCGCCGGCAGCGCGATCGTGGCCTCCGTCCGGGACCTGGCCACGAGCCTGGGCCGAGCGGACATCGCCGCGCGAGTAGGCCTCCACACCGGTGAGGTGGTCGTGGTCGGCACGACGGGCACCAAGGCCGGGCAGGAGCACGACATCGTCGGCGAGACACCCAATATCGCAGCCCGCCTGCAGTCGGCGGCGCCGCCGGGATCGGTGATCATCAGCGATCGCACTCGCCAGCTGGTCGAGGGCTTCTTCTCGCTGGAGCCAGTCGGCGACCTGGTCCTCAAGGGCGTGGCGCGGCCCGTGCCGGCCTTCCAGGTGCTTGGCGCGACCGAGGCCCGGACGCGGCTCGACGCCGGGGCGGGAAGAGGCCTGACCCCGTTCGTCGGGCGCGAGGACCACTTCAAGGAGCTGCTCGACGATTGGCACTCTGTCTGTGAGGGCGCCGGTCGCGTCGTGCTGCTGAGCGGCGAGCCCGGCATCGGGAAGTCTCGCCTGGCTCACGAGCTCCTGCGGCATGCCGCAATGAACGGCAACCCCACGTTGCGGCTGCGCTGCTCCCCCTACAACACCCGCAGTACGCTGTTCCCGTTCGTCGAGCACCTGCTCCGGGTGGCGGGCGGCGCGGAGCGCGAGGCCGCCGATGCCCGCCGGCGGCTGGACGAGCTCGAGGCTCACCTCGCTTCGCTGGGTATGGATCCGCGGCTCAGCGCCCCCCGCATCGCCGAGCTGCTGACCATCGCGACTGACGGCCGCTACCCGCCGTCAGCGGACTCCGCCGACCGCCGCAAGCGGCGCACGCTGGAGGTTCTCTTCAGCTGGATGCTGGCGCACTCCCGCCGCGGGGCGCTTGTCACGGTCGTCGAGGACGTCCAGTGGATCGATCCGACCACGCTCGAGCTGCTCAACGGCTTCTTCGGGGCCGACTCCGTGCCGCGCGTGCTGCTCGTGCTCACCCATCGGGCCGACTATGTTCCGCCCTGGGTCCATCGCCCTCACGTGCGCCACATTGCGCTCGAGCGTCTCAGCAGCGAGGCCATCCACGCCATCGTGAACGAGCTCACCGGCGGCCGGGCCCTGCCCCGCGAACTCGAGGCGGCGATCGGCACCCGCACCGACGGCGTGCCCCTGTTCGTGGAGGAGGTCACTCATGCCGTCCTCGAGTCGGGCTGCGTCGAGGAGCGTTCGGGGCGGCTGGTGGCCGCCGCCACCCTCCCCGAGCGGCTCGTCCCCTCCACCCTGCGGGAATCCCTGATGGCGCGCCTGGACGGCCTGGGCGAGGCCCGCGACGTCGCGCAGGTCCTCTCGGTCGTGCGTCGGGAGGCCTCGTTTGAGCTGCTGCGCCTCGTCTCCGACCTTGACGACCACGAGCTCGAGGCGGGCCTTGACCGGCTCGTGGAGACCGATCTGGCCCGCCGCCGGCACTCGCTGGCCGGTGAAAGCTACGTCCTCAAGCACTGGTTGGTGCAGGACGTCGCCTACGAGTCGTTGCTGCGCAGCTCTCGGCGTCGCTTCCACGAACGCATCGCCACCGCCTTGCCCAGCGAGCTGCCCGAGATCGTCGAGACCCAGCCCGAGTTCTTGGCCTACCACCTGATCCAGGCCGGGCACGACGGTGAGGCCATCGTCTACCTCCTGCGCGCCGGACAGCTTGCCCACCGCCGCTCAGCCAATACCGAGGCGATCGAGCACCTCAACCGAGCGCTGGAGCTGGTCCGGGGACAACCTGCGGTCGACCGCGATCGGCTGGAGCTCGCTGTGCTGATCGCGCTGGGTGCTCCGCTGACCGCCGCGCGGGGCTACAGCGTGCCCGAGGTCGAGCGTGTCTATACCCGCGCCGGCGAGTTGTGCCGCGCGCTCGGAGACGACGAAACGCCGGAGTTCTTCCGCGCGCTCTACGGGACCTGGCGGGTGCATTTCATGAGCGCCGCCTATACGCGCGCCCTGGAGTTCGGCCATCAGCTGTTGCGGCTGGCGCAAGCCAGCGGCAACGGCACCCAGCTGGGAGCGGCGCATCGCGCCCTGGCCAGCACCCTGTTCTATCTCGGCGACGATCCACCGAGCGCGCACGAACACCTGACCCAGGTCATCACCTCTGAGGCTCTGGAGCGCAACCGCACGAGCTTCATCGACGAGCTGCACGACGTCGTGGATCCGTGGATCACCTGCCACGCCTACCAGGCCTGGGCCCTGTGGATGACCGGCCGGCCCTCCCAAGCCCGCGAGATGAGCGACCGAGCCCTCACTCTGTCTAAGGAGCTGCAGCATCCGTTCACCCGGGCGCTGGCCCTGAGCTTCGACTCGTGGCTGTGCCAGTGGCAGGGTGACGTCGACGCGGTCCGCGAACGGGCCCGCGACGCCCTGGCCGTGGCCAAGGAACAGGGCTTTGCCTTCTGGATCGGCTGGGACGAGATCATGCTCGGCTGGGCCGAGACCGCCTCGGGCAACCACGAGCAGGGGCTGGAGATCATGACCCGCGGGCTGGAGGCGTGGCGAGCAGTCGGGTCAGAGCTGGGGACGACCTACTTCTTTGCCCTCCTGGCCGACGCCCAGCGCACCGCCGGCCGGCTCGATGAGGCGTGGAGCTCGCTCGACGCCGCCGATGAGATCTCCCAGCGCACGGGCGAGGGCTGGTGGCAGCCCGAGGTCCTCCGCCTGAGGGCCGAGCTTCTCGGCCGGCGGGGCGCACCGTTGGCCGAGATCGAGCGGACCCTCGACTCGGCCCTTCAACTGGCTCGCTCGCGATCGGCGTCGGCGCTGTCCCTGCGCATCACCGTGACGCTGGCCAAGCTGCACGTCGAGCAGGGCCGCGGCGACGAGGCCCGCGTCCTGCTGCGCTCCGGGCTGGCGCCGTTTGACGAACTCGACCTGGCCGGCAGCACCGACATCCCGCAGGCCCGGGCCCTGGAGCAGTCGCTCGGCTAGGTGTTCCCCGGGCCGGTGCTCGAGCGGGCGCTCACCGACCTGGCCTGGGCATCCGGGTGCCAGGCAAAGGCGGGCCCCGCCGTCTGGCCGTTGCCCACCGGAACCTGCATCAGCGCGATCGCCTGCAGGCGCAGGGTGAGCATCGTCTGCACGCTCGTCACGAGCGTGTCCGGAGCGCCCGTGAACGCGGCCTGCAGCTGGCCGAGCAGAGTGCTGTAGGTGGCATCGCACGCCTCGCTCAGAGCGCGAAGGTCGCTCCCGCGGGGGTAGTGCGTGGAGCGCGGATTGGGGCGCATGGGGTGCACAGCCTCGTAATCGACAAGCAGCGGAGCTCCCGTGGGCCCGGTTGACGGGCGATCGCCATCGATGTAGCGCCGGCCCCGGTACAGCTCATCGAAGCGGAAGTAGTGAGCGAGCTCGCGGCTCTCGCCCAGGAGCTCGTCATCGCCATCCCAGATCGAATCGCCCAGCCCCTCCCCCTCGAACACGATCACCTCGAGCGCCTTCTGCGCGGACTCCAGGTCAGTGACCGCGAAGGCCTCCCCGCCGCCACCGTAGTAGTAGGGGGACTCAACCTGGCGGGAGTGGTCCTTGCTGAAGATGTCCTGGTCGGCGGCGACGCGGTCCAGCGCGGCGCCGATCGCCTCGTAGAACTGGGCGATCGTGTGGTAGCGATCGGGCTCGGGGGCGGCACCGACCGCGGCCGGGCGCTCGATGAGCCGGAACGTCTCCAGCGCGTGCGGCGAGAACGGCAGCAGGTTGACCGTGAACGCGTCATCGGAATGGGGCAAGAAGGTGGGGTAGCTCGGCGGGGAGGCCCCGGGGGGAATGAGCTGGGGATCACCCCCGATCGCGTTGAGGAGGTTGCAGGCCAGCGTCAGGTGCAGCATCTCCTCCATCACCACATCGTCAATGCAGCTCGCCGCGGTGGCGTTGTGACCGTCGAGCAGGGACCAGCGCGCGCACAGATAGGGCGGGATCGTCGACCACTCGATGGTGATCGCCGTCTGGACGTGGGCGCGCAGCGCCGCGAGCGTCGAAATCGTCATGCCCGCCCGAGGTCGCCGCGCACCTGGTCCAGCGTGCGGAGCGCGAGCGCGGTCATGGTCAGCGACGGGTTGGAGGTGGCGATCGTCGGCAGGCTGCCGCAGCCGACGAGATAGAGGTTCTCGTGCTCCCAGCAGCGCTGGTGGTCATTCACGACCGCGTCCTCCGCGACGGGCCCCATCCGGTGGGTGCCCACCACGTGCCCCGCCCCGTGGTAGGAGTAGGGCTGGCCGTCGTAGACCAGGTAGCCGGGGTCGGTGGGCCAGTATTCGGTGGCATCCGTCGCGCCCAGATGCGCGAACAGCTGGGTCCAGAGCTGACGGGCGGCAGCCATGCCGCGGCGCGTGTAGGTGTCCACGTCGTAGGCGATCCGGGGGCGAGGGATGCCGAGTGGATCCAGATAGCTGTTGTCGATGTAGACCCGGTTGGCCGGATTGGGCAGCTGCTCGAACAGGAAGCCGAGATGGAATTGGCGCGGGACCCGGTCGGCCAGTTGCTCGCGCAGGGCTGGGCCAAACAGGCCCGAGCCCACCGCGTTCTGGACATCGGAATAGGGGGCGAAGGCGGCGAAGTCCCAGCCCCAGTTGACGATCTCGGTCCGGAAGGCGGCGCGGTCTGCGCGAAACGGCCCGTCGCGGAGGATCTCGATACCCGAGGTCGAGCTGGGTCCCCGGAAGGCGCCGACGTTGTCGGGCATCAACGCCCAGGCCAGCATGTACGGGTGGTCCATCAGGTTGCGCCCGATCAGATCGTTGGTGTTGGGCACCTGCGAGGCCAGCAGAAGCTTGGCGTTCTCGATCGCGTTGCCGCCGAGGATGAACAGCGTCGCCGTGACCCGCTCGGGCGCCGCCGGCGGCTGGCCGTCGCTGTAGGCGATGTACTCCAGGGCCGAGATCGGCCCCCGCCCGTTGTGGATCAGCTTGGAAACGACGCACTGTGTGCGTAGCTGCACCTGACCGGTGACCGCACCCCAGGTCTTCAACGGGTTGTACTTGGCCTGGACCGGGCAGATCGGGATGCAGCTGGAGTTGCCCTCGCAGCGCAGGCCCTGATGCGGTGCACCGTGAGCGCCGACGGGCTGATAGCCCGCGCCACCGGCGTAGTCGGGGTTGGGCATGGAGTTGCGCGCCTGCGGCGTGCTCGAGACGAGCAGCTCGGCCGGCTGGCCGTCAATCGTCACCGTCTTGCCGTTGACCGTCTCGGCGATCCGCTGGTCGAGATAGCTGGGCGGGATGCGGTACATGGGATAGCCGTAGCCCGGCGTGAAGCTCACCCCGAGGTACTCCTGATCCTCGACGTTGGCCGAGACCCCGAGCTCCAGCTCGGCCTGGTCGTAGTAGGGGCTGAGCGCGTCGTAGCCGATCGGCCAGTCCCGACCCTGTCCGTAGCGCGACGCCATCTCGAAGTCGTTGGGGACCATCCGCAGACAGGTGCCGAGCCAGTGGAGCATCGTCCCCCCCTGCGAGCGCAGGTAGTCCGTACCGAACGGCAGCGGCCCGTCCTGAACGAAGTAGCCGGTGTCGTCGGGCAGGCTGCCCGGCGTCAGCTGGCGGATGTCGAGCACGCTCGGCGAGGGTGCGTCCGGGGGGGAGTAGTAGGGGGAATTCGGGACCTTGAAGCCCGCCGCGCGGTACTGATCGACGTTGGCCTCGTAGTCGCGCCAGGTCCGGCCCACGGCGGGCCCGGCCTCGAGCACGAGGACTCGGGCACCGTCGGCGCCGAGATGGCGAGCCAGGATCGCCCCGACCGGCCCGGCGCCCACGATGACCACGTCGTAATCGGTCATCGCTCAGGCCTCCATGGGCGATGGAGGCGTCGCCCACGAGCCATAGCCCCCGGGATTGGCTCCCATCGGGTGGGCGCCGATCGCCATCCAGACCAGGCCCGCCGTGTAGGCGTCGGCGGACACCACGTGGGGGACGTCGAACGGGCTGGCCCCGTGGCGGTCCCGCCACTCGTTGGGGAGCGGACTCCACTGGCCGAGGTACCAGAGAATGATCAGGCTGCGTGCGACCGGGCCGAGGTCGGGGTCGTCCAGCACCATCGTCTCGAGTGCGGCGGTCCAATCCCCGGAGCCCAGCGCCCGGTCTCCCGTGGCCAGAAGCTGCGCGACAACGTCCTCGCCGACGATCTGCACAAGCTCGTCGAGGTAGGAGCTGACCTGGCCCGTACCCCACAGATCCACGCCGCGAAAACCCGTCAACGCCGCCGACAGGGCCACGAACGCGTCGGCCGGGACGGGGTTCGGGGGCGGCCCCCAGCTCGGGGGCTGCCCCCGGGAGTGCCGGGCCGCCTGACTCGGGTCATGACCACGTTCACCGGTGACGCGGGGCGGGCGGCCGCCGGAGTGTGCAGGCCGCGGACTCACCGCGCCGGCACCGGATACCAGCCGCGGCTCTCCGCCGACACAGGCCGGGACTCATAGACCTGAGCAGCCAACGGCTGAGCGGCGCCGATCAGCTCCTGGAGGTCGGCGACTGTGCCCGTGGGGTCAAGGTCGGTTCCCAACGTGATCTCGGCCGTGAGGGGCGGCGCTGCCCCGGAGGGCATATACGTGTCAAACGGGCCGTAGAAATCCCAGTGATTGCCGACCAGCCGCGATGTGCCGCCGCTATCGGTAAGCGCCCCGTACTCGATCAGCGGGGATTGGTTGGCCGGAACCGGCGCCGTCGCGCCCAGGTCGCACTGCAGCCCGTAGATCAGCGGCCCCGGGGAGGGTGGGCTTGAGGCCCCCTCCCCCGAGGGCGGGGCAGCAGCGAAGACCTGATAGCTCCACGCCGTTGACGGCGGACTGGGTGGCCCGTTCAGGCACGGCACCGCACAGTCGAAGGTGGCCAGGTACTTCGGCTCGCCGTACAGGCCCTTGCCCGCTCTGACCGCGATCGCGTTGTCACAGGGCACGTGCAGGCGGTAGCCGCCGATCGTCTTGGTCTGATCCTCGCCGAGCAGATACTGCTGCCAGGTCATCAGTGGCACATCCGGCTCGCGCGCGTGGGGATAGGCGTAGAGGTTGAACTCCACCTCGTTGGCGGTCTCCAGATAGCTCGGACCGTGCCCGGTGTAGCGCTGAAAGTCCAGCGAGACGAGGCCGGCCTGCTCCCCGCCGCCGAAGTCAAACAAGGCGACCTGGAGCCCGTCCGGCTTGGGGAGGTCGGGAAGGTGCTTGGCCAGCACCTCAGGATCGACCCGGTAATAGAGCCAGAACGACTGCAGTGACGCGTAATAGAAGGGCTCTTGGAAACCCTCGGGGAGCGGCGGGAACAGCTCGGAAAACGGCGTCTGACGCTTGGCCATCGGGGCTCCCCTTCGTTTTCGGCGGTCGGGGTGAACCTAATGGCTCCTGAGTGCTCAACGCAAGTGGCCGCTCCCCCGGGTACTCACGGCTGCCCGGCCGCGCGGCCGGCCCGGCCCTCGGCCCCCTGCCGAGGTCGGGCGGCTCGGGCGCGGCCATCCCGCGGTCGCCACCGCTGCCCATGCACAAGAACGTGACGATCGTGCCGCCGTGTGCCAAAAGGGCAACGTTTACGCGCATTTTCCGGGGACCAACCGGGCAGTCGTCTGGACCAGCCATAGACTCGGTGAGGAGCTTTCAACGTTTCCTGGAAAGGAGCCATGACCAATGGCAGGCAGCAACATCAACCGCGTGATCATCACCGGAAACCTGACCCGGGACCCCGAGATGGGCGCGCTCTCCAGCGGCACGAGCGTGTGCTCGCTGCGCATCGCCTGCAACGGGCGGCGCAAGAACAACCAGACCGGCCAGTGGGAGGATCAGCCCAACTACTTCGACGTCACCGTGTGGGGCGCCCAGGGCGAGAACTGCGGCCGCTACCTGAGCAAGGGACGGCCGGTGGCCATCGATGGCCGGCTGCGCTGGCGCGAATGGACCACAACTGAGGGCCAGAAGCGCCAGGCGGTGGATATCGTCGCTGAGTCCGTGCAGTTCCTGGGCGGCCGTGACGACGCTGGTAATGGAAACGGGAATGGGTTCTCGAGCAGTGTTCGCGCGACCGAGAGCGATGTCCCGATCGACACCGGTGACTTCGATCGCACTCCGGTGAACGCGGGCACCGACGAGGACATTCCCTTCTAGTGCCCTAGGCGTCGCTAATTTCCGCGACCAGCTAGGCTGGAGGACGATGGCAAAGCAACGCAGACGACCGGTGCGCCGGCGCGACAGGAAGGGCGGGCCGACTTCGACCCGCCGTAAATCGTGCCCGTACTGCCGCGACAAGGTCGAGCAGGTCGACTACAAGGACATCGGCATGCTGCGCCGGTTCATCTCCGAGCGCGGCAAGATCCGGTCCCGTCGTATCACCGGTGCCTGCCGTCGTCACCAGAGTCAGGTCGCCCGTGCGGTCAAGCGGGCCCGCGAGCTGGCTCTGCTCCCGTATGTCGCCGAATCCAGCGGTGGCGATCATCGGGGCGGTCGCGACCGCGACCGCGACCGCGAACGCTAGACCGGAGCCCCACGATGCCTCAGGCGATTCTGCTCGAAGACGTGGACAAGCTCGGTGAGCGCGGGACGGTTGTCGACGTCGCCGCCGGTTATCTGCGCAACTACCTGCTCCCGCGCAAGCTGGCCGAGCCGGCCACGGATGCGTCCATTCGGGTCGCCCGGAAGCGCCAGCAGGATGCTGAACGGGCCGTGCAGGAGGCCGAGGAGAAAGCCCGTGAGAATGCTGCCGTCCTCGGTCGGACGGTGCTGACCATCTCCCAGCAGGCCGGCGACGACGGCCGCCTGTTCGGTTCGGTGACCACGCAGGACATCGCCGACGCCATTCGTGACGCACGCGGCATCCGCATCGATCGTCGCAAGGTCCACCTCGAGGATCCGATCCGCAATATCGGAACCTACATGGTGGTGGTCGAGATCGCCGATGACGTCACGGCGGCGGTCAAGACGATGGTCGTCGCCTCCTAGTCGACCCCCGCGGCGTTCAGAAGCTGCGCTCGAGCTCCACAGGCTGCTCCGGACCGTCAGACAGGGCTTCGCCCGAGCCACCAGCGCGCGTGGCCGATGAGGCGCTCGACGCTGTACTGCGCCGGATCGATCAGCACCAGCCGCGCGTACTCGTCCGAGAAGGCCGACAGGATCCGGGCCGTGAGCTCAGCGTCGGGCATGGCGAGGTTGCGATCCACCAGCGGCTGCACGGCCTGCGAGATCCGGGCCAGGGCCAGACTCCGCCCAGTGGCGATCTTCTCGCGCAGGTACGCCGGTGCCCCCTCCGAGGGCATCAGGATCAGCCGCCACGTGGTCGGCTGGCTGCGCACGGCCTGCAGGTAGGCATCGAGTGCATCGAGCATCAGTTGGCGAGGGTCGCCCTCGTCCAGGCTGGTCAGCGCGGTCTCTGAGAACTGAGCCAGGGCGCGCGAGGTCTCGCGGTCGATCACTGCCTCCAGGAGCGCCTGGAGGTCGCGGAAATGGAGGTACACGGTGGCTCGAGTCACGCCGGCGGCGCTGGCCACCGCCTCGATTGAGATGCCGTGAAAGCCGCTCTCACCGAGGGCGTGGGCGGTCACGTCGAGCAGCTGCTCGCGTCGTGCGGCGGCGCTACGACGGGGCGAGGTGCGGGGGTGGGGCGCCATGACGCAGAACTTACTGTACCGTTAGTTACGGTCATGAAAGTTTCATTGGCGTCAGCAAACGAGGAAGGGACGGGGCTGCGCGCGGGCGAACCCGGGCTGGGGGCGGCATGAGGGCGGTCACCTGTCAGGCCGCGCGGCTCCAGGTCGTGGATGTGCCCGACCCCGAGCCGGAGAAGGGACAGGTCCTGCTCGAGGTGCTGCGCTGTGGGATCTGCGGCTCCGATCTCCACGCCCGCCACCACGCGGACGAGATGGCCGGGATGATGGGCGAGCTCGGCTACGAGGACTTCATGCGCTCCGAGCAACGCGTCGTGTTCGGGCACGAGTTCGCCGGACGGGTGGCCGAGTACGGCCCGGGCTGCCGCCGCGAGCTCTCCCGGGGCGACCACGTGGTGGCTCTCCCCCTGCTCAGGCGGGGCGAAGCGGTGCACGCCACGGGACTGTCGACAGCTGCCCCGGGGGCCTACGCCGAGCGCGTCGTCGTCCAGGAGTCCCTGATGATGCCGGTGCCCGACCGCCTCTCCCCGGAGATGAGCTCGCTCACCGAGCCGCTGGCCATCGGCTGGCACGCCGTCCGGCGCAGCGAGATCGGAAAGCGCGATGTGGCGGTGGTGATCGGGTGCGGCCCGATCGGACTGGCCGTCATCTGCCTGCTCAAGGCGCGCGGAGTGCGCACCGTCGTGGCCAGTGATTTCTCGGCCGCACGGCGGCGGCTGGCCTCGGCCTGCGGCGCGGACATCACAGTCGATCCGGCCGAGGACTCGCCGTTTGCGGTCGGTGACGACGATTACCTCAAAACCCTCCCGGCCGCCGTCGATCTCACCATCGGGACGATGGAGAAACTCCGACGCCTCCCCGTCCCCTGGCAGCACGTGTGGCGCACCATCGAGCGGCTGGGCGTCGCGCTCAGGCGTCCGGTCGTGTTCGAGTGCGTCGGGCTGCCGGGGGTGATCGATGGCATCGTCAGCTCGGCGCCGCTGCTCTCACGCGTGGTCGTCGTCGGCGTGTGCATGGGTGAGGACATGATCCGGCCGGCGATGGCCATCAACAAGGAGCTCGACCTTCGCTTCGTCGTCGGCTACAGCCCGCTCGAGTTCCGCGACACCCTGCACATGCTCGCCGAGGGCAAGGTGAATGCCGCGCCGCTGGTGACCGGCACGGTGGGCCTGGCCGGTGTGGACTCGGCATTTGACGCCCTGGGCCATCCCGAGGTCCACGCCAAGATCCTCATCGATCCGCAGAGCGCCGCGGCCGGGATCTGAGGGGCGCAACAAAGACCTCGCAGTGTGCGGGAAGGACTTCTGCGCAGACGCCTGTCGCGAACCTATATTCGGGTGACCGATGAGCGCCGTACAGAACATTGCCGTCCCCCCCCATAACCTCGAGGCGGAGAAGTCGGTGCTGGGTGCCGTCCTGCTCGACGAGCGTCACCTCCAGTCGCTGCTGGTCGAGGAGCAGCTCCGTCCCGAGCATTTCTACCGCGAGCAGTACGGGGCCGTGTTCGCGGCCATGCTCCAGCTCTACGAGAGTGACCGCAAGATCGACCATCTGACCGTCGCCGAGAGGCTGCGTGAGAACGGCAAGCTGGACGAGATCGGCGGCGCGGAGATCATCGATGAGCTGTCGGGCTGGGTGCCGGCGGCCGGGCATTCTCGTGAGTACGGGCGGATCGTCCGCGACAACGCGCAGATGCGAGCGCTGCTGACGACCTCCTATGAGATCCAGGCCAGCGTGCTCTCGCGCGAGGCCCCCGCCCGCGATCTGGTCGAGAAGGCCGAGCGCTCGGTCCTCGAGGTCGCCCAGGACGACCGGCAGAAGAAAATCCGGTCGATCGCCGACATCCTCGACGAGGAGACCGAGAAGCTGCACCGCCTGTCGGTCTCCAAGACGGCCCTGACCGGGACCCCGTCGGGTTTCAAGGACCTGGACGAGAAGACCGGCGGCTTTCAGCCCGGCAACCTGATCGTGCTCGCCGCCCGGCCGTCCATGGGAAAGTCGGCGCTGGTCTGCAACATGGCCGAGAACGCCGTGCTGGCCGGCAAGGCCGTCGCCCTGTTCAGTCTCGAGATGTCCGAGTCCGAGCTCGCCCAGCGCTTCGTCGCCTCCCAGGCCCGGATCAAAGGGGAGGATCTGCGCCGGGGCAAGGTGGCCGAGTCGCGCTGGCCGAAGATCCTCGAGGCCTGTCAGCGCCTGTCCGAGGCGCCGCTGTTCGTGGATGACTCCTCCGATACCGGCGTGCTCGAGGTCCGGGCCAAGTCGCGCCGCCTGCACGGGAAGCTGCCGGGCGGCCTGGGGCTGATCATCATCGACTACCTGCAGCTGATGCGCCACGAGGGTCGGGTCGAGAGCCGCGTCGAACAGGTCGGCCAGATCAGCCGCGGCCTCAAGGGTCTGGCCCGCGAGCTCGGCGTGCCGGTGATCGCCCTCTCACAGCTCAGTCGTGCCGTCGAGCAACGCGGCGGCGAGAAGAAGCCGATCCTCTCCGACCTGCGCGAGTCCGGGCAGATCGAGCAGGACTCCGACCTGGTCATGTTCATCTACCGCGAGGAGTACTACGAGAAGGACTCCGAGCGCCCCGGCGAGGCCGACATCATCATCGCCAAGCACCGCAACGGGCCGGTCGGCGAGGTCGTGCTCACCTTCCAGAAGGAGTACCCGAAGTTCATGAATTACGCCGGTGAGCGGTTCGCCCAGTGAGTGACGAGTGCCCCTTCGGCCTCTGCGACGGCACCGGGTTTCAGTACGACGCGGCGACCAACACCGCCTTTGATTGTCGCTGCCGACCGCAGCGGGTGGCCCGGGCCAAGTCCCGCAGCCTGTCGGCGGTGATCCCCCGGAGGTATCGCGACGTCGCTTTCGACCGGCCACCGATCACCGACATGGAGCCGCGACGCGTGATTGAAGAAGTGCGGTCGTTCGCCAACCGCATTGATGACCATCTCGAGGCGGGTCGGGGGCTGTGGTTTATGGGCCCGCCCGGGACGGGAAAGACGACGCTGGCCATGGCGGTGTCCAAGGCGGCGCTGAAGACCGGCCGCTCGGTGGCCATCTACTCGCTGCCCCAACTGCTGCGCGAGATCCGCCGAACCTTCGACAACGGTTCGCACGTGAACCTGTTTGAGCAGCTGGTCACCGTCGATCTGCTCCACATCGACGACGTCGGCGCCGAGCAGACGACGCCGTGGGTGCTGGAGGAGCTCTACTCAATCGTCAACGGTCGCTACGAGGACGAGCGCTCGATCGTGATCACCACCAACATCGTCGATCGCGATCAGCTCTGCACGCAGATCACCGCCCGGACGGTTTCGCGCCTGACCGAGATGTGCGACGAGCTGCCCCTGCTCGGACACGATCATCGGATGGACTTGCGCACGGCCTGAGGCAGACGGTGCGCCCGGTGGACGCGGCGCACGGCCTGAGCAGACGGGTGGGCCCGGTGGACGCGGCGCACGGACTCGGTGGCGTGCTCGACCCTCGCGCCCTGGCCGCTCAGTGAGGTCCTTGCACCGGGCCGACGTGCAGGTTGCAGAACTGGCCAGAGTGCGGCAGCTTCAGCGCCTGGCGTTGATTGGGCGGGAAGACCTGCAGGGTCGTGCCGGTGAAGGCGTGCGAGCAGCCGGGGCTGGGGATCACGTCGCTGCTGGTGACGATAAAGCGCGCCTGGCGCCCGGCGGGCAGCGTGACCAGCCGCACCCGGGTGGGAGTCTGGATCCCGCCCCGCTGGGCCGGGTGCTGGACGATACGCCCGGCGGCGTCGAGGATCGAGACGCCCGGATAGCCGATCAGCGTGCAGGTGGTGTGACTGGAATTGATGAGCGCGTAGGTCATGAAGGCCGTCCCGGCGGCGCCCTGGCCGGACACGAAGGCGAGGTGAAGGCTGGACGTGGGGCATCCGGACACGGCGGCCGCGCCGGCGGTGGGAGCCGCGCTGGTGGTGCTGGCCGAACCTGTGCCGGCGGTTGTGCTCGTACCGGCGGTGGCCGAGCTGGTCGTGCTGGCCGAAGAGGGCGCCGACCCGCTGGCGCTCGTCTGCGCAGCCGGAGCCGAGCTGGACGTGGAGCTCGAACCGCCGCAGGCACCCAGGACCAGGGCGGACAGAACCGCCGGCAGGGCGCCGCGGAGCAGGGGACGCAGCGCACTCACCGGGCGCACGTTAGCCAAGCCGGGCGTCGGAGCGAGCCGCGGTGGTCAGCGGCCGACCGGTGACCAGAGGCCGAGGTAGCGGCCGAGGGTCGCGAAGCCAAGAAGACACAGGAGCCCATCGGCGAGGCCCCGGAGCATGCCGTCGTAGCCATCGGAAGCCATCCAACCGGCGGCTGACATGAGGACAAAGATTCCCGCGGCGACGATCAGCGCCAGGCGCCATGGCCGGCCTTCAAGACCTTGCGGCAGCCACGCACCGATGTCGTCAAACATGTCGCCCGCGGGGCCCTCAGCGCGCGACGGGAGCCGCCGGGCGGCGAGGAGGGCTGGAACGGTGGCCAGCAGAGCCAGCCCTCCCACTCCCGCACAGACGAGTGTCAGCGTGACCCACCAACCGGCCAGGTAGGGATGGAGTTCCAGGGCCAGCGCGACGAGGCTGACCATGCTGGCGACGCCCATTGTCACCCCGACCGTGGCTCGGCGCAGGATCACGCGCGCCTCGGCCGCCGCCACGATCGTGGTCGTGCGGCGGCGAAGCGCCCGCAGGACCGCGAGTACGCCGGCCACGAACGCCACCTGGGGCGCGATCGCGCCGACCGCGCCGGCCAGCCGAAAAGTCCACCTCACGCCCGCGGGGCTGCCCGCGAACACCGGCTGAGGTGAGGACAGGAAGGCAACCGCGAACAGGAGGCCGGCCAAGGCAAGGGCGGCGAACGCGGTGAGGGCGGCCCGCCGCGCCCGGGTGGTGCCAAGCTCGTCGGCGAACCGGCGCGCGATCAGCTGCGGGTCGCCGAGGTCGGCGTCGGGCGCGCACTGGAGGTGATCGTCGATCTCCTCGAGGATCCGGGCGCGCAGGCGCCCCGTGATTCCGACGTCAGTGAGCTCGCGGTGGAGGTTCTCGCGGTAGCTCACGCGCGCCTCGGCCCGCCGTCAGGGGTGGCCAGTACCGAGGGAACCTGGGTCATCCGGCTGCCGAGCACCGCCTCCACGGCTCGGGAGAAAGCGCGCCACTCGCTGCGGCGGACACCCAACTCGCGGCGACCACGCCGGGTCAGCTCATAGACGCGACGGCGCCGCCCGGTCTCAGTACCCCAGGCACTGGAGAGGAAGCCCGCCGCCTCGAGGCGATGCAGCGCCGGGTACACCGTGCCCTCGGGCAGGTCCAGCGAGCCGCCGCTACGCTGCTTGAGATCCTCAATGATCGCGTAGCCATGCCGCGGGCGGTCGGCCACCACGGCCAGGATGAGGACATCCAAGTGACCCTTGAGGGCTTCGGATCTCATACCTAGGTATCCTATACCTAGCGTTGCTGGGTGTCAACGGTTGGCCGAGTCCCGAGCGAGTCCCGAGCGCCCGGGCGAGCGGCGACGTGGGACCGGCTCCTGTGCGCCGGGTGGAGCGGGACGGACACGGCGGTCTGGACCCCACGTACACTGGATCGGGTCATGCCAGGCATAGTCATCGTGGGCGCCCAGTGGGGCGACGAAGGCAAAGGGAAGGTCACCGACATGCTCGCCGAGCGGGCCGATGCGGTGGTCCGCTTCCAGGGCGGCAACAACGCCGGGCACACGATCGTCCGCAACGGCCAGACCTGGAAGCTGCATCTGATGCCGTCGGGCATCCTGCACCCCGGGAAGCTGTGCGTGATCGGCAACGGGGTGGTCATCGATCCCAAGGTGCTTACCGACGAGCTGGACGAACTGCGCCGCCGGCGCGTGGACACCCGCGCGCTGCGTATCTCCGCCAACGCTCACCTGATCATGCCCTACCACATGATGCTCGACCACGCGGGCGAGGCCAAACTCGGCAAGCTTCAGATCGGCACGACCCGGCGCGGCATCGGCCCGTGCTATGCCGATAAGGCCGCGCGCCTGGGCATCCGCGTGCAGGACCTGCTGGACGAGAAGATCCTCAAGAAGAAGATCGTGGCCGCGCTCGAGCCCAAGCGGCTGAGCCTGCGCCCGTTCGCCAAGGATCCGGCCCTGGACCTGCAGGCCATGACCGACGAGTACCTGACCTATGGCCATGTGCTCGAGCCGTTCATCGCCGACACCTCGCGGCTCGTCCTGGAGCGCCTTGATCAGAATGAGATGGTCGTGTTCGAGGGCGCCCAGGGTGCGCTGCTCGACATCGACCACGGCACCTATCCGTTCGTTACGTCATCCAACCCCGTGGCCGGCGCAGCCTGCATCGGCGCCGGCGTCGGCCCCAAGGACATCGACGAGGTGTGGGGCGTGGCCAAGGCCTACGTGACCCGCGTGGGGGCAGGACCGTTTCCGACCGAGCTCGACGGCGAGCTGGCCGACGCGATCCGTGAGAAGGGCGGCGAGTACGGCACCACGACAGGACGCCCGCGCCGAGTGGGCTGGCTTGACCTCGTCGCCCTGCGCTACGCCGCGCGGCTGAACTCCCTCACCGCGCTGGCCATCACCAAGCTCGACGTGCTGTCCGGCTTTGATCGCCTCTGCGTGTGCACCCGCTACCGCGGTGCCGAGGGCGCGGAATTCGACTACTTCCCCTATCACCAGACGGTGCTCCACCACGCGGCCGGCGAGTACCAGGAGCTGTCGGGCTTCGACGGGGACCTGAGCGAGTGCCAGTCCGAGTCAGACCTCCCCGAGGCGGCCCGCGAGTACCTGCAGTTCGTGTCCGAGTTCGTGGACGTCCCGATCGCGCTCGTGGGCACCGGCCCGGCGCGCGACCAGGTCATCTGGATGGCCGGCGCCGAAGGCAGCGCCATCACCGCCGCGGACGTCGCTCCGTCCTAGCTCTGGCTCACGGCCGGGGCAGACGGCGGCGATCGTGCGCCGCCGTGCTCAGCGTACGTCCGAAGCCGGATTAGCGGGGCCGAAAGCGCGCGAGGCGGCGCACGTATCGCCGCCGCTGTCCGGCCTGGCCGCCGCGGATCGGGCGGGTCGCCGGGGCGACGGACGCGCCCCTCGGCTTGAGAGAGCGCGCCGAGCCCGAGGCTTTCTCTGCACAGCTGCGGGCGGGGTCGCGGGGTCCGCCCGAGCCCCGCCTCGCGGCGTCACGCACAGCACGCCGGCTGAATCCACAGGGTCAGCACGGCGGGGCCGGGCGGAGTCCCCGCGGCCACGGACGCCGGAGGCGCAAGAAGGCGGCGGCTAGGTCCAGTGCTCGAGCAGATCCGCCTCGGGCACCTGCCGGACCACCCGGGCGGGCACACCCATGACCACCGTGCGCGCCTCGACGTCGCGCGTGACGACAGCGCCGGCGGCGACGTAGGCCTCCTCGCCGATGACCACGCCGGGAACGAACACAGCGCGGCCGCCCACGCGGCAGGCCCGGCGGAACACGGGACCAGTGAGGGCCGAGCCCCGGAGATGCCGGCCCATCGTGTCGTCATTGGTGGTGGTGACGCCGGGACCCAGGAACACGTCGTCCTCGACGACTGAGAACGCGGTCACGTAGACCCCGGTCTGGATCGAGACCCGGTCGCCGACAACGCAGTCGAAGTCGATCGTCGAGGCCCGGCCGACTACTGTGCGCACGCCCACGACCGAGCGCTCGCGCACACAGGCCTGGTCGCCGATGATCGCTCCGTCCCTGACCCGGGCCGACGCGTACAGCACGGCACCCACGCAGACGGTGACGTCATCGCCCACCTCGAGTGCGCCGAGCACCGACCCGGCCGCGCTCGACCCCGGCCGCAGTCGCGGGCGCTTGCCCAGCACCGCGCCCTCCTCGATCAGGGCATTGGCGCCGACCACCACGCCGGAGTTGATCACCGCCCCCGAGCCAACGGTGCAGCCGCTCCCCATCTCCGCGCCGGCGTGGACGACGGCTCCCGGGGCGACGACGACATCATCGGCCAGGACAGCTTCGGGGTCGACGAACGCCCCCTCAGCGATCACCGACAACGGGCTCTCTCCGTGACGCCTCAAGCGACTCCTGGAGCGCCTCCAGCACGCGGACCACACGCAGGCCGCTGGTCCCGTCCGAGCGCGGGGTCAGACCTTCGCGGGCGCAGCGGACGAAGTGCTCGCACTCGACCCGGAGCGGCTCGACGTTGCCGATCCGGGGGGAGAAGATGTCCCCACTGCGGGTGATGTACTCGCCGTAGGTGCGGGCGTCCTCGTCGAACCCCTTGTCGTAGACGGTCAGTTTGCGCTCGATCGCCATATCGTCGAACGTCGCCATCCGCTTGGAGCCGACGACCGTGAACCGCCGCTCATTGTGGGGGTCGAGCCACGACAGATGGTGATGCG
>JAXDGI010000008.1:0-104943 GCA_034665145.1 Solirubrobacteraceae bacterium
AGGCCGACCGGGCCGTCGAGCGGGCCGTGCGCGAGCACCTGGCCACCACCCGGCCCGGTGATGCGGTGGTCGGTGAGGAATACGGCGTCAGCGCGGGCGCCGGGTCGGCCCGGCGCTGGATCGTCGACCCGATCGACGGGACCAAGAGCTACGTGCGCGGCGTGCCCGTGTGGGCCACCCTCGTTGCTCTGGAGGAGGATGGCGAGCTGAGCGTGGGGGTCGTTTCGGCGCCCGCTCTGAACCGCCGCTGGTGGGCGGCCCGGGGCACCGGCGCCTGGGCTCGCGAGAACGGCGTGACGCGGTCGCTGCGGGTTTCACGGATCCGCGACCTGTCCGCCGCCCAGCTGTGCTTCTCCGACTACGACAGCTGGCAGGGTGAGGGGCGCCTTGACGGCCTGCTTGAGCTCAGCGCCCGCTGCTGGCGCACGCGCGGCTACGGCGACTTCTGGCAGCACATGCTCGTGGCCGAGGGCGCGGCCGAAATCGCCGTTGATCCCGGCGTGTCGGTGTGGGACCTGGCCGCGGTTCTCATCGTGGTCCGCGAGGCCGGTGGACGGCTGACCGACCTAGAGGGTGCCGAGCGCGCCGACGGGGGGGACGGCGTGTCGACCAACGGACTGCTCCACGCCGAGGTGCTGGCCGCCCTGAGCCGATAAGCCGCAGACGCCTGCGCACGCGCACAGCATGGATCGCCGCCGGTGCCCCTCGGTGCCGGGGCATACTCACGTCATGGACCAACTCTTCGATGACGGCGCCGGCGCCGGCGTGTCGGGCGAGGCTCCGGTCCAGGGGGCGCCGCTGGCCACCCGGATGCGCCCGCGCACGCTCGATGATCTGGTCGGGCAGGAGAAGCTGCTGGCCCCGGGCTCGGCGCTGCGCCGGGCGATCGAGGAGGGCCATCCGCATTCGATGATCCTGCACGGACCGCCCGGGAGCGGCAAGACAACCCTCGCTCGGCTCGTCGCCCATGCCTCCGGTGCGGCCTTTGAGGAGGAAAGCGCGGTGGCCGCGGGCCGGGCCGAGGTGCGCGCGGTGATCGAACGGGCGCGCGAGCGCCTGCGCGGTGGCGGCCGGCGCACCGTGTTCTTCCTGGACGAGATCCACCGCTTCAACAAGGCCCAGCAGGACGCTCTGCTCCCCGCCGTCGAGGAGGGGCTGATCATCCTGATCGGGGCGACGACGGAGAATCCCTACTTCGAGGTCAACTCGGCTCTCATCTCGCGCAGCCACCTCTACGAGCTCGACCCGCTCACCCCACCCGATGTGCGCCGGTTGCTGGATCGCGCCGTCACCGCGGGCCACTGCGGCGAGCCCGGCCGGGTTCAGAGCGCCGCCCTCGAGTTCCTGGCCGAGCGATCGGGCGGCGATGCCCGCTCGGCCCTGAACGCGCTCGAGTTGGCCTGCGAGGCCGCCGGCGATGACCAGCCGGTGACGCTGGCCCACGCCGAGGACGCCCTGCAGCGCCGGGCACTGCTCTATGACCGCAAGGCCGACCGTCACTACGACACGATCTCGGCCTGGATCAAGGCCACGCGGGGATCGGACCCGGATGCCTCGCTCTACTACCTGGCGGTCATGCTCGAGGGGGGTGAGGATCCCCGCTTCATCGTCCGGCGCATGGTCGTGCTGGCCTCCGAGGACATCGGCAACGCCGACCCGCAGGCGCTGGCCGTGGCCACGGCCGCGGCGGCGGCCGTCGAGCACGTCGGGCTGCCCGAGTGCCAGTTCGCCCTGGCCCAGGCGGCGATCTACCTGTCTCTGGCTCCGAAATCAGATGCGGCCAAGCGCGCCGTGCTCGCGGCCCGTGCCTATATCGCCGAGCACGGAGCGGCTGCGCCGCCGGCCCACCTGCGCTCCTCCACGCGCAGCGACGGAGGCTATGACAATCCTCACCGCCGGCCCGGCCATCTGTCCGGGCAGGAGCTGCTGCCCGACGCCGCGGCCGGCGCACGCTTCTATGCCCCCGACGACGCAGAATCGGAGCTGGCCGCACGCCACGCTGAGATCGAGCGCGGACGGGGTCGTACATCCGGTAAAAACCCCCCGTAACCAGGCGTTCACAGGAATTCCGAGGCGAAGCTACTACCCTGTAGGAATGGCCTTCGCCGATGATCCCGGTGCCCTCCTGGCCCGTTCCTACACGCTGGCCCGCGGTCCGCGGGTCCGCCTACGCCTCACCCGGCAGCGTGACCTGGCTTCGATCGAGTCGCTGCTGCGCCGCGAGGGCACGGCGCAGGCCGAGCTGGACCTCGCGCGCCTGCTGCGCGCCGATCCGCGGCGCCAGCTGGCCATCACCGCCACCGCGCTGCTCGGATCGGTCGAGACGGTGATCGGGTTCGGGGCGATCGACCTCGATGCTCCCGGTGCGACGCCCAAGACGCTCGTCGTCGACCGAGAGCTGACCGACGGCCTGGACAGGCTGCTCTCCGACGCGCTCATCGGCCGCGCGGAGGCGCTGCGGCGCACCCGGGCGGCGTAGCCGGCCACACCCGGCGGCCCGCCCCCACCTGGCCAGCCAGTCAGTAGCCTCTCGGCCCATGGTCGCCACCAGGCAAGTTGCCTCGCTTCCATCGGATAACCCGAGCAGCGGCGCGCTGCTCGGCTCGGTCCCGGTCACGGCGGCCGAGGATGTCCAGGCGGTCGTGGAGGCCGTCGCCCAGGTGCAGCCGATCTGGGCGCAGCTGCGCTTGCCGGATCGCGCCCGCTACATGCTGCGCGCCGCCCAGGTCATTATCGACGAGTCCGATGAGATCCGCGACCTGATCGTCGCCGAGCAGGGCAAGCCTCGCAACGAGGCGTTTTCCATGGAGGTGCTGCCCACGATCGATGCGCTCAACTGGATCGCCCGGGAGGGTCAGGAGATCCTGGCTGACGAGCAGGTCGACATGCCGCAGCTGTTTCTCAAGACCAAGCAGTCGGCCTTCACCTACGAACCGCTCGGCGTGATCGGCGTCATCGCGCCCTGGAACTACCCGTGGAGCATTCCCTTCGGGGAGGTCGCGCTGGCTCTCATGGCCGGTAACGGGGTCGTGCTCAAGCCAGCCTCGCTCACGCCGCTGATCGGCGAGCGCATCGGTCGGGTGTTCGAGCGCGCGGGGATTCCCGAGGGCCTCGTCCGGGTCATCCACGGGCCAGGCACCGGCGCGGCCCTGGTCGAGTCGAGCGTGGCCAAGATCTTCTTCACCGGTTCGGTGCAGACTGGGCGCGGTGTCGGCGAGGCCTGTGCGCGACAGCTCAAGGGGTCGGTGCTCGAGCTTGGTGGCAAGGACCCGATGATCGTGCTGGCCGACGCCAACCTCGAGCACGCCGTGGCCGGGGCGCTGTGGGGCGGCTTTGCCAACGCCGGGCAGACGTGCGCCGGCATCGAGCGGGTGTACGTGGTCCGTGAGGTCTCAGACCGCTTCATCGCCGGCGTCGTGCGCGGCGCCCAGTCGCTGCGGGTCGGCGATCCGCTGGGCTGGAGGACCGAGATCGGGCCGATGGTGTCGGCCGAGCAGCATGCCCTGGTCAGTGAGCTCGTCGACGATGCGCTGGCCGCGGGTGCCCGGCTTGAGTGCGGCGGCCCGCTGGCGGAACCTCCGGCCGGCCTGCGCGGCGACTTCTACGCGCCCACCGTCCTCACCGGCGTCAGGCACGACATGCGGATCATGCGCGAGGAGATCTTCGGTCCGGTGCTGCCGATCATCGTCGTGGACTCCGAGGATGAGGCCGTGGCCCTGGCCAACGACAGCGTGTTTGGCCTCGGGGCGTCGGTCTGGACCTCGGACCGCGGTCGCGGCGAGCGCCTGGCCCGCGAGCTTGAGGCCGGGATGGTGTGGATCAACGATCACATGTTCAGTCACGGCGCCTGCCAGCTCGCCTGGGGTGGGGTCAAGGAATCCGGTCTCGGTCGCACCCATTCCAAGTTCGGTCTCTACGAGTGCGTGAACGTGAAGCTGCGGGTGTGGGAACCCTCGACGGTTCGCGACCCGTGGTGGCACCCGTACGACGAGACGCTGGGGCGCGCGTTGCGCCAGAGCGCGGCGATTCTCTACGGACGCCCGTCCATCCGCGCCGCGGCCCTGCGCTCGGGGGCGCGGCCGCTGCTGCGGCTGGGCTCCCGGCTGGCCCGCGACGCGATCCGGCGCTGACACTGTCTCCGGGCCCCCGCGTGCCGGGCGGAGGGACCCACTACCCTTATTTCATGCCCGCTCAGGCCTACGCCGGCAAGGAATGTGTCTGTCAGTTCCGCAAGGGGATCTGCGATCAGAGCTGTGTCCGGGACATGCTCGACACGCCGTTCTACATCGCCTGCCTGCGGCTCACGGGGCGGCGCTGCCTGGTCGTGGGCGGCGGCGACATCGGGCTGGAGAAGGTCGAGGGGCTGCTGGCCTGCGACGCCAGCGTGACCCTCGTCGCGCCTGAGGCCCATCCGGCGCTGGTCGACCTGTCTCTGGAGGGCTCAATCGAGTGGGTTCGCCGCGAGTTTCGGGAGGATGACCTCGATGGCACGCTGATTGCCATCGCGGCCACCAACGACACCGACGTCAACATCAGCGTCTTCAACGCCGCCGAGCGGCGGGCGATGCTCGTCAACGTGGTCGACGTGCCTCCGCTGTGCAACTTCATCCTGCCGGCGATCGTCCGCACCGGCCCGCTGGCCGTGGCCATCTCGACGGCGGGGGCCTCGCCGGCGTTGGCCAAACGCATGAAGCGCGAGATATCCGAGCTGTTCGGCGAGCCCTACGCCCAGCTGGCGGTCATGCTCAACGACGCCCGCGGCTGGGCCAAGTCGACGCTGCCCACCTACCAGGACCGCAAGGCCTTCTTCGAGGGCATCGTCGGTGGCGATCCCGACCCGATCGCGCTGCTGCGCGAGGGGGACGTGGACGGCGTGCGTGAGCTGATCGAGTCCGCGCGACTGGCCCACGCACCCTCAGTCGGAGCCGGATGATCCCCGGACCCGGGAGCGAACTGACCCACCTCGATGCCGACGGCAAGGCCCGGATGGTCGATGTGGCGGACAAGCCGGCCACCAGCCGCACGGCACGGGCACGGGCGGTCGTTCGTGTCAGGCCGGAGACCGCCCAGCGTGTCGCCGACGGAAACGCGCCCAAGGGCGACGTTCTCGGGGTGGCCCGCATCGCCGGCATCCAGGCCGCCAAGCGCACGTCGGAGCTGATCCCGCTCTGCCATCCGCTGGCCCTGTCGTTTGTCGGCGTGGAGGGGGAGATCGACACCGCGGCCGGGACCATCGAGCTCATCGCCGAGGCCCGGACGACCGGCCCGACCGGCGTTGAGATGGAGGCCCTGACGGCCGCGTCGGTCGCCGCGCTGACCGTCTACGACATGGTCAAGGGTGTCGAGCGCGGCGCCGAGATCGCCTCGGTCGCCGTGCTGGCCAAATCGGGCGGACGCTCGGGCGACTGGCAGCGGGACTGACCCCCGGCGGGTCTGATCCCAGTGGGGCTGACCCCCTGGCCGGACTGCCCTCAGTGGGACTGACTCCCCCGGCGGCCCCGGGAGCCGCCGACGAAACCCACCACCGCGAAGCCTATGCTGTCGCGGCCATGCGCACCGCCATATTGACGATCTCCACCTCGGTGGCCGCCGGCGACACGGAGGACCGCTCGGGCGCCGCGTTGGCCGAGCGCGCCATCGCGGCCGGCGCCGAGGTCGTGGTCCGCGACGTCCTGCCCGATGATCGGGTGGCCATCGAGGACTGGTTGCGGCGGACGGCGGCGGCGGGCGCCGCGCTCATCTTCACCACCGGTGGCACCGGCCTGACCGATGACGATGTGACCCCGGAGGCGACCCTGGCCGTCATCGACCGTAACGCCCCGGGATTCGCGGAGGCGATGCGGGCCGAGGCGCTCAAGCACACGCCGATGGGCCTGCTGACCCGCGGTGTCTCGGGCATCTGCGGCCGCACCCTGATCGTCAACTTCCCCGGCAATCCGAAGGCGATCGGCGAGCTGTTTGGAGTCATCGCGCCGACGCTCGAGCACGCCGTGGCCACGCTGCAGCGCGAGGGTGGACGGCGAACGCCCGGCCATTGAGCTGCGCAGCCTGGCCCGCTACTTCGGTGAGCGGGTCGCGCTGAGCCAGGTGTCGGCGCGGGTCCCAGCCGGCACGACGCTGGCCGTCCTCGGTCGCAATGGTGCCGGCAAATCCACGCTGCTGCGGATTCTGGCCGCGCTCCTGCGCCCGCACAGCGGCGAGGTCGAGGTGTTCGGTGAGCCGCTGCCGCGCCGGGCCTGGGCGGTGCGCGGCAGGATCGGCCTGCTCGCCCACGAGCCGCTGCTCTACCGCGAGCTCAGTGGCCGGGAGAACCTCGACTACCACGCCCGCCTGCACCGGGTGAGCGGCGAACGGGTCAGCGAGGTCCTGGCCGCGGTGGCCATGGAGCGCCGGGCCGAGGACCCGGTGCGCCTCCTCTCCCGGGGCATGGTTCAGCGTCTGGCCATCGCCCGCGCGGTCCTCCACCATCCCCAGCTGCTGCTGCTCGATGAGCCGCGGGCCAACCTCGATCCGGCCGCGGCTGAGATCGTCGAACCGCTCATCGGGCGAGGATCGGGTCGGACACGGGTTCTCACCAGCCACGATCCGCAGGCCGCCTTGGCCGAGGCCGACACCGTGCTCGCGCTCAAGGACGGCCATGTCGTCTTCGCCGGGCCGGCGCAGGAGTTCGGCGGGGAGCGGGTGCGGGAGCTCTACCGATGAGAACCGCCTTGATCGTCCTGCGCAAGGACCTGCGGCTCGAGCTGCGCACGCTCGAGACCGTGCCCGCGATGGTCCTGCTCACCTTGGTTACCTTCGTGATCTTCCATTTCGGCCTGGACCGCACCACGATCGACGGCCAGCTGGCGGCCGGCGTGTTCACCGCCACGCTGTTGTTCGCGGCCATGCTGGGCATCAACCGGCTGTTCGTGGCCGAGCGCGAGCAGGGCGGCTTTGACGCCTTCCTCCTCGCCCCCGTGGATCGCTCGGCGATGCTCCTGGCCAAGGCCACGGCGCTGTTTCTGTTTTTGGCCATCCTCGAGGTCGTGGCCGTCCCGGCCTTCGCGCTGTTCCTCCTCGGACCGCCTCTCGGGCCGGCCCTCCCAGGCCTGATCCTCGTTCTGGCCCTGGCCGACGCCGCCCTGGCGGTGATCGGGACGCTCGTCTCGGCAATCGCAGTTCACACCCGTGCCCGGGACCTGATCGGTCCCGTCATTGCGCTGCCACTGTTGATCCCTGCGCTGATCGCCACGGCGCGAGCCGCCGGGCCGCTGCTGGCCGTTCACTCCACTGGGTCACCCCCGGGCCGGTGGCTGGCCATCCTGGCTCTTTATGATGTGGTTTTCGCACTGCTGGCCTACGCAGTGTTCGACTTCCTCTTGGAGGATTGACAGCACTTGTTGCCCTCGATGACCTATGGCAAGGGGCTCCGCGGCCTCGCACTCGCCGCCATCATTACGATGGCCGCCGCGCTGGTGTTGATCTTCTTCTACGCGCCACTGGATGCCGACCAGGGCTTCGTGCAGAAGATCTTCTATCTCCATGTGCCGCTGGCGATCGTCTCCCTGTGCGGTTTCATCATCGGTGGGGTCCTGGCCATCGGCTATCTGCGCACCGGCGAGCGCCACTGGGACCTGCGCTCCTACGTGGCCATCCACATGGCCTTGATCTTCGGCGTCGGCGCTCTGATCACCGGCTCGATCTGGGCCAAGGCCTCATGGGGGCACTGGTGGGTGTGGAACGAGCCGACGCTGGTGTCGTTCTTGATCGTGCTCCTGCTGTTTGCCACCTACCAGCCGCTGCGCTTCTCGATCGAGGATCCCGAGCGTCAGTCGCGCTACGCGAGCGTGTTCTCGGTCGTGGCCGGGGCCTTCGTGCCCCTCAACTTCATCGCCGTGCGCCTCGCGCAGCAGTACGTCCATCCCCGCGTGCTCACCCTGGGGGGAGGCAACCTGCCCGGGGCGATGCGGCTCACCTTCCTAGTCTCGTTGGTGGGTATCGCGCTGCTGTTTGCCACGCTCTGGAAGTTCGAGATGACGACCAAGAACACCCGCTTTCAGGTCCGCCGCCTGCGCCGGACGTTGCTCGGCGAGGATGCCGTGCGGCCCGTCGGCCGGAGCGCGGCGCCATCATGAGTTCCGTGCTTGCCGCCGCACCCGCCATCCCGCTCGGCCAGAGCGGCAAATTTGTGGCCGGCGCCTACATTGTGTTCCTGGTCCTGATCCTTGTCTACGTGGCGATCATGGCCATGCGCTCGCAGCGGATCGAGCGGGAGCTGGCCGAGTTGCAGCGCGACGTCGAGGCGGCCCGGACCGCTCAGGACGCCGTCGAGCGCGAGCGCGAGCCGGCGCTATGAGTGAACTGCTCACGATCGGCGTGTCCTTCAAGACGGCGCCGGTCGAGGTCCGTGAGCGGATGGCTCTTCCCGAAACGCGTGCGGCTGAGTTCACGCGCGAGCTACGCGGCGCCACCGATGTCTACGAAGCCGTGGCCGTCTCCACCTGCAACCGGATGGAGCTCTACCTGGTCGTGGGCGACCCCATGGAAGCCGAGAGCACCGTCCTGGCCATGCTGGCCCGCCAGGCCGGAATCCGTCCCACGGTGCTGGCCCAGTCCATCTACAGTCACCGCAACTGCGACGCTGCCCGGCACCTCTTCCGTGTGGTCGCGGGGCTGGAATCCATGATCGTCGGCGAGGCCGAGATCCAGGGTCAGGTCAAACGCGCCTACGAGAGTGCGCTCGCTCTGGACACCACCGGCCCGTTGACCAACCGCCTGTTCCGGGCCGCCCTGGCCACCGGCAAGCGGGTGCGGACCCAGACGGCGATCGGGGAGCGCCAACTGAGCCTACCCGCCGTCGCCGTCGCCCTGATTCGTGAGCGGCTGGCCGAGCTGGGCCCTCTGCGCCCGCCCAGCGGCACGCGGCGCGCGTCCTCGGGCCGGCCGAGCCTCGACGGCCGGGAGGTCGTCATCATCGGCACCGGGGAGACCAGCGAGCTGACCGCGCGGGCGCTGGCCGACCAGGGCGGGCACCCCATCTTCGTGGCCAACCGCCGGCGCGACCGGGCGCTCGCTCTGGGCCGCCGCTATGGCGGCCACAGCATCCGCCTCGATGAGCTTCCCGATGCGCTCGTCGAGTGCGACATCGTCGTCGCTGCCACCGCCTCGCCGCATCTGCTGCTCGAGGTCGGCGAGGTGGCCGAGGTCATGGAGCGACGCGGCGGCCGGCCGATGCTGCTCATCGATCTCGCCGTCCCGCGCGACGTCGACGCCGCCTGCGCCGAGGTCCAGGGTGTGATGCTGGCCGATATCGACGATTTGCAGTCCGTGGCGGATCGCAACCGCAAGGTACGCCTGGTCGAGGCGCGTAACGCGGAAAGGGTGATCGAGGAGGAGATCCAGCAGTTCGCCACCTGGCTCGGCTCGCTCGAAGTGCTTCCGACGCTGGCGGCGCTCCGTTCCTACGCCACCGACATCGCCGAGCTCGTCGTGGGCGAGAATGCCGGCAAGTGGGAATCGGCCTCCCCCCGCGATCTCGAGCGGATCGAGGCGGTGGCCCGCAGCGTGGTCAATCGCCTCCTTCACGAGCCGACGGTGCGGATGAGGAACATGCGCGACGATCGCGTTCACGCCCGAATGGCCCTCATTCGCGAGCTGTTCGGGCTCAGTACCCCGGAGGAAACCGCCGCGCGCACCCCCCCCGGTCCGGTGGCCGAGGTCCACGAGCTGCAGTCGCGCACGGCTGCGCAGGGTGGCTCGCGCCCGGACTGATGCGGATCGGTACGCGGGGCTCGGCACTCGCCCTGATTCAGGCCGAGTGGGTGGCCGCCCGCCTTGCCGTCCCCGTGGAGATCGTGACGATCACCACGCTGGGCGACCGGGGCGCGGCGATCGAGGACAAGTCCCGCTGGGTCTCCGAGCTCGAACGGGCGCTGCTCGATGACCGGATCGATCTCGCCGTGCACTCAGCCAAGGACGTTCCCACCGAGCTCCATCCCAGCCTGGAGATCGTCGCCGTGCCCGAACGCGGCGACGCGCGCGACGCGATCTGCGGGGCGCACACGCTGGAGGCTCTGACTCCCGGCGCTCGGATCGGCACCAGCAGCGTTCGCCGGCGCGCTCAGATCAGGGCGGTACGCGACGATGTCGATGTGGTGGAGCTGCGCGGGAACGTGGACACGCGGCTGCGCAAGCTCGCCGACGGCCAGGTTGACGCGCTGGTGCTGGCCCTGGCCGGCCTGCAGCGTCTCGGCCGAGCGGGCGAGTGCGGGGGCGCCCTCACCGGGCTGGTGCCCGCCGCCGGGCAGGGTGCCCTGGCCCTCGAGGGCCGGGCCGGCGAGCTCGACGACACGGTCCTTGCCCCGGTCTGCGATCCACTCGCCATGGCCTGCTTGACCGCTGAGCGGTCGGTTGTGCGCGCGCTGGGGGCGTCATGCCACACGCCGGTCGGCGTGTATGCCCGGCCCGTGGCCGGGGGCGATCAGCTCGAGCTCAGCGCCTGGGTCGGCGTGCCCGATGGCTCGGCCTGGCTGACCGATCACCTCACCGGTGCGAGCGGATCGGTGGGCACCGAGTGCGCCCAGCGGATGCTGGCCGCCGGCGCGGCTGAGTTGCTGGCCCAGGCCGAGCGGGAGCTGGCGGCGTGAGTGCGGGGCGCGGGCCGGCGTGACAGTGCACCTGGTCGGAGCGGGCCCGGGCGATCCGGGTCTGATGAGCGCCCGTGCGCTGCAGCTGATCGCGGCCGCCGATGTCATCGTCTATGACCGGCTCATCCCGGTCACCGCGCTGGACGGCGCGCGCCCCGATGCCGAGCTGATCTACGCGGGCAAGGAGGGCGGGGGCCCCTCGTTCGGGCAGGCCGAGATCCAGGCCCTGCTGCTCGAGCACGGCGCTGCCGGTCGCGAGGTGGTGCGGCTCAAGGGCGGCGATCCGTTCGTATTCGGCCGCGGCGGCGAGGAGGCCGAAGCGCTGCGAGAGGCGGGAATTCCGTACTCGATCGTGCCCGGGATCACCGCCGGCGTGGCCGCTTCGGCCTGCGCGGGCATTCCCGTCACGCACCGCGACGCCGCCAGCGCGGTGGCCTTCGTGACCGGGCACGAGGATCCCGGAAAGCCTGAGTCCGCGCTCGACTGGGCGGCGCTGGCCGCCTTCCCAGGCACACTGGTCTTCTACATGGGCGTCAAGCGTCTGGCGGCGATCGCCGAGCGGCTGACGGCGAGCGGTCGCCCCGAGTCTGAGCCGGTGGCCGTGATCGAGCGCGGAACGCTGCCCGGGCAGCGCGTCGTGACGGGGACCCTGGCCACGATCGCGGAGGTGGCCCGCGCGCAGGGCATCCGCGCCCCGGCCATCGCTCTCGTCGGCGCGGTGGCCGCTCTGCGCTCGCAGCTGGCCTGGTTTGAGTCCCGGCCGCTGTTTGGCCGCACCGTGGCCGTGACCCGAGCCCGGGCTCAGGCCAGCGGCCTGGCCGCCCGCCTCCGCGAGCTGGGGGCCGACGTCGTCGAGGCTCCCGCCATCCGCGTCGTACGGCTGGACGGGCCGGCCCCGGATCTGGCCGGCTATGACCTCATCTGCCTGACCAGTCCCAACGGCGTCGATGCGCTGTGGGCGCGCCTCACCGCCGCCGGTCGGGACGCCCGCGCCTTCGCCGGGGCGCGGCTGGCCGCGATCGGGCCGGGCACGGCCCGTGCGCTGGGCCACCACGGGCTGGTCGCCGACGTGGTCCCCGAGCAGTTCGTGGCCGAGAGCCTCGTGCTGGCGCTTGCCGAGCTCCCGGTGAGCCGGGCCCTCGTCGCCCGAGCCGCTGAGGCCCGCGACGTGCTGCCCGATGCTCTGCGCGCACGGGGGGCCGACGTCGACGTGCTGCCCCTGTATGAAACCGTGGCCGAACCACTCACCGATGCTCAGCGCGCCGCCGTGGCCGCGGCCGATTACGTCACCTTCACCTCCTCCTCCACCGTGCGGTACTTCTTGTCCAGCGCCGGTGACGTGCTCTCTCGCGACACTCGACTGGTCAGCATCGGGCCCGTCACCAGCGACACGCTGCGCGCGCATGGCCACGAGCCGTCCGTGGAGGCAGAGCAACACGACATCGACGGCCTGATCGGCGCGCTGCTTACCGATGCCCAAGCCTGATCGCCTTCGTCCCGTTCCGGGCGCCACGCCTCGGTAGCCGTCGTGGGCGCGGCGCTGTCTCAGTCGCCGCCTGGACGGACAGGCCGGATATCCGTCTATCGCGCTCACGAGGTTGCCCTGCGCTGCCGACAAGGGGCAAGAGGCTCACTGTAGAGCCACACCACCGGGAGGTCACACATGAAGAAGTTCCATGTCTACCGGGCGTGCACGGCGCTGGCCGCGATCGTCGCCCTGGTTGTCGAGTCCGGAGCAGGACACAAGTTCGGTTAGCCCGGACGCGAGCCGCAGTTCAGGGCACGCACCGGTCTCCGCACCGGTGCGTGCCCGGTCTGGCCCGTCATGAGCCACCAAATCACCGCCCGCCGCTTTGCCGCCGCGACCGTGCTCGCCTGCGCTGGCGTGCTCGTCGTCCTGCGCGGGCGTCTCGGCCTTAGCTACATCACCGCGCATCCCGTCGCCTACGCGATGCTGACCGCCGGGGTCCTGCTCGGGGAGCTGCTCCCGGTCACCATCCCGCGCCGCGGTGACGAGCAGATCACCGTATCGACCTCCTTCTCCCTGGCCGTGTTGGTCCTCGGCGGCCTTGGCCCCGCCCTGTTGTCCCAGCTTGTGGCGTCGCTGGCTCAGGATCTCGCCGTCCGCAAGGCCTGGTGGCGCATCCGTTTCAACTTCGGTCAGTACGGACTGTCGCTGGCGGCCGCCTCGGCCGCCATCACGGCGTTCACGGTGATGCCCAACCCCGACGCGGGACGACCCTTCAGCGGCGCGGATGTCCCGATCATCCTGCTCGGCGCGGCAGCCTTCGTGGTCGTCAACGCGGGCGTCGTTGGCGCTGCGGTCGCGATGTACCAGGGCACCCCGCTCGGCCGCTACTTCCGCAAGGACGTTGGCTTCACCGCCGTCAGCGGCGGGGTGTTGCTGTGCTTGGCCCCGATCGTGGCGGCTGCCGCCGCCTACTCCAGTGCCCTCATCCCGCTCTTCGTACTGCCGATGACGGCCATTTACCGGGCCGGGCGGCAAGCGGCCCGAAGCGAACATGCCGCGCATCACGACCAGCTCACCGGGCTGCCGAACCGGATCGCCTTTCATGACACCGTCAACGCCGTCCTTGAGGATGAAAGTCGTCCCGCCAGCGTCCTTTTGATGGACCTCAATCGGTTCAAGGAGGTCAACGACACGCTCGGCCATCGCTACGGGGACGAGCTCCTGCGTCGCATCGCCGAGCGTCTGCGCGCCAGCGTCGGCGACGAGCACGCATTGGCCCGGCTCGGCGGTGACGAGTTCGCCGTGTTTACCCAGGTCTCAGGCGAGGCGGCGCTCGAGTTCGCGCGCCGCGTCGGCGACGATCTGCGCACGAGCTTCGAACTCGGGGACTTCGTGGTCGAAACCGACGCGAGCGTCGGGGTGGCCAGCTTCCCCGACGACGGGCGTGACCTCGAGACCCTCTTGCAGAAGGCCGACGTCGCCATGTACCGGGCCAAGGAGACTCACGCCAGCGTGGCGGCGTACGACGAGCGCCACGATCACAACAGCCCCGCCAAGCTGGCTTTGACCGCGGACCTTCGCCAGGCGGTGGAGACCGATCAGATCGTCGTCTGGTACCAGCCGTTGCTCGATCTCGGGACCGGTCGGGTCACCGGCGTCGAGGCGCTGGTCCGCTGGCAGCACCCTGACCTGGGGCTGCTGCTTCCGGGGGCGTTCCTGGACATGGCCGAGCACACGAGTCTCATCAAGCCGCTCACCCAGAAGGTCCTCGATCTGGCCATGGGCCAGATCGTCCAGTGGCGACAGATGGGCGTCGAGGTGAGTGTCGCCGTCAACGTCTCAACCCGCATGCTCATCGACCCGGGCTTCGCTGCGCGGGTGCGCCAGGCCCTGACGGTCTATGAGATTCCCCCGCGCTTGCTGCGTCTCGAGGTGACCGAGAGTGCCCTCATGGCCGATCCCGTGGTGGCGCGGGCGGTGCTCACCGAGCTCGACGAGGGCGGCGTGGAGATCTCGATCGATGACTTCGGCACGGGGTACTCCTCACTTGCCTATCTGGCCGATCTCCCTGTCTCCGAGGTCAAGATCGATCGCGGCTTCGTCAGCCGGATGGAGGTCGGCTCAAGCGCGGCGGTGATCGTCCGCTCCACCATCGATCTCGGACACCACCTCGGGCTCCGCGTCGTGGCCGAGGGCGTTGAGGAGATCGAGACCCTCGAGCAACTGCGCGATCTCGGTTGCGACGTGGCTCAGGGCTACGGCATCAGCCGCCCGATGACCGTGCAGGACACGACGCAGTGGCTGCGTCGCTCCCGTTCTCCCGGCGAGGAGGGCGGAGCCCCGGTGATCAGCATCGTCGAGGCGGCATGATCCTGGTCCTGGCGGCCCTGGTCTGTGTCGTGAGCGTTCCCCTGCGGGGAGGGCGGCTATCGCGTCTTGGCCTGATCGACGTGCGCCACGGCTGGGTGGCGATCGCCGCCCTGGCCCTTCAAGTCCTGATCATCACCGTCGCCCCCGGCGGAAGCGAGCTCCTCCACGCCGCGGTCTACCTGGCCACGTACGCCCTGGCCGGCCTCTTTCTGTGGGGCAACCGCCGGCTTCCCGGGGCCCGACTCCTCGCCGCCGGGGCTGTGTCCAATGCCCTGGTCATCGCGGCCAACGGCGGGGTCATGCCCGCGGCCGCCAGCGCTCAGCGGCTCGCCGGGCTGCGGACCGGAAGCGGCTTTCAGAACTCGGCTCACGTGGCCCACGCCCACCTTCTCTGGCTCGGCGACATCATCCCGGTGCCTGGCCCTGCCCCGCTGGGCAATGTGCTCAGCGTGGGTGACCTCGTGATCTTTGCCGGCCTCTGGGTCCTGCTCCATAGCGTCTGTAGCGGGCGCGTGGCCGACCCCGCTCCCGCCTGAGCCTCGGCGCTCATTCAGGAGAGCGTCAGGTCAAGTGCGGCAAGCTCGCCGCCATGCCTTCCAAACCTGTTTCTGCAGCCCCGGTCGCCGTGATGGCGGCCCTCCTCCTGGCCGCCTGCGGCGGCAGCTCCAGCACATCTTCCTCCGCATCTCCGGCCGCGAGCTCGACCTCGAGCGCCGCGGCATCGAGTTCCACGGCCAGCTCGTCGGGGCAGGGCGCCACCGCCGGAGCCCTGTCGGCTGAGGTGCGGGCCACCGGAACCGGGGACATTCCCGACACGCAGGTGTACCTGACCTACTCGAACCGCAAGGGCGGATACAGCCTCACCTATCCCGAGGGGTGGGCACAGCGGGCGACGGGGAGCAATGTCGTGTTCTCGGCCAAGAACAACGTGATCCGGGCCGTGGTCAGCCACGGACCCGCTCCCACTCCCGCCTCGGTGACCGCCGCCCTGGACGCGGAGAAGGCCCGCAGGCCCTCGCTCACGGTCGGCCCGGCGTCAACGCTGCAGATCGGCGGAGCGCGGGTGATCAAGATCAGCTACTCGACGATCTCGGCGCCCAATCCGGTGACCGCCAAGCGCATTCAGCTGCTCGTCGACCGTTATGTCTACGCGCATAACGGGAAGGTGGCGACGGTCGATTTGGCCACCCCGAAGGGGGTCGACAATGTCGACGCCTACAAGCGCATCGCCCGGAGCTGGAAATGGAGCTAAAGAGCCTCTACGTCGAGCCCAAAGCTCCTGCGCAGGAGGTCAAGCCCCCTGCGCTGCAGTTCCACGACGTGTTCCGGATCTTCCGCTCCGGGCCGGTGGAGACGGTGGCCCTGCGCGGGCTTGAGATGGCCATCGAGGAGGGCGAGCTGGTGGCCGTCCTCGGGCCGTCGGGATGCGGCAAGAGCACGATGCTGAACCTGGCCTCCGGCCTGGACACCCCCTCCGCGGGGGAAGTGAGGTTCTTCGGACGCTCCTTCGCCCGGATGGATGAGGACGCGCTGGCCGGAGTCCGGGCGCGGGAGATCGCGCTCATCCTGCAGCGCGAGAACCTGTGGCCGGCCCTGTCGGCGCACGACAACGTGGCCGCTTCGCTGCGCCTGGCCGGCGAGCGCCGTCCGGCCGCGGCCGCGGCAGCCGCGCTGGCCGAGCTGGGCCTGGGTGATCGTGGCCGCCATCGCGTGGGGGCGTTGTCGGGCGGAGAGCAGCAGCGGGTCGCCATCGCCGCCGCCGCGGCGCGGCACGCCTCCCTGGTCCTGGCCGACGAGCCCACCGGTGAGCTTGACCAGGCCAACGAAGCCGCCGTCCTCGACGCGCTGGAGCGGCTGCGGGCCGAGCACGGCAGCACCGTGGTTGTCGTCACTCATTCCGAGGCGGTCGCCGGTCGCGCCGATCGCGTGATCGAGATGGCCGATGGCCGGGTGAGCTCATGAGTACCACCGAGATCGCCACCTCCCTGGTCACCTGCCGCTCGGTCAGCGTCCAGCACGGACGCGGCCCAGCCGCGGTCCTAGCCCTCGACGGTGTCGACTTCGAGGTTGCCCCCGGTGAAAGCGTGGCCCTGTGGGGGCGCTCGGGCTCGGGCAAGACCACCCTGCTCCACGTCCTCGGCGGGCTTGTCGCGCCCACCGATGGCGAGGTCAGCTGGCGGGGACGACCGCTCTCGACGCTCGACCAGGCCGCCCGGGCCGCGGTCCGAGCGCGGGGGATCGCCTACATCTTTCAGGGCGTGAACCTGCTGCCCCACCTAACCGCCTTTGAGAACCTTGCCTTTGCCGTTCAGGCCCGAGCCGAACGCGACTCCGAGGGTAAGCGTGGTCGCGCCACCGAGGCGGCGGCCGACCGGGCCGCCGAGCTCCTGGGCCTGGTCGGGCTGGATGCCAAGCGCGACGCCCTCCCCAGTGAGCTGTCGGGTGGTGAGGCCCAGCGAGTGGCCATCGCCCGCGCGCTGGCTCAGGAGCCCGAGTTGCTGCTCTGCGACGAGCCGACCGGCCAGCTCGACTCGGACACCGGTCGGCGGGTCCTTGACCTGATCGACGCCGCCCAGAACGAATTCGGCTTTGCCGTCGCCGTCGCCACCCACGACGAAAACGTGGCCGCGCGCTATGGACGAACGGTCGGACTGTCGGACGGCAAGATCGTTGCCGACATCCCGGTGGCCCAATGACAGTCTCAGCCCGCCTCGCCCTGGCCAGCGCCCGGCGCTCTCCGTGGCAGACGCTGATTCGTGTCCTGGTCCTGTCGGCCGCCACCGCTCTGCTGGGGGCGATGCTGCTGTTCGTGGGCAACTCGCTGCAGACGATGGGTGCCAGCGCGGTCCGCAGCGTTCCCCTCGATTGGCAGGGTCCGGTGTCCTCCTACAGCGCCGACCTGCGCCTGGCCAGCGCGGTGGGCCAGCAGCCCGGTATCCAGCAGGCCAGCGCGACGGCGACCGCGCCGCTGGTGGACGCCACCCACAGCGGTCCCGCCGGCCTGACCAACACCGGCGCCGGGGCAGTCCTGGCCGTGCCGCCGGGGTATGCCAGCCACCTGCACATCTACCGGCTGCTCCAGGGCAACCTGGCCCCCGGAGGCGTCGTCCTCGACCAGCAGATGGCCTCCACCCTGCAGGCTCGCCTCGGGGACTTCGTGACCCTGCGCGCCGGGCCGACCGCCAAACCGCAACGCTTCCGGGTCACCGGCGTGGCCCTGGTGCTGCATCCCGACGTCGTCTTTCAGCCGCTCAACCCCCAGCTCGGGCCGGCCGCCGCCCAGCCGCCGGCCAACGTCGCCCTGATGCCCCTGACGACGTTCGCGACCCGGTACGCGCCCACCCTGCGCAGCCTGACCGCCGCCAACGTCGGCTCGAGCGCAATCCCCGGGGCCCAGAACGGTGTGCAATGGCAGGTCCAGGCCCAGCTCGACCCCCGCTCGCTGAGCGGCAGTCCCGCCAACGCACTGGCGCTGGCCTCCCAGGCCAAGAACCGGGTACAGCGGGTTCTCACCGGTCAGATCCAGTTCGTCGACAACCTCTCAGACAAGCTCAACACCGCCGCCGGCGACGCCCTCTACGCCGAGGCGCTGTACATCATGCTCGCCCTGCCCGGCGCCCTGATCGCTCTGGGTCTCGTCTATCTAGCCGGGCTGGGCAGTGCCGAGCGCGACCGGCGTGATCTGGCTCTGCTGCTGGCGCGCGGCGGGCGCCGCCGGGATGTGATCTCGCTGGCCCTGTTCGACAGCCTGTTCGTCGGGCTCCTGGCCGGACTGCTGGGAACCGGACTGGCCGTGCTGGCCGGCGACACCCTGGTCACCGGCGGCGTGCATCTGACCACCGGCCGGATGCTGGCCACCGGGGCCGTGTGCATCGTGCTGGCCATCCTCGGAGCGGCGGCCGCACGGCTGGCCACGGCGGTACGGACGCTCAGGACCTCGATCGCCGACGCCCGACGCGGGGTCCAGCGCGAGCGCTCACCGTTGTGGCGGCGCATAGGACTGGACTTCGTGGCCCTGATCCTCAGCGGGCTGATCTACTGGCTCACCGCCAGCACCGGATTCTCGGCCGTCGTCAGTCCGGACTCCAACCCCACGCTGTCGCTGGCCGTGTACATGTTCTTTGCCCCCGCCCTGCTCTGGATCGGGATCACGCTGCTGCTGGTGCGACTGCGCGGACGCATGGTCGGATGGCTGGCGCGCGGCCTGACCGGGGCGCGAGCGACCAGCTGGCGCGGGCTGCTGCTGGCCAGCGCCGGACGGCGCGGGCCGGCCATCAACCGGGGCCTCGTGCTGGTCGGACTCCTGCTCGCCTTCGGAGTCAGCCTGGGCGTCTTCACGGCCACCTATGACCAGCAGGTCACCGCCGACGCTCAACTCACGCTGGGCGGAGACGTCACTGTGAGCGCGCCCCCCGGGCGGGTGCAGCAGGCCGGCCTGGCCCAGACCGTGGCGCGGGTCCCCGGCATTCAGGCGACCACCGCCCTCGATCATTCCTATGCCTACGTGGGTCCCGATCTCCAGGACACCTACGGGGTCAATGCCGCGACGCTGAGCGGGGCGACGACCCTGCACGATGCCTACTTCCTGGGCGGAAGCGCCGCGCAGATCATGCAGCGCCTGCGCAACCGGCCCGACGGCATCCTGGTCTCCAAGGAGACGATCACCGACTACTCGCTCAATCTTGGTGATCTGCTCAACCTGCGGGTGCTCGACCGGCGGACCGGCGGGTTCAAGACCGTCCCCTTCCACGTCGTCGGCGTCGTGCAGGAGTTCCCATCGGCGCCCAAGGACTCGTTCATGGTCGCCAACCTGAAGTACCTGCAGGCCCACGACCATGGGCCCGGGCCCAACACGATCTTTGCCCGGGCCGGCTCAGACCCCGCCGGTACCGCGGCTCGCGTGGCTGCCGCCACCCAGCGCTACGGCACGACAGTGACCAATATCGCCCAGCAGTCGGTGACGACGGCCAGCACAATCGCCACCGTCGACCTCAGTGGCGTACGCGACATCGAGGAGGTGTTCGCGATCGGCCTGGCCGCCGCGGCGATGGCCCTATTCATAGCCCTGGCCATGGCCGAGCGCCGCCAGGAGTTCGCCACCATGGCCGCCGTGGGCGCACCCCTGCGCCGCATCGGAGCCTTTCTCTGGTCCGAGGCCGCGCTTGTCCTCGTGCTGTCGATCATCCTCGCCACCGGCCTTGGGTTCCTCCTCGCCGAGATGCTGGTGGCCATGCTCCAGCACGTGTTCGATCCGCCGCCCGATCACCTGGCCATCCCCTGGGGATACCTGGGCGGCCTGTACGGCGCGGCCATCATCGCCTCGGTGGTCGCGGTCGCCATCGCCGCGCGAGCGCTCGCGCGGCTGCGCCTCGGTGAGGTGCTGCGCGAGCCGTGAGCCAGGTGGCTGGGTGCGCCACCGACTGTTCTATCCGATGCGCTTTCTGATCGTCGAGGACAAGGTGAAGCTGGCCACGCTCCTCCAGCGCGGCCTGGAGCGTGAAGGGATGGCCGCCGACGTGGCGGCCAGCGGCGAGGACGCCGTGTGGATGGCCGGCGCCACCGAATACGACGGCATCATGCTCGATGTCATGCTGCCCGGCATCGACGGCTACGAGACGTGCCGGCGGCTGCGCAGCGAGCAGGTGTGGGCACCGATCCTCATGCTGACCGCGCGGAACGCGATCACAGACCGGATTGCCGGTCTGGATGCCGGCGCCGATGACTACGTCGTCAAGCCGTTCTCCTTCGCCGAACTGCTCGCCCGGCTCCGAGCGCTCGTCCGCCGCGTGCCGGTACAGCGACCACCGGTCCTTCAGGTCGGCGCGCTACGGCTGGATCCCGCCCTCCGGCGGGCCTGGCAGGGCGAGCGCGAACTGATCCTGTCGGGCAAGGAGTTCGCTCTGCTCGAGACGTTCATGCGCCGTCCCGATGAGGTCCTCACTCGGCTCACGCTCCTCGAACACGCCTGGGACGGTGCTTACGAGAACCGCTCCAACGTGATCGATGTCTACATCGCTCGCCTGCGCGACAAGATCGACCGCTCGGCCGGGACCCAGACCTTCGAGACGGTCCGGGGGCGCGGCTACCGGCTGACCAGCGGACCGGCATGATCCGCGAGCGCCCGCGCCGGCCGCATCTGCGGCCGGTGACGATCCGGGTCAAGCTGACGGTCGGGTTCGTGCTGGCCATGAGCGTTGTCCTTGGCCTGACCGGTCTGTTTCTGTATCTCCGCTTCGCCGGAGAGCTGAATCGCACGATCGACCGCGGCCTGCGCTCGCAGGTGGACGCGGTCCGGGTCCTCATCGCCCAGTCCGACACGGGTTTGCGCGAGAGCGGGGCCGGGCTGGCCAGCCGCCGGGCGAGCTTCGCACAGTTGCTGCGCGCGGGGCAGGTAATCGACTTCACCCCGCCCCTTTCCCGTCCCCTGCTCGGTCCCGGCGTCGTGGCTCGAGCTGCCCGCGGAGCGATCACGCTGGAGCGTCGCGGCGCGCCCGGCGTCGGGCAACCGGCGCGCCTGCTGGCCTCGCCCGTGATTGGGCAGGACGGGCGGCGTGAGGTCGCCGTGGTCGGCACCGTGCTCACGAACCGCGACCACGCGCTGAGCGTTCTGGCCACGCTGCTCGCGCTCGGTGGGGTGGGCGCTCTGCTTCTGGCGGGCGGCGTCGGCTACCTGCTGAGCACGATCGCCTTGCGCACCGTGGAGTCCATGCGCCGCCGGGCGGAAACCCTGTCGCTGAGCGACGGCGGCGGCCGGCTGCCGCTGCCCCGCTCGCGCGACGAGCTGTGGCGGCTTGGCCGCACCCTCAACGAGATGCTGGCCCGCAACGAGGCCGCGTATGCCCGGGAGCGAGCCTTCGTGGCCGACGCCAGCCACGAGTTGCGCTCGCCGCTCACCGTCCTGCGTACCGAGCTCGAGATGGCGCTGCGCGCCGGGACCGGCGCGAGCGAGATCCGCCAAGCCCTGTCCTCGGCCAGCGAGGAGAGCGAGCGCCTGTCCCAGCTCGCCGACGACCTGCTGACCATGACCCGCAGCGACCAGAGCCCCAAGCCGGTCCGCTCGTCGGTCATCACACGCGAGCTGCTTGGCGAGACGGCTCAGCGCTTCGAGGCCGCCGCCGCGCGGCAGGGCCGCCCGATCGTGTGGAGCGACCAGGCCCAGACCACTCTGCACGCCGACCGCGAGGGGCTGCTGCGTGCCCTCGCCAACCTGGTGGAAAACGCGCTGCGCTACGGCGCGGGGACCATCGCGCTGGCCACACAGAGCACCGACGGCGTCGTCGAGGTTCACGTGTGCGACGAGGGACCCGGGTTTGCTCCTCACTTCCTCCCCAGCGCGTTTGAGCGCTTCAGCCGCGCCGACCGCGGACGCACCACGGAAGGCTCGGGCCTCGGACTGGCCATCGTGGCCGGGATCGCGCACGCTCACGACGGCCAGGCGCATGCCGCCAACCGTGCCGACGGCGGCGCTGACGTGTGGATCTCCCTCCCGGCCGAGGCACACATGAGCGCTTCGTGAACGGCCCGATGACCGTTCATCGATGGTTCATGCCCCAGACCTAGCTTTAGCCGCGACGGATCCGCAAACAACCGAAAGGAGCCCGTCAATGCTCAAACGCCTCTCCACCACCGCGGTGGCCCTGGGCGCCCTCGCCGCCCTGGCCCTGGGCGGGTCAGCCATCGCCTCCGCCCAGAGCGGCCACGCGAAGGCCAGGCACGCCGTGAAGCACCGCCGGGTGCACAACACCGCCCAGCCGGTGAGCACTGCCAGTGACGGCGACAATGTCCAGTCCGGTGACCAGAGCGCTCCAGACACCGGCACGGCGGCCGAATCCGGAGGCGAGTCGGCCTCCGGCACAGAGACGGCCGGCGCAGAGGCCGACGGTCCCGGCGGCCACCGGGATCCGGCCGGCGCCAACGTCGACCACCAGTTCCAGGGTCAGGAGTAAGACCGTGCCCCAAGGGGGGCGTCCCGGGAGCGGCGCCCCCCTGACCCAGTGCCCTTCGCGAGCGGTGTCGCGCGCTGACGCAGGACTCACGCCGATGCCGCCAGAACGCGGACAGCCCGCGCGTAGCGCCTGATCGCCGCCGCTGACGGACGCCCGGGGGGAAGCTCGACGACGAAGGCCGTGGTGGCGGGGAGGCGATGATCCTGCCAGCCGGCCGCGCTGCCGGGGTAGCGCGGCAGGCGCCGGAGCGGGAGCCCGCTCAGGGCGGCGAAGCGGCGCTCGATGCTCAGCGATCCGCCTGATTGGTCGGTGACCCCCTCCGGTTGGTGAAACCAGATCGTGATCGCCGGCCGCAGGCGCAGGATCAGGCGGTACGCGATCCGGCTCTCGGGCTCAGACAGCGGCCGCGGACCACTGTATTGCTGGTCCCCGCGCGCACCGAGGGGGCGCCAGTTCAACGGGAAGTTGCGGTTCAGGTCCACGCCGTGAGCGTTCTGGCGCGTCCGCGCCGCAACGCCGTCGGGGTTGAGATCGGGGATGACCCAGAGCGTCGAGCCGGCCGGCGTCTGGCCCGTGACCAGCGCGCGGGCCACTCTGATCCCGGCGGTTTCGCTGCCGTGGATGCAGCCGACAACGAGGATTCGCCGCGGCGCGTTGCCTGCGCCCCGCACCCAGAGCGTGATCGGTCGTCCCTGCACCGAGCGCCCGAGCGTGATGACTCGTTCCCGCGAGCCCGCGGCCGGTGTCGGGATGGCCTGCGATGAGGCCGTCCCCGTGGCGGGACCCGGCGCAGGCCTGACTCGTGACCCGCCCGAGCCGCAGGCGGTAGCCGCTGCCGAGAACATCAGGGCTAGTGAGAGCTGTCCGGCTCGGACGAGGGACATCAGCAGAACGTGCCGGTTGCAGCTGAATATGTCCTGAATAGATCCGCCGGGCGGAGTCCTCGGCGGACATACTAGGACTCGTGCAGCCAACCATCCTGATCGTTGAGGATGAACCCGGGCTGCGTGACGTCCTGGCCCGGAGCCTGCAGTCCGACGGGTTCAGCGTGACGGCGGTCGCTACCGGTCACGAGCTGATGCGTGAGGCGCTGCGGCGATCGCCCGACGCCCTGATCATCGACATCGGCCTCCCCGACGCTGACGGTCGTGACGTCTGCTCGGCGCTGCGGACGCGCGGAATCGATGCCCCGGTGCTGTTTCTCACGGCGCGTGACGCCCTCACCGACCGGATCAGCGGTTTTCACTCGGGGGGCGATGATTACGTAACCAAGCCGTTTGATCTCGCCGAGGTGGCCGTTCGCCTGCAGGCTCTGTTGCGGCGCGCGCGCAGCGTCCCGGAGCAGACCTTCGATGGCCTGACCTTCGACCCCTCCGAGCTGACCATCTCGAGCGGTGGCGTCACTCAGCCGCTGACACCCACCGAGTTTCGCCTCCTGGCCGCCCTGGCCGGGCGCAGCGGGCGGGCCCTGACCCGCCGCGAGCTGACCGCGGCGGCCTGGCCACATGGTGCCGTGGTCCACGACAACACCCTCGACGTATTTATCGCCCGCCTGCGGCGCAAGCTGCGCGACGTTCCCCAGGCACCCACGATCATCACCGTCCACGGGCACGGCTACCGGCTGCGATGAGTCTCCCGCGGGGTCGGCGGATCGGGCTGCGGGGACGGCTGTGGCTGGCCGCCGTGGGCACGATCACACTCGTCGTCGCGGTGCTCACGGTGGCGTTCAACCTGGTTCTGGCCGGCCGGCTGGACCGGCAGGCCAGCAGCCTGGCCCAGGCGCGAGCAACAGCGGAACTGGCCGCGCTGTCGGTCAGCGGCCGGGGCGTGCGGTTGAGCGAAACTCCCGACCGGGCCGCTATCGATACTCCCGTGTGGGTGTTCAGCGGCTCCCGCGTGCTCGAGCGTCCGCTCGCCTCGGCCTCCGTGCAGCGGTCCGCGGCCGCGCTCACCACCGGTGCGCGACGACTCACCGAAGCCCCGGACGGCGCTACGCGCCTGTACGGACTGCCCGTCCTGCACGGTGCGCGACGCGTGGGAACGGTGGTGGCGGCGGTCTCCCTGCGCTCAGCCCACCAGACAGCGCGCACAGCTCTCATCGCCTCGATCATCCTCGCCGTGCTCATCCTCACCTCCGTGGCCGTCGGCACCGGATGGCTCATCTCTCGGGCCCTGCGCCCTGTGGCGGACATGACCGCCGCCGCCGCCGCCTGGAGTGAGCACAGCCTTGACCGCCGTTTTGGCCTCGGCGCCCCCCACGACGAGCTGACCCGGTTGGCCGCCGTGCTGGACGGGCTGCTTGAGCGGCTGGCCGCCAGCCTGCGCCGTGAGCAGCGCCTCACCGCCGAGCTGGCCCACGAGCTGCGCACGCCGCTGGCGCAGGTCGCGGCTGAGGCTCAGTACGCGCTCCGCCACCAGCCTGACGCCGACCAGCAGCGAGCCGGACTCCAGCGCATCCTGGTCACCGCCGGCCAGATGAGCGCCACGATCGAGACACTGCTGACCGCGGCCCGAAGCCAGTCGAGCTCCCGAGCGTCGTCGGACGCGCGCAGCGGCGTTCGCGCGGCGGTGATCGCGTGCCGGCCCTTGGCCGAGTTCGAAGGAGTGGCCATTGAGGCTCCCGACTACCCACGACCGGTCCGAGTCTCGGTCGAATCCGGGTTGGTGGAGAGGATCCTCGCGCCGTTGCTCGAGAACGGGTGCCGGTATGCCCGCCACGCCCTGTCGGTCAGACTCGAACGCGACGACGGTAGGGTTTTGTGCGTGCTCACTGACGACGGTCCCGGCATCGCCGCCACGCCGCTGGAGGCGATCTTCGAGCCTGGCCACAGCGACGGCGACGATGATCCGTCGCAGGCCCGTGCCGGCCTGGGCCTGGCCCTGGCCCGGCGTCTGGCCCGGGCCGCCGGTGGCGACATCACCGCCGCCACGAGCCCGTCCGGAGCCCGCTTCACTGTGCAACTTCCCGCAGAGCCCGAGAGCACGTGAGCCGCGCGCCGGTCGTCGCCTTCCTCTCTGACTACGGCCTGCAGGACGAATTTGTCGGCGTCTGTCACGCCGTCATCGCCGGCGTCTGTCCCGAGGCCCGGGTCATTGACCTCACCCACGGGGTGCCCCGCCACGATATCCGCGCCGGCGCGCTGGTCCTGGCCGACGCGGTGCCCTATCTGCCGGTGGGCGTGCACCTGGCCGTGGTGGACCCCGACGTCGGAGCCCAGCGGCGGGCGGTGGCGCTCGGCGCCGCCGACGGGAGACAGCTCGTCGGCCCCGACAACGGACTCCTCATCCCCGCGGCGGAGCGCGCCGGCGGTGTGGTCCAGGCGGTCGATATCGCCAGGTCACCCTTTCGGCTCGAGCCTGTGTCAGCCACCTTTCACGGTCGCGACATCTTTGCCCCGGTGGCCGCGCGGCTGGCCGCCGGCGAGCCGCTGGCCGCCGTCGGTGACCCTCTCGACCCCGCACATCTGGTCGCCCTCGAGCTGCCCCAGCCGTTCCTCCAGGACGGTGTATTGGTCGCCCACGTTCTCCATGTCGACCGCTTCGGCAACCTCCAGCTCGACGCCGGCCACGAGGACCTCGAGGGCAGCGGCCTCCGTCTCGGCCATCCGGTGGGCGTCAGCAGCGCGGCCGGAGAGGAGGGGCGGCTTCAGTATGTGCGCACATTCGCCGATGTCGCTGCCGGTGAGCTGCTTCTCTACGAGGACGCCCAGCGCCGCCTGGCTCTCGCCGTCAGCCACGGAGATGCCGCCACCCGCTTGGGACTCAAGGTGGACGATGAGCTGCGGATCCGCCCCCTGTGAACGAGCACCGTGCCCAGACGCGGCGCGCCACCCTCGGGCATCCGCGCCTGCATCTGCGCGTCACCGACTCGACCAACACCCGGGCACGCGAGCTGGCCGCCGCCGGCGCTCCACACGGCACAGTGGTCACCGCCACTGAGCAGAACGCGGGCCGCGGTCGCCAGGGCCGTAGGTGGAGCGCGCCGGCCGGCCGGGCGCTGCTGTGTTCGGTGATCATCCGCGAGCCGCCACGGCTGCTGCCACTGGTGGCGGGCGTCGCCGTGGCTGAGGTCGCCGGCCCGCAGGCGCGGCTGAAATGGCCCAACGACGTCCTGATCGACGGCCGCAAGGTGGCCGGGATCCTCGTCGAGGGCCGCCCTCAGGCGCGCTGGGCCGTCGTCGGAGTGGGCCTCAACGTCGCGCTGCGCGAGGCCGACTTCCCGGACGAGCTGCGCGAGCGAGCGGTGTCGCTCGGCCTCAACCCGGAGGCGATCGAGCCGACACTGCGGACGCTGCTGACCACGCTCGACATCTGGCTGGCCGCCGGTCCGCACACCGTGCTCGACGCGGTACGCGCCCGGGACGCGCTGCGCGGCCATGAGATCCGCTGGGCCGACGGTCGCGGCCGGGCCGACGGCATCGATGACGATGGCCGCCTGATGGTGCTCACCGAGGCCGGACCCCGCACGCTTGACGCGGGCGAGGTCCACCTCGGAACATAACGGGGTTTACCAGCGCGCGCGGGGATCGACGAAGATGTCGTCGATCTGCGAGCTCCCGAGTAGGGCGGTGAACCGCAGCGCCACCTGCGTGGTGCCGCCGCTGAGCAGCCCGGGGATCGCCGAAAGGGTGAGCATCGGCAGGCTCGGCTGCCACTGACCGCTCAGCGCGACCGTGCCGACAGGAATCGGAATCAGACCGAGCAGCGGATTCGAGTAGACGAGCTGGACGACGACGTTGGACAGCAGGCCGTTGTTGCGGGCGAAGAAGCGCAGCGACGGATACGCGGCGTTCACGCACGTGTACGGGGTCTGGGCCGAGGCGCCGGCTGGGAGGTACAGCGAGGACTTGCCCACCGAACCGGTGGCCCCGTAGGGCTCGCTGCCCGAAGTGACGGCGGCGCCCCCGCTGAGCTTCCACCCGGTGGTACCCGACTCGAACGAGCCACCCGGGACGAGCTTGTAGGCGTTGGTGTCGCCCCAGCGGGCGAACGGCTGGGTCAGCGTGGATGAATCACACGCGCTCGTGCTGATCAGCGCGGCCTGAGCCGGCGTGGCGCTCAGGGCGCCAGACACGACGAGGCCCGAGATGGCCGCAGCGAGCGGTACGAGGCGACGGCTGAAAAGGCCATTGAACATCGGTACACACCTTCCGTGGTGAGCACTGGCAACCGGGCTATCTCACCTTCCTTGTGAGACCCTAGGCTTTGCGTCCCTGGCTCGCGCCAGGTTTGCCCTTTTCAGTTGTGTTTGCAATGCGTCCTTCGGCGCGACCGTACGGCGGCATGAGAGGCATGAGCCGGAAAGTGGACGTTTGTTGTATTCCCGTCACTGTCCGCGCACGCGCATATAAGGCAACGGGCCGCGCCGGCCGATGTCAGCCGCGTGTCCGGAAATCCCAGCCTTGAGGAACAGGAGCTGCTGGCCAGCGTTCGCAAGAGCCCCGGGGCAAGGATGTCCCGTCGCGAGCTCGCCGTAGCCGGACTCGTCAGCGGCGGCTTCGTGGTCACGGTGGCCGGGCTGTGGTGGCTGCTCCCGCCAGACGGCCTGCCCTCGACAGGGGCGCTCTTGAGCCTGCTCGTCCTGATCGTGGCCATGCGCGTCTCCTTCGAGACGCCTTTCGGTTTCACGGTCGCCACCCAGCTGGCCTTCGTGCCCCTGGTGTTCACGCTCTCGCCGGCGCTCGTGCCGATCGCCGTGGTGCTGGCTTGGCTCGCCTCAAGCCTGCCCGAACTCGTGACCGGGCGGCTGCGGCCGGTCAAGCTGCTGCGCGCGCCGGCCAACACCTCTTTCGCGATCGGGCCGGCCTTCGTGCTCGCCGTGGCGGGAACGAGCCCCGGTCGAGCCTCCGCGGGGCTGTTGTTGCTCGCGCTGGCCGCTCAGTTCTCCGGCGATTTCGTCGTCTCGGCGATGTTCTTCCGCATCACCGAGCGGGCCAACGTCCGCTCCCAGCTGCGCGACTGCTGGGTGTACATGATCGATGCCGCTCTGTCGGGGGTCGGACTCGTCGTCGCCGCCGAGATGGGGCATCACAGGCCGCTCGCGGTGCTGGCCGTGCTGCCGCTGCTCGGTCTGCTGGCCATGTTCGCTCAGGAGCGCAGCCGGCGCCTGACCGGCCTGTTGGAGCTCAATGCCACATATCACGGTACGGCGATGCTGCTCGGTGACGTCATCTCTGCTGACGACGGCTATACCGGGGAGCACTCGGAGGGGGTTGTCGCCCTGGCCCTGGCCGTGGGCGACCGGCTGGCGCTCGACGCTCGGCGCCGGCGCAACCTCGAGTTTGCCGCCCTCCTGCATGACGTTGGCAAGATTGCGATCCCCAAGGAGATCATCAACAAGCCCGGCAAGCTCGACCCGGTCGAGTGGGAGCTGATCAAGACGCACACGGTCAAGGGCCAAGCCATGCTCGAGCGGGTGGGCGGCTTCATGCTCGAGGTCGGCGCCATCGTCCGCTCTCACCACGAACGCTGGGACGGCACGGGTTACCCGGACGGCCTCGTCGCCGACCAGACACCGTTGGAAGCCCGGATCGTGTCCTGCTGCGATGCCTGGAATGCGATGCGCACCGATCGCTCATACCGCAGGGCGCTCCCCTACGCGCAGGCGATGTCGCAGATGCATGAGAACACCGGAACACAGTTCGATCCCACCGTGGTCCGCGCGCTGCTGGCCACGGTCATCCAGGACTCCGCCGCTCCGGCTGACCTGGCCCGAACGGGTCGGGCCGACGTTGACCGGGTCCCGCGGACCGCTTCATCGGCGGATGCTCCGGCCCTGGTGACGACCACCTGAGGCGGCCCTCAGGCCGCGGCTTCGGTGTCGTTCTCGTCGTCGGGCTCGAGCGGCTCGACGTTGCTGTCCGCGGGCGAGTCGGTGTTGGTGTCGGGCTCGTCAGTGTCGGGCTCGTCGGTGTCGGGCTCGTCGGCGTCCCGCGCGTCATCACCGGCGCTGGGCTCGACATCGTCTTGCGCCTCGAGCATCTCGGGGGACTCGGGCTCGGCGCTGTCTGGTGCGCTGGAGCCCGACCCCGACTTGCGCCGGCGGCGTTTGGAGCCCCGCCGCCCCTTGGGGAAGTTGCGCAGCAGCTCACGAGCCAGAGCCGCAGGCTTGCGCGCCATGCGGGTCCGGGCGCCGCGTAGGGCCTCCTCGGCCTCGGGGGTGTGAGCCAGAGCCGCGGCGAGCAGCGCGGCGGACAGGCGGCGGTCCTCCTTGCGAGAGGCATGGACGAGGCGCCGCGCATTGCGGGCGTGGGCCGAGCCGCTGGAGTTGACCAGCAGACCGAGCAGGCGCTTGGTCTCGGGCCAGCGCTGAACGGCGTATTCCTCATGCACCTCACGCGTGTACTCAGCCATCCGCCAGATCCAGGCGTTGGCCTGATCGCGCCGGCCGATGCGGCGCTCGGCGAGCGCCTGCAGCATGATCTTGACGCCTTCGCGGCGCTCGTCGCGAGGCCAGCCGCCCATGATGTCAATGGCAGTGTCGAACGCCTCGGCGTCGCGGCTGGCGGCGATCTCCTGAAGCGCACGCAATCGCAGCTGGGCGTTGCGGTTGCGCTGCACCGCGGTGAGCAGGAAACGACGCTTGAGTTCGCCGCCCCGGTCGAAATGCAGCATGGCCTTGGCCCGGCGCCAGCCGTTGGGTGCCACTCGCGCGCCGGCCAGCGCGGCCCAGACGTGCTGCTCGCCATAGTCGAGATGCTCGACGGCGATCCGCCACAGCTCGCGCTCGAAGACCTCGGCTCGCCGTTCGGGATCGGGCGTGACCGGGAGGACGCGGCGCTCGACGCGGACGCGCCGGCCGCGACCACGGCGCACGGGACCGACGACGATGGCCCCGCCGCGGTACACGTCGCGGTCCAGCAGTGAGTGCAGCGTGACCACTGGATCATCGTGCTTGGTAGCGGGATGGACGAAGTCGACGACGATTCCGGCTTCCTTACCGGGGTGGCGGCGGGTGACACGACCGACGCGCTGCTGATAGATGCGCTTGGAGGCGGTCGGGGCCAGGTGCATGCAGATCGTCGCCCGCGGGCTGTTCCAGCCCTCGGCCAGCAGCTGCGCGTTGACCAGCACGTCGACCTTGCCCGACTCGTAGTCAGCCAGGATCCGGGCCAGCTCGCGCTTTGGTGTCTCACCGGAGACGGCCATCGCCTTCATGCCTATTTCCCGGAAGGCCTCGGCCACGTTGTAGGCGTGCTTAACGCCGGCCGCATAGACGACTCCGGGCACGCCGCCCCAGCGGGTCTTGTAAAGGTCGGCGATGGCCAGGTTAAACGGTGTCTGGTCGAGCAGTTCGGCCAGCATCTCCTGGTCGAACTCGGTGTCCACTTCACCTCGTCGCAGCGGGACCTTGGCGATCGTGCGCACGCCAGGGCCGGGCGGGATACGGATGCAGCGCAGCGGTGCGATCACACCGCGCCGAGCGGCCTGAGCAAGATCGAAGCGACTGGTCTGGGTGGGGAAGAGATCGGTGACGTGCCGGGCGATCAGCGCGCCGGTGGCCGTCATGCCGACGAACACGGGTCCCGCCCAGGCCCGGATCGAGGCCGAGGTCTTCTCGCCCAGGGCCGTGTGCGCCTCGTCGCAGATGACGATCGAGTACGCGTCGGAGACTCGCCCGGCGTTGCGCACGAACCACTGATAGGTCTCAACGGTCACCGGTCCGTTAGCCGCATCGGCGCCATCGAGCAGTGCTGCGCTGATGCGATCTCGGTAGCCGCGATCGCGCAGCTCGCCGTGGAACTGATCGACGAGGTTGCGGCGATGGGTCAGGATCAGGACGCCGCCGGTGCGTGAGGCCTCGACAAAGCCGAGTGCGGCGACGGTCTTACCGGCTCCGGTGGCGTGCTCGAACCAGAATCGCTTGGCCGCGTTGGGGTCCTCGGGCTGCTCTTCCAGCTGACCCTCGGCCTCGCTTTCCTGCTCCTCGTCTTGCCAGTCCTGCGGCTCCTCGTCCTCGTCCTCGTCCTCGTCGAGGTCGGAGTCGGCCTGGTCGTCGTCGGCGTCGGACGGGGGGGAGGGCTCCATGACCGGGGCACCACCATTGCCACTGATCCCATTGCCGTTGGCTGCGCTGCGCTGCGCCTCGGCGAGCAGAGCGGTCAGAGTCCCGGATAGCGCATCGACCTGGTGGGCGGAGAGGACCGTGCCATCGACGAGGCTCGGCTCCTCTTCAGAGAGCAGCCGCTCGAGGCCGAGCAGCAGCGAGAAGTCCCGCCGCCATTGGACGGACGGCTTCGTGGCACCGGTCTCGACCTCGACCAGGGCGGCGTCGAGGGCGCGGCGACGCGCTGATCCGGGCGCCAGGGCGTCCTCGAGCGCCTCGCCCTCATAGACGAAATGTTCGCGGGTCAGCCGCTCGGCACGCGCGATCGCGTCAGCTGTCGGAAATGGGGTGGTGACACCCATAAGTGCTTGGGAGTTGCGTCAGGATGAGCGAGTCGCGGCGGAATGTCGTAGCGACTCAGGCGGGCCCCAGCCTTAATGCCAGGTACAGCGAGAATTCCTCAGAAGCGTCATCCCGCTGCCTTAGCGGGAGAACAACACACATTTAAGCAGATGCGGAGTAGGAGACGTATGTCAAGCTTTCGGCGTGTGTAGCTGGCGCCCCTCTGCAGCCCTCTTTGCCGTCGGTTTGGCGGTCGCCGGCTGTGGGGGGACCCAGCCCCGGAGCGTGGCTCCCGGCCCCGCCCAGCAGGCGGTCGCCTTCAAGGGCTCGCCCTCGGTCCTGGCCTCGCTGCACGATCAGGCCAACCGCCTGTTAGCAGGCGGAACGCCTGCCTTCCACGCCCGGCTCAGGGCTCTGCGCGGCCACCCCGTGGTGGTCAACAAGTGGGCGTCCTGGTGCGGTCCGTGCCGGATCGAGTTCCCCGCCTTTCAGCGCGCGTCGGTTCGGTACGGTCGGCAGGTGGCCTTCATCGGCATCGACGGCAAGGACGCGAACGGCTCGGCGCGGGCGTTCCTGCGCCAGTTTCCGGTCAGCTACCCGAGCTACACCGACCCGCGCTCGGGTATCGCCAACTCGATTCAGGCCGCGTTCTACTTCCCTCAGACCGTCTACTTCGACCGGGCGGGCAAGATGGTCTACGACCACGCCGGACCGTACGCGTCGCCGGCCGCACTCGAGTCGGACATTCGGAGGTATGCCCTGCGATGACCGGTGCGCTCACCTACGAAGTGCGCCGAGTGCGTGGCGACGATGAGATGTCAGCGGTCCTGGAGATCCGCCACGACGTCTTCTGCGACGAGCAGGGCGTGCCTGAGCACGAGGAGCTCGACGGGCGCGACCGCGAGGCCACCCACCTGGTCGCCGTCTCCGGCGATGAGGTGCTGGCCACCTGCCGGCTGCTGTTCGTCGGTCCGACCGTGCAGTTCAGCCGCCTCGCGGTGCGCCCGGAAGCCCGGCGGCACGGCATTGCCAGTGCGTTGCTGAGCCTGGCCGACGAGGAGACCCGGGCGGCCGGCGCGCGCCGCCTGGTCCTCCACGCCCAGACCTACGCACGCGCCCTGTACGAGGCGGCGGGTTACGAGCCCCGAGGGCGCATCTTCATGGAGGCCGGGATCGAGCACATCGCCATGGAGAAGTACGTCTGACCGGGAACGGTGCGGAGTGCGCGAGCTCCGCATAGACCCCTTGACCGGCCAGCGAGTGATCGTGGCCGGTGACCGCGCTGCCCGGCCCGGCGGCGAGTTGCGGGCGCCGGTGCCCGAGCCGATCGATCCCGAGAGCGATCCGTTCGCCGAGGGTCATGAACAGCGCACGCCGCCCGAGCTGTTCGCGGTGCGACCTAACGGCAGCTCGCCGGACACACCGGGGTGGACCGTCCGGGTCGTGCCGAATCTGTTCCCGGCCCTCGTGCCTGACGCCACGGCCCCCGAGCCACATGCCGACCGTGACCTGTTCTGGTCGGCGGCGGCCACGGGCGCGCACGAGGTGATCATCAACGCTCCCGACCCGGTCGGCTCGCTGGCCGAGCTGAGCGTCGAGCAGGTCCAGGCCGCGGTCGAGGTGTGGCGCGAGCGCATGCGCGCCCACGCCGACGCCGCCTGCCTTCACCTGATCGTCAACGAACGGCGCGAGGCCGGCGCTTCCCTGCCCCACACCCACGCCCAGCTCTACGCGCTTGGGTTTGTCCCCGCCGACCTCGCCCGGGAGCGTGAGCGCTTCGGTGCCTACACGACGCGCACGATGGGCGGCAATCTGCTGGGTGACCTCGTCCAGCAGGAGGTGCGCCAGCGCGACAGGATCGTCGCCATCGATCGCGAGGCGGTGCTGATGGCGCCCTACGGTGCCCGCGTGCCCTACCAGTTGCTCCTGGCGCCGCGGACCCCCCGGCGGCGCTTTGAGGACGACGGGCCGACGGGCGCGGCGCTGCTGCACCAGGCGCTGCAGCGCCTCACACAAAGGCTCGGGGCCACGCCGCCGCTGAACCTGTGGGTCCGCACGGCGCCGCGCGGGGCCGACCAGTTCTGCTGGCGGATCGACATCCTGCCCCGGCTGACCCATCTGGCCGGCCTCGAGCTCGGTGCCGGTGTCAACCTGAACATCGTCGCTCCGGAGCAGGCGGCGGCCGAACTGCGCGAGGCGGGTTAGTGGCATCCTGCCGGGCCCAGGAATGAGAGCGCTGGTCCAGCGCGTGTCTCGTGCCTCGGTCGATGTCGACGGGGAGCGCGTGGCCGAGATTGGGTCCGGGCTGCTGGTGTTGCTCGGTGTGCACGTCACCGACGCCGCCGAGGCGGCCGACCGGCTGGCGGCCAAGGTGCGGGCGCTGCGGGTGTTCCCTGACGCCGCGGGGCGCATGAACGAGCCGCTGGGGGACCGCGAGGTGCTGTGTGTCAGCCAGTTCACCCTGTACGGGGACGCCCGGCGGGGCAACCGGCCGAGCTACACCGAAGCCGCCCGGCCCGAGTTGGCCGAGCCGTTGTACGAGCGGTTTTGCGCTGCGCTGGAGGCGCGGCGAGGGGTGTTCGGCGCCCACATGGAGGTCGCGCTGGTCAACGACGGCCCCGTGACCCTATTGCTGGAAACCCGGTGACGGACGGCCCCGGCCCACCCAGGCAGCGCCGAGCGCTCCTCGCCCACGCCACCCGCTGAGGGCCGGCGCCGCTGGGCGCTAACCGGCCGCCGCCGCCGCGACCGCGGCCCGGGCCTGGATGAGGCTGTCCTTGGTGGTGAGCACGGTCGGGTTGAGCGCGTAGGCGCGCTCCAGCGATGCCAGCGCGAGCGGGGGATGATTGTGGGCCAGGTCGTAGGTGCCGAGCGCGTACCAGCTCTCGTTGTTGTGGGGCTGGAGGTCGATTGCCGTGACAAGCTCCGCGCGCGCGGCCGCCGCGTTGCCCTCCCCGGTGTAGAGCTGGGCGAGCACGAAGTGCGGCTGCAGGGCCAGGGGGTCGGCCGCTTGCGCCGAGCGGGCGCTGGCAAACGCCGCGCCGGCGCTCCTGGCCGAGACGGCCGCCTCGGCGTCATCGGCCGAGCGCTGTGGCTGCCAGATCAGCCACGCACAGATCAGGCTGACGAGCACGAGCACACTCGCGGCGGCCAGAGCGCCCGGGCGCGCGAGCACGGGTGCCCGCGGCTGGGCTCGCCCGACCGGAGCGCCGAGCGGGCCCCGTCCGGCCAGCCAGCCCGCGCCGAGCAGCGCCGGAACGCTCAGCGCCGGGAAGTACCAGGTCCAATCAAAGGTCGAGGAGAGTCCGTAGCCGACGACGAACAGCGCCAGGGCCAACAGTGCCGAGCGCTCCCGGGAGGTCTCGCCGGCGAGTTGTTGCCAGCCCGTCCGCGGGGCCAGTGCTCGCCACGCCGCCCATCCCCAGGCGACGAGCAGAGCCAGGCTGACGATGAGCCCGAGCAGCCCGAGGTCGGCGAAGGTCTGGATCACGTAGCTGTGGGCGTGACCGACGGTCTGCGGGCTGTCGGTGTACTGCGTGCGGGCCGTCGCGTAGCCGAGGGCGCCAACGCCCTTGACCAGGGCGTGCTCACCCACGGTGATGCCCTGGCTCCAGTACAGCGGCCGGCTGGAACCGAACTGGGTGATCCGCGAGGCTGACTCGCCGACGTGGTAGTTGACGGTGGTCAGCGAGTGCCAGGCGTAGGAGATCTCGCCGGTGAGCCCGCGCGAAGAAGCAGCCAGCGCGACAACCGCGGCGACCGGCAGCAGCGCCGCCAGCCCGATCAGGATGGTCCCGATCCGACGACGCAGCGGCTCGCCGAGCTTGATGGTGTCGACGGCCCGCGCGGCGGCCAGTCCGGCCCCCACCTCGGCCAGCGCGACGAGGAGGAGCACGATTCCGAACGTGTGGCCGGCGCTGGTCCGGTCAGGCAGCGTGGCTCCGTCGGTGCTGAGAGCCGCGTGTCCGACCGCCCAGGCACAGATGACGGCGGCTCCCATCCCCGAGAGCGTGATCATGAGGACGGCCCGCAGCCGTCCGGGGGCCAGGGCCAGCCAGGCGGCGAGGATGAGCACGGCGGTGGCCAGAGCCGTCCGCGAGAACGAGAGCACGACCACGGTGGCGAGCACGGCACCGCCCGGGACAGCCAGAGCACGCAGCAGTCGGGGGCCGTCGGGGCGCGAGAAACCCCACAGGCACGGACCAATACCCATTGCCGCCAAGGCTCCAGTGGCGTTCCAGTAGCCCAGGGGCGCCTGCAGGCGCCCCTCGGTGTCAGTGGCGGCCAGCGAGCCGGGGAAGACCTTGGCCAGCAGGGCGTAGGCGCTCAGGAGCACTGCGACGAGGCCGAGCGCGGCGACCAGAGCGTGCCAGCGCTCGGGGACCATGCGGGCCAGGGCCGCGCCCGCTGTGAAGGCCGTCAGGTAGGCCAGCGTCAGGTTGGCTGCCTGCCAGGAGTTATCGGGCTGGACGGACCACAGAATGGAAAGGGCGGTGAGCGCGGTGAGCAGGGCGAACAGGACCACGGCCGTCACCCCCCAGGCGGGAGCGCGGCCGCCAAGCAGGATGAGTGCGCACACCACGCCGGCGCCGAGCACCGTGACGGCGATCTCGGTCCACGTGTTGGCGGCCGAGATGGAAACCGAGCCGTCAAAGCCCCCCGTGGTCACAAAGCCGAGCACGATCAGGGCCGCGCCCCCGCCCATGGCGAGGAGGGCGTCGCGGCTGGGCCGGACCGTCCCGGCGCGGAGCGTCCTCACCGGTGGGGAGCGCGGGCGATCAGCATCAGGGTATGGCCAAGGGCCGCGGCGCGCGGTCGGGACCCGAGACGATCCAGGGGTTGCAGTCGGCGCTGGACCGTGGGCGGCAGGCGGCGCCAGCCATAGGTGACGGCGTGCAGCTCGGGCTCGAGGCCGACCGCCCGCGCCTCGCTGCGCAGGCGGCGGGGAGACAGGGGGATGTCGTCCGGGGTACCGTGGACGCGCGTGGCCAGGCCGATGCGGTTGGCCAGGGCCAGGCCAGCGCCGACGGGGTGCCAGCGTCCGGGCTCGATTGCGACCAGGGCGCCCCCGGGTCGGAGCAGGCGCGCGGCCTCGGCAAAGCAGGGCGCCAGCGGTCCTTGAAAGACGATGTGGTGAAGGACGAGCCGGTAGAGGACCACATCGAACGAGTCGTCGGGGAGATCGAGCCGGCCGGCGAAGCCGTGATGGGCCTCGTCGGCACGCCCGCTTTGCCTCACGCCGATGGCCCGCGCCGGATCCGCGTCGACGGCAACGAGACGAAAGGCCGGCGCCGGGAAGAGATGACGCCCGGGGTGCCAGCCCGCCCCGACTGAGAGCACGTCTCCCCCGCGCAGCCCGAGGCGGCACGAGACGATCGCCGCCTCACGCGCCTTCATGTGCCGGTAGTTGACCTCGAGCGTCGACTCGTGGCTGAGGCGATCGAGGAGGTTGTTCGGGTCATAGGGCGCGGCGCCCCGGGGATGCTGGGCCTGAGTCGCGATGGCTGGGCAGTCTAGAAGTGGCCCGCGCGCGTCGGGGGCTGGCGGACCCGTCACCGGCGAGCCTCGAGCGCGGCGGCGTACGCAGCCAGTGTGTCGGCTCCGCAGCGCTCCCAGGTAAACCCGGCGGCGACCGTGGCCCGAGCGGCGTGACCGAGGGCGGTGCATCGCTGCGGGTCGGCCAACAGGGCATCGAGGAGGGCGGCCAGCGCCGACGGATTGTGCGCGGGAACGAGCTCGATACCGCCGCCCCCGGCGGCGATCTCCTGAGGACCGTCCTCTCCCCGACTGCCGACCGCGGGGACGCCGGCGGCCATGGCCTCGATGTAGCTCACGCCGAACGCCTCGGCCACGCTGGGGAGAACGAAGATCGACGCCGCGCGAGCCTCGGCCACCGCGGCGGTGTGGGGCAGGGCGCCGAGCAGCTCGACGTGGTCAGCCACGCCGAGCGCCGCGGCCTGCCGGCGGAGGACCTCGCGCTCGGGTCCATCGCCGATGATCCGGTAGCGCAACATGGGGTGGCGGGCCAGCAGGGCGGGCAGCGCGGCGATCACGTCGGCGTGGCGCTTGCGCGCCACGAGGTCGCCGACGGTGACCAGCGTGGGCACGGCCGGAGGGTCCGCGGGCGGGGCCAGATCAGCCCCGAGATGCACGACGCGGACATCCGCGGCGCCCAGGGCGCGGCAGCGGCGGGCGGTGCCGGCGCTGTTGGCCATCACCACGCGCGCGTGGGCCAGCGAGGGACCGACGAACGGTCCGCCCGCGTGCCGGCCGTGAACATCGCCGCCGTGCACGGAGATGACCATGGGCGTCACCGGCGCGGCCCGGCGCGCGGCGTCACCGGCCGGGACCGCGTAGTGAGCGTGGATGAGATCGAACGGGAACGTCTGGCGCACCCGGGACAGGGCGCGCCGGAGCACCGGCGCCGCCCACGCTCCCCAGTGTCCGTAGCTGCGCGACCGGGGCGGAGACAGGTAGCGCAGGTAGTCGATGGTCAGCCCGTCAAGGGTGGCGTGCCGAGGCTGCCCGACGCCCGCCCAGGCGGCCCGCAGCTCGCCCCGGCGCAGAGCCTGCAGCGAGGGAAGGGGGCGATGCAGGACGAGCACCCGGACCTCGGCGCCAGCAGCGCGCGCGGCGAGCGCCTGGCGATGGGCCCACACGCCGCGGACGGGCTGCCCGTGCCGCGGGTAGTACTCGGCGACGACGAGGACCCGCATCACCAGCGGGTGTACGCCCGGAGGGTGCGCTGAGCCTCGCGGGCGGGGGTGTAGGGGCGACCGGCCAAAAAGGCGCGTGCCTCCGCGATTGCGTCGCTGCGGTCATACGAGCTGGCGATGAGCCGCAGGCCATGGCGGATCGGCGTGGCGTCGATGACCCCGATCGGCCAGCCGCGCTGCGCCGCCACCGCCGACCAGTGGGCGTCCAGTCCCCAGCCGGACCGCAGCGGTGGGAAGGGCAGGAGGGTGTCGAACACCGGCTGGCGAAAAGCCGTCACCGGCCCGATCTCGACAAAGGCCGTCTCCCGGGCGGCCCGAGCCGGGCGCCGGCGGGTGATCTGAAAGGCGGCGTGGGAGCGGTGGCGGTGGGCGGGCTGAGCCAGTTGCAATCCGAACCGTTCGGCCAGGAACACGAACCCATCGAGAAAGTCCCGGGGCAGAGCGACGTCGTCATCGATGACCAACAGCCAGTCGTGGCCGGTGGGAGGATGGGCACTGAGCAGCCGGTTGAGATTCTCAAAGCGCCCGCGTCCGCCGGTCGGAGCGCTCGCGAAGGTCACCTCGTGATGCGAACGCAACAGCTCCGCCCGGGCGGCGGCGAGCACGTTGGGCATGTCCTCACGCTCGACGGCGAGCACGAGGATGCGGCGCTGCGGGGCTCTGGACGCAGCTCGCCGCAGCCGCCAGCTCATCAACGTCGCGGTGTCAGCGGCGGCACAGACCGCGTCAGCGAGCAGCGCACGGCTCGTGGCGCGAATCCCGAAGACCTGGCCGTGCGTACCCGACAGGAAGTCATCGGCGCGAGGGGCGCTCGTCACGTGCGGGCCCCGACGAGGACCTCACGGAGCCGGCCCGCGCTGTGGCCGGCCAGCACGATCCCGCCCGCGCACCGCCGGCGGGCTATGTGCCACAGGCAGCCGGCCAGGGTGCGCAGCTCAGCGACCACGCTGGGTGGGCCTCCCTTGCGCTCGTCGTAGTGCCGCGCACTGCGGCCGAGCTGGTAGGCGGCCGCCGTCAGGCGGAGCAGCCGGGCGTCGGCGGCATCCCGCCGGTGCTCGAGGCCGGCGGCGGCCAGGTAGCGGATCCGGCCCCCCTGGGCCGCGTAGCGTCGCTCCCACTCCTCCTCCTCGCCCCGGCCGTGAATCGATTCGTCAAACAGGCCAACCCGCGCCAGAGCCGACCGGCGGATGGCCATGTTGGCGCTCCAGACCAGCGGCACGTCGCGATCGGAATCGCCGTAGTCAAGGGTGGTGATCGGCGGCGACTCCCGTCCGCAGCTGCGGGGCCCACCGCCTTCCAAACGGGCGCGAATGGGACCGCCGAACACCTCGTGCTCGGGCGTCTGGGCGACACCGGTCAACAGCGCCGCAAGCCATCCAGCGGGGGCGGCGACATCATCGTCGATCAAGACCACGATCTCACCCTGCGCAGTCGCGATTCCGGCGTTTCGGGCGGCATTGGCTCCAGCTCTGGGCGTCCGGATCAGCGTTGCCTCATTCGCGGCGGCGATCTGCGCCACGGCCGGGTTCTCACCATCGTCGACGACGACGAGCTCCGCGCCCGCGCGGCGGGCCTGAGCGGTGATCGAGGCCAAGGCGACGCGCAGGTACTCAGGGCGGCCACGGGTGGGGATCACGATCGAGGCGGTCGGCACAGGCTGCATTGTCCAGCCGCCGGGTAGAGCTCGCGGTCAGGGGCGCATGGACCGAGTGCTAGCTGACCCGCCGCCGCCACCGATGAGCGACCCACTGGCGGGCGAAGTCCCGCACGAAACGTGGGTTGTAGCGCATGTAGCGCCGCCACAGCCGCCGAGGCTCGCGAGCCAGGCGATAGGCCCATTCGAGTCCTGACTCCTGCATCCACGACGGCGCCTGCGGCACAAGACCGGCATGAAAATCGAAGGCGGCACCGACGCCCACGAGAACCGGGGCCTTGAGGGTGGCCCGCATCTCGGCCATCCACTTCTCCTGTTTGGGCACACCGATGCCAACCCAGACCACGTCGGGCTTGGACGCGTTGATCTCCCGTACAACGGCGACGCGCTCCTCGTCGGTGAGCTGACGGTGGGGGGGCGAGTAGCCGCCGACGATCTTGATGCCGGGAAAACGCTGCCGGGTGTTAAGGGCAAGCTGGACCAGAGCGCCCTGGTTGCGACCGCCGTACAGATAGAGGCGCTGCCCGGTCTTCGCGGCCCGGGCGCAGGCCCGTGACATGAGCTCGGGCCCGTACACGCGAGAGTCGAGCCGATGACCGAGCGCGTTCATGGCCCACACGAGGGGCTGGCCGTCGGGCACATTGATAGACGAGCGCAGCAACGCGTTGTGCAGGGCCGGATCCTCTCCCGCGGCCATCACGGCGTGCACGTTGCAGACGCAGACGTAGCCGGTCTGGTCGGTGGCGACCATGGCGTCCATCCAGTCGAGCGTGGCGTCATAGTCGATGAGCGACAGCGGGATGCCGAGGACGTCGACGGTGGACGGAGGCTGGACGGCAACGGCTTCTGCTCGGGGGGAGCTCTCGGGAGGCAAGCTGTCTCCGGTGATCGGGTAGGGGCGGCGGATGGGCAGGTCAGGGGGACCCATGGGTGCACTCGGACGCCGCTTCGGGCCTGAAACCTACCGACGTCGGACCAGGAACGGACGGCGGTGCGCCAAGTTACGGAGTTTCTCGACCTCCATTCCCCCGGAAAAGGTGCAACCCGCGCGACGTCTAAGCTCCGCCGCCGTGAGATGCCTGGTCACCGGCGGCGCCGGCTTCATCGGCTCGAACCTCGTCGATGCCCTCATCGCCCGCGGAGACGAGGTCACGGTCCTCGACGACCTCTCGAGCGGCAAGGCGGAGAACCTGGAGCAGGCTCTGGCGGCGGGGGCAAAGCTCGAGGTGGCCGACGTCTCGGATCCCGACCGGGTGGCCGGCGTGGTTGGCGCCGCCGCTCCGGAGCTGGTCTTCCATCTCGCTGCCCAAATCGACGTGCGCCGCTCGGTGGCGGATCCGGCTCGCGATGCGACGGTCAACGTGCTCGGCACGATCGCGGTGCTCGAGGCCGCGCGCGCCGCGAGAGCCCGCCGGGTCGTTTTCAGCTCCACCGGTGGCGGCCTGTACGGGGACGCCGATGTGCTGCCCACTCCGGAGGATCATCCGATTCGCCCTCTGGCTCCCTACGGGCAGGGAAAGCTGGCCGCCGAGGGCTACTGCGCTCTCTACACCCGGCTGCACGGCCTCTCGACGGTCTCCCTGCGCTATGGCAACGTGTACGGGCCGCGCCAGGACGTGCACGGCGAGGCGGGCGTGGTGGCCATCTTCTGCGGCCATCTCATCGAGGGCCGGACGCCGACCGTCTACGGCGACGGCACCCAGACCCGTGATTGGGTCGAGGTCTCAGACGTCGTTGCGGCCAACCTCCTGGCCTCCGCCTCGGAGCTGACCGGTCCTGTGAACGTGGGACACGGCCGCGAGACCTCCGTGCTCGACCTCCTGGCCGCGCTCGACAAGGTCTCGGGTCGCCGGGCGGCTCGACCGCACTTTGCCCCCGACCGGCCCGGCGAGGTGAGGCGTAGCTGTCTTGACGTGAGCCGGGCACAGGCCGAGCTGGGCTGGCATCCCCAGGTGGAGCTGCCAGACGGTGTGCGCCGCATGCTGGCCGTGATCTAAACGGTCTCCGGCCACCGCGGCCCCGAGTCCACGCACGCTGTCCGGCGCGACCTTCGCGAGGATCTCGCCGGCCGTGTCGATCGCTAGGCGCATGCGGTCATCCATGTCGATGTAGTCACGGTTGGCCAGACGCCCGGGGAGGAGCGTACGCTCGGCGCCGATCTGGCCGCGCAGGAAGGTCTGATAGCGGTCGTTGAGGGCCCGGTTGTGCGGCAACTCGATGGGGTAGTAGCGCGTGGGCGCGGACGGGAACTCGAAGCCGAGCACCGTGCCGGAGATCCTGCCCGGAGACGTCGCGCAGGCTGTGAGTGATGGCGCAGCGCGCCTCCGGCACCCCCGACGGCGTGCGCAGCGATGGCTTCAGGGAGGCGCGGTCGTCCAGGTGCTGCCCGGTGAGCATGCCACTCGCCCGTAGCCCCTCGACGGGCTCGGGCAAGAGTTCGCTGATTCATGGCTCGGTGTCCGGGCGCGACGCAGTGGTGTCGATCGGCCAAAGCGCGATCCGCGGCTCGCGACGGAGCAACCCGGCGACGTACACCGGACTGCTCGACCCGAACCGCTGGCCCCCGGGTCTTGCCGCGCGAGAGCGCGGGCGGCACATTTTGACCTCGCCGGCCTTTTCGCGGCGCAGTGGGTGCGATCGTGGGCCAAGACGGCCAGTTTCGTGACTCACCCCCTGCCACGGCGCCCCCCGGGGTCGATATGTGCCGCGGGGCCGCGGGACACACGGGGGACACCACGCTGTCCGGCGGGGAGCGGCAGCGGCTCAAGCTGGCCACCCACATGGCGGAAAAACGATCCCGCCCACCCAGCGTCTACGTCCTCGACGAGCCGACCACAGGCCTCCACCTCGCCGCCCGCCGGCAGCTGCTTGCACCTGACCGAGGCCCTTGCCGCGACGATGCCCAGGAGGGTCGCGAGACTCACAGGGTGGCGCCAGGCGCCGCGGCCCGGCCAGCTCCGACGCCGCTGCCTTGACGGAGCGCTGCATCCCAGCGCAGGGCAGTCGACCGCCGCTGGGTCCGAGCCTGAGCGCGGTCGGCGAGCCATCACGCGAAGATTGTTGGTGTGCCGACCTCGGTGACAGTCGCGATTCCCACTCGCAACGCGGGCCCGGACTTCCGGCAGACCCTCGAGGCGGTGCGGGCACAGCGGGTCGACCGCGCCGTCCAACTGCTCATCTGCGACTCCGGCTCCACGGATGGCACCCGCGCCCTGGCGCGCGCCTATGACGCCGAGATGATCGAGATACGGCCGGAGGCGTTCTCCCATGGCGCCACTCGTAACCTGCTGATGTCCCGGGCCACCGGTGATCACGTCGCGTTTTTGACCCAGGACGCCGTGCCTGCCGCCGAGGATTGGCTGACTCGCCTGGTGGGAGGTTTCGGGTTGGCGGCGGAGGTCGGCCTGGTCTTCGGCCCGTACCGCCCCCGATCGGGGGCGAGTATCAGCGTCGCCCGGGAGCTGACGGCATGGTTTGACTCCTTCACGTCCGGGGGTCCGAGGATCGACGTGCTCCCGCCTCCAGACAGGCAGGCGCCCGCCCGCCATTTTCTCGGGCACCTCGGGTACTTCACCGACGCCAACGGCTGCGTGTCACGGGCGGCGTGGGAGCGGGTCCCGTTCCGGCCCGTCGCCTATGCCGAGGATCACCTGCTGGCCCAGGACATGCTCCGGGCGGGCTATGCCAAGGTCTACATGCCTGAGGCGGCGGTCATCCACTCGCACGAGTACTCCGCCCGCGAGTGGGTGCGCCGCGGCTTTGACGAAGCCCGCGCCGTGCGGGAGATCTATGGCTGGGCTCCCTCCCTGGGCGCGGCACTGCAGTCGCTGAGGGGCAACGTCGCCGCTGATTGGCGCGAGGCCCGCCGCCGCCCAGGGTGCGCCGGCCCGGTCCTGGTGCAGTCCGCGCTGCATCATGGCGCGCGCACTGTGGGGGGGGTGCTGGGGGGGCGCGCCGAGCATCTGCCGGCCGGGATGTCGGGCCGTCTGTCCCTGGAGCGACGGTCCTGAGGGCGCTGGGTGGCTACCCTTCCTCGCATGCCAACTCCAGCCGTCGGTGGCGAGCGGCTGCCGGTGGTGGCCGCGCGGTCGGTCAGCAAGTCCTTCACCGTTCCCGAGGAGCAGGTTCACACCCTCAAGGAGCGCGCTCTCCATCCCCGGCGGCGGATCCGCCATAACACCTACCGGGCGCTCAACGACATCTCGTTCGCCGTTCAGTCCGGCGAGTTCTTCGGGATCGCTGGACGCAACGGCAGCGGCAAGAGCACGCTGCTGAAGTGCCTGGCCGGCATTTACCAGGCCGAGGGCGACATCTGGGTACGCGGACGCCTGTCGACGTTCATCGAGCTCGGTGTAGGCTTCAATCCTGATCTGGCGGCACGCGACAACGTCGTCATGAACGGGATCATGCTCGGGCTAACTCCCCGCGAAGCACGCAAGCGTTTTGACAGCGTCATCGAGTTCGCCGAGCTGGAGGAGTTCAAGGACCTCAAGCTCAAGAACTACTCCTCAGGCATGCACGTGCGTCTGGCCTTCTCGGTCGCGATCCAGGTCGATGCTGACATCCTCATGATCGATGAGGTCCTCGCCGTCGGCGACGCCGCCTTCCAGCAGAAGTGCTTCGACGTGTTCAACGACCTGCGCGACCGCGGGCGGACAATCATCTTTGTCACCCACGACATGGCCGCGCTGCAGCGCTTCTGCCACCGGGCCCTGTTGCTGGAGCGCGGCACGCCCGTGTATCTCGGTGACCCTCACGAGGTGTCTGACCGTTACCTCGAGCTCAACTTCGGGCGCGAGGCCGAGGCCAAGCCGGCCGCTGACGGAGCCGGCGGCGGCGACCAGCACGTCGGCGACGGTCAGGCGCGCGTCGCAGAGGTCTGGGTGGAGGACGAGGCCGGAGAGCGTCTGTCATCGGTTCCCCAGCACGCCCGGGTGACACTCAACGCCCGCGTCGAGTTCGCGGTCGACGCCGAGGACCCGATGGCCAGCGTCAACGTCATCAACGACGAGCGCGATGTCGTTCTCGTCGCCACGACAGCGGTTGAGAATGAGCGCTCCGGCCACTTCAGCTACGGCGAGGAGGTCGTGTTCTCTTTCACCTTTGACAACGTCCTGAAACCGGGACGCTACACCCCGCAGTTCGTGCTGGCCCATCGCGGCTTGGGGCTGGACGTGATCGATCGTTCCGAGGGGGAATCGTCATTCGTCGTCACCGGCTCCGGAGCTCTGGGGGGCCTGGTCGACCTACCGGTCAAGTCCGCCGTCAGCCGGGTTCCCAGCCGGGGGCCGGGGAGGGTGGGCGCGTGAGCGTCGAGGCGCCGCCCCAGACGGGAGCGCTCGGCTCGCGCATCGACTACGAGGGCCTGGGCCGCCCGATTACCGGACCGGGTGCGCTCACTGGCGATTGGCGCCGCTTCTGGCACCTGACGTTCAACATCGCCCTGGTCCAGTGGAAGCTGCGGTTCTTCGGTTCGGCTCTCGGCTACCTGTGGCAGCTCGTGCGGCCCCTGCTGCTCTTTCTCGTGCTCTACGTGTTCTTCACGAAGGTCGCCAAGGTTGGTGCGAGCCGCGGCCCCGAGTATCACGACTATGGGGCACAGCTCCTGGCCTCGATCGTGCTGTTCACCTTCTTCGGTGAGGCCACGACCGCCGCGGTGCGCAGCGTGGTCGACAACGAGGCGCTCGTTCGCAAGATTCAGTTCCCGCGGCTGGCCATCCCCCTTTCGGTCGTTCTGCTGGCCCTGTTCAACCTGTGCCTGAACTTGATCGTCGTCCTGATCTTCGCGCTGGGTGCGGGGGTCCGACCGATGCTGACGTGGCTGGAGGTACCTCTGATCATCGCGCTTTTGATCGTCCTCAGTACGGGAATCGCGATGCTTATCTCCGCGCTGTTCGTCTACCTCCGGGATGTCCAGCCGATCTGGGAGGTGGTGAGCCAGGTCATCTTCTATGCCTCGCCGATCATCATCCCCATCGCCGCCGTGCAGAAGCACCTGAGCCCGACCGTGTTTCACATCTACATGCTCAACCCGCTGGCGGTGATCTTCCAGCAGTTCCGCCACGCCTTCATCAATCCCGCCACGCCAAGCGCGGGGACTCTCATCGGCACGGTTCCCGCGATCGTGGAGCCCGTCGCGATCGTCTGCGCCATCTTCGCCCTCGGCTTCTGGGTGTTCAACCGGATTGCCCCCCGGGTCGCGGAGGATCTCTGAGGCCGAGGGGGGCTAACGCCGGCGAGGTCCTGGGACCGCGTCGGTGGAGGGCTCGATTCTCCGTGGCTGCGCGATCGCGATCATGAAGCGCTCAAGGTCGTCGATCCGCTCCCGCCAGCCATAGCCCGCAGCCGTGGCGACGCCGCTGCGTCCGAGGCGCTCGCGGAGATCGGGGTCGGTGAACAGCCGGCTGAGCGCGGCGGCCACGGCGGCCGGATCGGCGCGAGGCATCAGACAGTTCGCCCCATCCACGCAGAAGTCGCGGTTACCGTGGGCGTCGGTGCACACCACCGCTCCACCGGTCGCCATCGACTCGAGAATGGGGAGGCAGAACCCCTCGTGCGACGACGTTTGCACAAAGACGGTCGCCTCGTTGAGCAGCTCGTTGACCTCGGAGTCGGAGGGCCTGGCCACATAGCGGATGCCCGGTTCGCCCGCCAGCTCCGGCTGGCTTCCGAACAGGCACAGCTCGGGCCGCGGCTCAGGCAGCCTCCGCCACGCCGCCAGGGTCAGGGGGAGATCCTTGAGCGGGTCAGAGCGCCCCAGGGCGAGCAGCATGTCGCTACGGCGCGCCCCCGGGCCCACCGGGCCGAACGTCTGCAGATCCACTCCGGGCGAGACCACCGTGGCCGGGAGCCCCAACTCCTTCAGGTGCGCCTCGTTCCAGCCCGACGTCGTGAGAAAGCGAAACTCGGGCCGATAGGCGTTGAGCACCTCGTGCCGACGCTCAGGGGCATCGCGGTAATAGCTGGTCTCGATGTCCTGGACGAAATAGACCGGGATGCCGCGCAGGACGCTGGCGCGCCACACCGGCGTCGCCGTTTTCCACCACGTGGCGACCTTGATCGCGTCAAGCGGTGCCAGCGCCGCCTCCAGGTCGTCGTAGCCGGCGAACGTGCGCACCGGGCAGCGCAGGTGAAACCAGTCGGGCCCGTCGGTCAGGGTCCACAGCTCGGCGTGGTGGCCGCGCTCGACGAGCCCGTTGAGGTGCTCGAAGACCACCCGGTGGCCTCCGCCGACGATCGTGCTCTCGGTGACGTAGACGATCCGGAGCTTGCCGTCCGCGGTGTGGACGCGGCGCTCATCAAAGAAGGCCGCCCAGCGTTCCCAAAACACCCGTTGGGAGGTCCGCTCCCTCTCGCCCACCGCGGTGCCGCGGATGAGCGACTCGTGATGGTGCAGCCGGGCCGACGGCGCATAGATCACCTCATAGCCCGCCTGCCAGGCCCGCAGGCAGTAATCGACGTCCTCGTAGGCCATCGGCAGCGACTCGTCCAGGAGGCCGACCGTGTCGAGGACCTCGCGGCGGATGTACATGCACGCGCCGGTCGCAGCCAGCGTCGGGCCCGGGACGTTGGCCGGGCCCCAGTCGGCCGGCTTGCCGCGGTAGCGGTGGTCAAACCATTCCGGCGCCCTGGCGTTGCGGACGGTGCCGCCGTACTGGATCCGGTTGTCGGGGTAGAGCAGCCTGGCGCCCACGATTCCCACGCGGGGCGCGCCGTCGGCCGCGTACTGCAGGCAGGCCAGCCAGTCGCGCAGCGGGACCACGTCGGAGTTGAGCAGGATCACGTCGTGGGCGGGGTTGGCGGCACGCAGGCCCCGGTTGGCGTTGACGGAGAACCCGCCGTTGGCCTCCGCAGTCAGCACGGTGATTCCCTCGATGGCCCGCAGCGCGGCGATGTGATCAGGGCCGCTCGCGTCGTCGGTGACGATGATCTCCACGCGGTCTCGCGGCGTCGTCTGCCGGATCTTGGCCACCAGCTGTGCGACCAGCTCTGCGTCCCGGAAGCTCGGGATCACGACCGTAACCGGCCGTCCCTGCCGGCGATACCAGCGCCGAGCCGTCGCCGATCGCGCGCGCGCACCGGGGCCGAGGCCGAATAGCCGGTCAAGAGGCGTCAGCCTCAGGGGGAACACGATCGTCTGGTAGAAGACCCGGCGCAGGCCCCTGTACCGGTAGGTGAGATAGATGCGCCGCGGCAGGCCGGACAGCCGGCCCGGCCGGCGCCCGTCCAGCGGCGAGTGCGCCACTAGGTGCGCAGCCGCCGACGGAGGTCGCGCAGCGGCTTGATCAGGGGCCGGAGATACCGCAGCATCCGCCGGCCGTACATGAGCATCTGATCGAGCTGCTGTGCCTCCCGACGCGCCTCGGCGGTCTCGCGGCGGGCCTCGGCGAGCTCGTACTCCAGATCGGCGATCCGCAGGGCAAGCTCCGGAAGGCCGGCGAGGCGCTGCTCAGCGTCGGCCAGCAGCTGCGCGAGGCGGTCACGTTCCTGCACCCGCGCTTCGAGCTCGGCGATGTGGCTGTCGCGCTCGGCGATCGGGTCTGTGACGTCGTTCTCCATGCGCGAGAGGCTATCGGCCGGCGATTGTGGGTGATCCCGAGCCGGATACGATCCGCCGGTGCCACAGGTCGCCTTCGTCATGTCCAAAGCCCAGGGCTCGCCCCTGCGCGAGCTGGCCGAGACAGTCGCCCACGAGCTGGCGCTCCAGTCCGTGCCATCACGCGTACACGTGGACGGGTTCCCGGAGCCGCGACCGGATTGCGTCTATGTGCTCATGGATCCGTGGGCCTACGTGGCCGTCGAGGGCGACCGGGCGCTCCCCGACGACGCCATTCTCAGGCGCACGATCTTCCTCTGCGTGGAGCCCCCGCCCCGCTCTGCCCACGACCCCCACCTTGAGCTTCTGGAGCGGGCCGGCGCGGTGTTCACGATCGACCCGCGGTCACTGCTCGCCCTGCAGCGGCTGGGGATCGCGGCCCGGCTGATGCGGCCCGGCTACTCGCGGTCGCTTGACCACTTCGACCCGACGGCGCAGCGGCCGGTGGACGTCACGTTCCTGGGCACCCACACCTCGCGCCGGACGCGCTATTTCAATCGCGCCGCCCGGGTGCTGGCGCGCTACAACTGCGCGCTGCACCTCGTGGCCGGGGGGGCGCCGGGCGGCGAGGCCGGCTCAGCTCAGGCGCGCGAGAAGTGGGCGCTGCTCGCTCAGACCAAGGTCCTGGTGAACCTGCACGGCGGGGAGGAGACGCGCCTGGAATGGCGGCGTGTCCTGGACGGCATCCACGCCGGCGCGGTCGTCGTCTCTGAGCACTCGAGCGGCATTGCCCCCCTGGTCGCCGGTGAGCACGTGCTCATGGCGAGCGCTGACGCGCTTCCCTACGTGGCGGAATCCGTCCTGGCCGACGAGGTTCGCCTGGCCCGGATCCGAGCCGAGGCCTATGAGCGGCTGAGCACATGGATCCCGTTCGCGTTGCCCGTATCCGTACTGCGTGCCGCCGTCGTCGAGTTGGTGGGCGAGCCAGTCGCGCCGGACGTGGCCCTCGGCACGCCCCGGCCCGCCCAGGTCACGCCGGGCCTTCACCTCGGTCGCGAGATGCCCGTCGCCCCCGCGCGGTCCACCCGCGTGTCGGCTGAGGTTCTCCAGGAGAGCCCGGCCTGGTCGCCGGACGGACATCCGCGGGTCAGCGTGATCACCGTGATCGGCAACGCCGCCGAGCCGCTTGTCGTGGCGCTTGAGTCGGTCATCCGAAGCACGACGCGTGACTTCGAGCTCGTCCTCGTCGACTCCGGCCGGGACGACGGCGCACGGGCGGCGGCGGCCGGTTGGATCGACGAGCATCCGGAGGTCCCGGCCCGGCTGGTGGCCGGGGCGCCGGGCGCGGGACTTGGTGGGGCCAGGAACGCCGGGGTGGCTGCCGCCCGCGGGGCACGCTGCCTGATCCTCGACCCGGGGCAGGAGGTGTATCCCCGCTGCATCGACCGGTTGGCGACAGCGCTGGACGAGAGGCCCGAGGTGGCGTTTGTCTATCCGATCCAGGAGGTGACGGGCGCCGCGGACGAGTTCGCAGGGGCCGGCGGTGACTACCTCATGAGCTTTCTGGACTGGACTCCGGAGCGATTGCGCGGCGGCAACTACATTCATGCGCCGGCGCTGGTCCGCACCGAGGTGGTGCGCGCGCTCGGAGGTTTTGTCGCTGACGAGCGGCTGCGCGGATTCGAGGACTACGACCTGTGGTGCCGGATCGCCGAGCACGGAGGGAGCGGGTACCTCGTCGCCGAGCCCCTCGCCCGGCGCCCTGAGTCGGGGCGCTCAGAGACCCTGGGGGCGCTCCGTCCGTCGCCGGGTCCGGCGACGCGCGCGCTGGCCGGGCGCGCGCCGCGGCTACTCGCCGGTGCGTTCTAGATGTACGTTGTTCCGCCGGCGAGCCCGCACTACCCCTGATCCTCGGCGATCAGGACCGGATTATGCACGGACCCTGGCCGGTGAAGGGGGTGCGGTATCTAAGCGACGAAAATCGTCGCTTAGATACCGCACGGTGCCTGCGTCGCGTGGACCGCGGACGCTCATGGGTGCGCAACCGAAGCGCGTGGCCCCGGCGCTCAACCTAATAGCGGCGCAGGACGAAGTCGCCGCGGTCGGGGCGGTAGTTGGGGTTGTAGTAGGGGTCGTGGGTGTGGGTATGGATCCAGGTCTCGCGTAGGCGCCAGATGGTGGCCAGGTCGTTGACGGTCGCGTCGGGGCCGCTGGTGCGCAGGCGGGCGTCGGGGACGACGACGACGCGTTGACCGGTGGTGGTGGCGCGCAGGCAGTAGTCGATGAGGGCGAGATCGTTGCCGGCGGGGTCGAGGCCGCCGACCCGGTGGTAGGTGTCGCTGCGGGTGGCCAGGATCCCGCTCACGGCGCTCACGTTGTAGACCACCGGCAGGGCCGCGGCGGCGGTGGCCCCGTGGCGTAGGTGGAGCGGAACACCGGTGGGAAGGGCGATCCCGGCCTGCTGGATGCGCCCGTCGGGGCCGAGCACGATTGGACCGGCGGCGGCGATCTGTGGTTGCTGGCTGTAGCCGATCAGCCGGGTGAGCCAGTCGCGCGTGAGCCCGATGGCTGGGGTCTGCATGAGCAGGAACTGCTCGGCGGTGGCGGCCGCCGCGGCGCTGGCCAGCCCGGCGGAGGATGCCCCGGCCGGGGCCGGGACCGGGGTGATGCGCGATGCTGGGATGCCCGCCTCGGTGAGGGCGGCGACGGCCGCATCGAGGACTTCGGGCGGTGCGGCCAGCACCACGCTCCAGGTTGGATGCGGCTGCGCGGCCCACGAGGCGGCGGCCTCCGCCAGTCCCTCGGCGGCGTCGACCGCGAGCACCAGGTCGACGCCCATCCCGGAGTCGACGCGGTGCACGATGCGGTGCAGTCCCGCCAGCTGCCCGAACTGCACGTCGGCCTCGACACGGCTGCGGTCAAGATGATCGGTGATTGCGCCGGGCTGGGCCAGGTAGGCGTAGGGCTTGGCCTGGTCGCCGCCGGCGGTGGATGCGGCGTGGGCGCGCCAGTGGTAGAGGATGCGCGGGATGTGGGCGATCCGGTCGGTCCGCTCGCTCAGACGGAGAACGAAGTCATAGTCCTGGCAGCCGTCATACCGGGACTGGAAGCCGCCGAGCTCCTGCGTCAGAGAACGACGGTAGACGCCGAGGTGGCACGTGTACATCAGCGCGGACATGTGCTCAGGTGACCACCCGGGCTTGATGTGGCGCTGAAAAGACCCGTCGTCGGCCACCACGTCCTCGTCGGTGTAGATCATGTCGAGGTCGGGTTGGGCGGCGATGTGGTCGGCGACGTGCTGGAGGGCGTCGGGGGTGAGGGTGTCGTCGTGGTCGAGCAGGGCGATGTAGGTGCCGGTGGCGGTGGCCAGGGCGGCGTTGGTGGCGGCCGAGATGCCCTGGGCGTGCGTGTGGCGGGTGAGGTGGATGCGGGGGTCGGCGGCGGCGTGGTGGGTCAGCGCGGCGATGATCTCGGGGTGGGTGCAGCCGTCGTCGACCAGGCATAGTTGCCAGTGGGGGAAGGTCTGGGTGCACACGGAGGTGATGGCCTCTTCGAGCATGTGCAGCGATGGGTCGTGGACGGGGACCAGGACCGAGATGAGCGGGTCCTCGGCGGGTGGGGGCGCGAGGGCGGGGCGCTGGGGTGGTGGCGGCGTGGGTGCGGGCGCGTGGGGGTCGATGATCGTCGGTTCCAAAAAGATCGCGCGGTGCAGGGGGGAGGCGCTGGCGGTGTGGAGTGGGGTGACGCCGAGGGTGAGCGTGGTGCTGTCGGCGGGGATCTGGATCGAGACGGCATGTCCGCGCGGATGGCTGCGATCCGACGCTTCCAGCTCCCCGCCCCACAGCTCTTGCCGGCGCCCGTGGGCATCGGTGACCGCGACCCAGGCGCGCATGGCGCCGTCAAGATCGCGCCAATCGTGAGGCAGCAGCATCGCCCGCGCCGTCAACCCGACGATGCCCGTCAACCGCAGCACAACCGTCGACGCCGCGCCGGCCTCACAGACGAGCGCCCGCCCGAGGACGCCGTCGGGATGCACCGCCCACTTCGTCTTGCGCGACTCTGGGTCGAGCCGTGCGCGCAGGGAGGCCAGCGAGATCGAGGCGCCCGCAGGCAGATCGCGTTGATGAGGCGGCCCGGCGCGGCGGAGACGATTGGCCGCCCGGCGCAGTGTGAGGGCCGGCATGGCCGTCAGCCGCCGACGAGTGCGAAGTCGCCGCGGTCGGTTCGGTAGTTGGGGTTGTAGTAGGGGTCGTGGGTGTGGGTGTGGGCCCAGGTGTCGCGCAGGCGCCAGATGGTGGGCAGGTCGTTGGTGGTCAGGTCGGGGCCGGTGGTGCGCAGGCGGGCGTCGGGGACGAGCACGACGCGTTGACCGGTGGTGGTGGCGCGGAGGCAGTAGTCGATGAGCGCGAGGTCTTTGAAGGTGGGGTCAAGGCCGCCGATCTGGTGGTAGGTGTCGCGGCGGGTGGCCAGGATGCCGCTCACCGCGCTCACGTTGTAAACCGAGGTCCCGTATCCGAAGTAGTGGTCCATCGAGGAGCGGCTGCCGTGCAGCAGGTGCAGTGGGATCCCGGTGGGAAGGGCGACCCCGGCCTGCTCGATGCGTCCGTCGGGGGCCAGGAGGATGGGTCCGGCGGCGGCGATCTCGGGTTGCTGGCTGTAGCCGATCAGCCGGGTGAGCCAGTCGTGGGTGAGGCCCATAGCGGGGCTCTGCATGAGCAGCAGGTGATCGGCGGTGGCGGCCGCAGCCGCCGCGGCGAGAGCGGTCGCGGCGCCGCCGGCTGGCGCTGGGACGGCGGTGATGCGGCTCTGAGGGATGCCGGCAGCAGTCAGCTCGGCGACGGCGGCGTCGAGGACCTCGGGCGGGCTGGCGAGCACGACGTTCCAGCTGGGGTGGGGCTGGGCCCGCCACGATCTGGCCGCCTCGGCCAGTCCGGCGGGATCGGCAGCGGCCAGGACCAGATCCACTGTCGCCGACGCACCGACCCGGTGAACCACGCGGTAGAGGCCGGGCGGTCCGTATCCGACGTCCGCGTCCTGGCCCGTGCGCTGGAGATGAGCGGCGATGGCGTTGCGCGCCGCGACGTATGCGTAGGGCTTGGCGTCGCCGCCCGCGGTGGAGCTCGGATGCGCGCGCCAGTGATAGAGGATCCGGGGAAGGTGGGCGACCCGGTCGGTCCGCTCGGTCAGGCGCAGGATCATGTCGACGTCCTGAGAGCCATTGAACTCGGTGCGAAAGCCCCCGATCTCATCGACGAGAGCTCGCCGGTAAACCCCGAGATGGCACGTATAGCCGTTGGTGCGCAGCGTGTCAGGCGACCAGCCGGGCTTCAGGTGCACCCAGATCGCCCGCCCGTCGAGGACGATGTCCTCATCGCTGTAGATCATGTCGAGATCAGGCTGAGCGGCGATCCGGTCTGCCACATGCTGCAGCGCGTCTTCGGTGAGGGTGTCGTCGTGGTCCAGGAGGGCGATGTAGTCGCCGGTGGCGAGTTGCATGGCGCGGTTGGTGGCGGCGGAGATGCCCTGGGCAGTGTTGTCGCGGGCGAGGTGGATGCGGGGATCGGCGGCGGCGTGGCGCTGGAGGGCGGCGAAGATCTCCGGGTCGCGAGATCCGTCGTCAACCAGGCACAGCTCCCAGCGGGCATAGGTCTGCGCGCGCACCGAGGCGATGGCCTCCTCGAGCATGTGCAGGGGCGGGTCGTGCACCGGAGTCAGGACGGAGATGAGGGGCGGTCGTCCCATGGGGCGCGGGGTGGCTCGGGTCGGCGCTGGGCCAGGGTCAGCTCCGGGGTCAGTGATCTCCGGTTCCAGCCAGATCGCTCGTGTTACTGATCGCGGGCACGCCTCACCGCACATCTCGAGGTGAAGAGCCAGCGATGTCGTGTCCGCGGGCAGCGCGCAGTCGACATGGTGACCGCGCGGACGCCCGCGATCCGATGCGTGCAAGCGCCCCGCCCACAGCTCGCGGCGGGCGCCGTCGGGTCCGGTGAGCGAGACCGTCGCACGGAGGACGCCGTGTCGGTCGCGCCAGTCATGGGGCAGCAGCATGACCCGACCGCTGAAGCGGACCTCGCGATCGAGCTTTAACGGGTAGGCGATGTCCGTGCCGGCCTCGAGGCAGAGCGCCCGGCCGAGAATCCCGTCGCGATTGAGCGTCCACGCGGTGGCCTCTGACCGCTCCGTCAGGCGCGGGCGCAGCGCCGACAGCGGCATGGGTCCGAGAGTCGGCTTGCGTGTCGATACCCCCGGCGAGGTTGGCCGATCCATCCGGGGTGTGGGTTGCCGGCGCAGACTCACCGGGGCGAGACTAACGAGCCGCTCGCTCGGCGTCGCGCCGCCGTCGGGGCGGCCGCGCCCGAACGCTCGCTACGGGAGTTCGTCACGATCGTCTGCGGTGAGAGCCTGAGCCACGGCGATTCCGCCGGCGACGACTGCGCCAATGAGGCTGAGGGCCAGCAGCCAGACCGCCCACGGGCCCATCCAGCTCCAGTGAAACAGCGACGCCCGCTCGGCCACCGTGCCGAGAGCTCCGAACAACGACGGCCGGGCGGCGCTCAGCAGAACCAGAGAGAACTCGGCCCCGACCGACCTGCGCCCGACGTGGATGATGACCGCGGGACGGACGGGCTGCGCGCCGAACAGCTTGATGGGCGTGGCCAGGCTGGCAACGCAGATGCTCACGGGGACGTTCGCCGCGATCGGATGATTGAGCTGAGCTGTGTAGGGGTCAGGTAACGCGGTGACTGCGGTCGTGCCCGACGCGAGGATCGGGCCGACAGGAAGACCTCCCGGTGAGGCGCGGCGTACGATGACCCGCAGCCTCGACGTCCTCCGTGGCGACACCGCCCAGATGCGCACCGCGCCGGCGCGCTGTCCGAGGTCGATCGGTCCTTCGCAGACGGGAGGCCCGCTGCGGTTGGCGCTGACGATCGGTGCCTGGTTGGGGACGCCCAGGGCGTAGGCCCGGATCGGCGCCTGGCGCAAGCCGAAGACGGTGAGCGCGACCGCGAGGACGAGCACGAGCACGGCGTATGGGGCCCAGGCGCGCCTCACAGGTAGTACGCCCCGATCAGCGCTGACAGCGAGATCGCCTGCAGGCCGAGCAGGCAGACGACGACGAGTCCCAACGCCGCCGCACGCAGCCGGGGCGGGGTCCGCACGACGAACAGGCCGATGATCGTGGCGAGCACGCCCACCACCGGGAGCGCGTATCGGCCTTGCAGCAGGGCTCCGTTTCCGCCGATCACCGACCGGTACTCGTACAGATGCAGGCCGCCGAACAGCGAGATCACGGCAAGCCCGTAGAAAGCGACAAGGGCCAGCCGAAGACGATTGCGTATCCGGGCGACGACCGCGACCGCACCGACGGCGAGGCCACCCACGACGGCTGCGCTCGCCATGTACACCCACTTCGGCAGCGGGACCACTAACCAGCCGAAATCCCCGATCCCCTCCCGGATCCAGGTGTCGTAGACGCCGAGACCCCCGGTGACGCGGAAGGGGTACATCCAGGGCAGCCGGGGAAGGTAGTACTGCCACACGTAGCTGAGGAACTGTCGGACGTTGAACGATGTCGCGTGTATCCCGCCGACGAAGGAGTTGACGCCGGCTTGCCCATTCGCATGGGCGACGCTGAGCCAGCCGATCACGGGCACAACAAGCACGAGCCCGGCCGGGAGGAGGGCCAGCAGGGCCTGGCGGCGCTCGACCCTGGGCCGCCGCCACCAGCCGATCGCCACCGCGAGCACGGTCGGAGGGACCAGCGCGTACGAGGTGCCCTTGGTGAGGATCGCGGCAGCGGTCAGGGCGCAGAGCGCGATGACGTCCCGGACGGGTGCCCGGCGGTTGATGACCCGGGTCCCCATCCACAGCGCGAGCGTCCACAGCGTCACCATCAGGCTGTCGGGGTTGACGCTCGCCCCGATGAAGGTCTCCATCGGGAGCAGGCCACAGACCGCCGCGGCGGTGAGCTGGGCCGGTCGCCGGCGGCCGAGCGCTTCCCCCGCGAGCAGCCAACCCCCGAGCGCGTTGACGACCACGAGCAGCGCGCTGAACAGACGCATCGTGTCGAGCTGACTGAACGCGCTCGCCGATCCGCTCAGCAGATAGCCGATGTCCGAGTAGGCGTAGAAGAGGGGTGGGTTCGGCTGCGCGGGGTTGGGCCCGCCCCCGTCGGTGCGGAGCATGTGCGGTGCCGCTGCGTCATAGGCCGCCGCGTCTGCGGGTATCCAGGAGGGCGGCGCGGGCGCCGGTGCGAAGGCTCCTCGGGTCGCGCCGACTGCGCCATCGGCGGCTGCCTGCGAGGAGGCGGTCGCCGACCGTCCGGCCAGCCCGGGCAAGGCGTGGTCCTCGACCAGCGTCTGCGCGTAGGCGAAGTGCTGGATCTCGTCCGGTGACTGCCATGGGGGGATGAGCAGCGCCCAGGTGACGGCAAAGCACAGGACGACGCCCAGGATCCACGGCAGCCCGCTGGGGGGCCGAGAGCGCGGGAGACGGAGTTTCGGCCGTGGCACGACGACGAGCCGGCGCGGCTCGGAGAGCATCCCCATGGCTGGGCAGATTAGCCTGAGGCCGGTGAGCGCAGCCGAGTGGCAGATCATCGTCCTCAGCTGGAACGGTCGCAATGACACGCTCGCCTGCCTGGAGTCGCTGCGGCACATCGACCGCGACGACGTCCGGATCATCTGCGTCGACAACGGTTCGACGGACGGCTCCGCCAACGCCGTGCGTGAGCGCTTTCCCGAGGTGGTGCTCATCGAGGCCGGAGAGAACCTCGGATACGCGGGCGGCAACAACCTGGGCTTGCGCGACGCGCTCGAGCACGGTTCGCGCTGGATGATGCTCGTCAACAACGATGCCACCGTCGCCGCCGACGTGATCGACGGCTTCGAGGAGGCCATCGACGCCCGACCGAAGGCGGGCATTCTGGCCGGGAAGGTCTTCCGGGCCGATGAGCCGACGGTCCTGTCGTTTGCCGGGCAGCGGGTGAGCACGCTGCTGGGTTACTCGGGCCGACCGCGCGGTCACGGGCGCCCGGACGGTAAACGCTATGCCCAGGTGGTCGACTCCGGCCGGGCCATCGGGGCGCTGATGGCGATTTCGCGTGAGGCCGTCGAGGTCGTGGGCCTGCTGGACGAACGGCTGTTTGCCTATGTCGAGGATGTGGACTGGGCGCTGCGCGTCCGAGCCGCCGGTTACCAGGTCGTGGTGGCTCCGCGGGCCCGGGCGTGGCACCGTGTCTCGGCCTCCACGGGCGGAGCGGCGTCGACGCATACCCTGTACTACGGAGCCCGCAACACCGTCGCCGTCCTCGAGCGACATCGGCCGCTGGGTCCTGTCGCGACCCGACTACGCCGGGCCGCGATCCTGAGCAGCTTCGCTCTCCATGCCCTGATGGGACCGCGCCGCGGGGCGCGGCTGGCGGCGGTGCGGTCAGGTTTTGCCGATGCCCGAGCCGGGCGGCTCGGTATCCGTCCGCCGGGCTGACACGTTCGCGTAGCAGCTCAGTGTCGAGCGCGCGGCCGCGGCCCAGCTGAACTGCGCCACCTGCGCGCGGCCCGCTTCGGCCAGGCGTTGGGCCAGCGCGCGGTCCTCGGTGAGCCGCCTGATTGCGTCGGCGGCCTCGGTTGGGCTCGAGGGCGAGAAACGCAGGGACGCAGCGCCGGTCACCTCGCGCAGGGCCGGAAGGTCAGAGCAGGCCACGGGCACGCCCCGAGCCATCGCCTCGAGCGCGGTGAGGCCGAAGCCTTCGTACCGGCTCGGGAGGGCCAGGCACGAGGCAAGCTGATAGAGCCCCTCGACCACCTCGTTGTCCTGATAGCCGAGTAGGCGCGCATCCTCCTCCACCCCGTTGGAGCGCGCCAAGTGCCTGAGCTCGGGGTCGTTGGTTCCCAAGCCGGCCAGCACGAGCAGGGGCCGCTGATCCTGGGGGATGCGCGCGAGGGCGGTCAGCAGCAGCGGGAGGTTCTTGTGGGGGAGATTGGTGGCCACGCTCAGGCACACCTGCCGCGCGCCGAGAGCAAAGCGGGCGCGCAGGCGGTGCTCGCTTGCCCCCGCGGCCGGCGGTGTCCCGAGGCCGTTGGGGATCACCGTGATTCGTTGCGCTGAGGACGGGACGGCACGCACGAGTTCGTCTCGAGCGAATCCAGAGACGGCGATGATGCGGTCGGCCTGCCGAACGGCGAGGGACAGCTGGGCCGCAGTGCCAATCCGTCGCGCGCGGCTGAGGAGCTCAGGTACGGCTCGGTATTGCAGGTCGTGAATGGTCAGGACGCGAGCGAATGGGCCCGAGGCCGGGCCGAAGTTGGCCAGCGAATGCATTACGTCGACCCCTGCCCGGCGGCCGGCCACCGGGAGCAGGGCAAGCTCGCCCAGGCCCCACTGCTCCGGCCGGCGGGCCGAGACGGGCAGGCGCCGGACATGCAGGCTCTGTCCCAGCTCGCCAGCGAACCCCGCGTCGACGTCGCGGTTGATGAAGGCCGTGAAGGCAACCGTCGGCGCTCGCGCGCACATCGCGGCGATCAGCTCCCGAGCGTACGTCTCGCGGCCCCCCGTCTCGCCAGGGATCAGGAAGAGCAGATCGAGGCCGACGTGCATCAGCGCGACAAGGCGCGCAGCGCACGCGTGATCGCCCGCCAGTACCCGGCCTGGGCGTGCCCGGCGGGGCCATCGCCGATGTCGGGCAGGAAGTCGCTCTCCAGTGAGGCGGTGAGCCGCCCCGCGAACGATGCGGCGCTGATTGCGCGGGTCGCCTGTACGCGCCGCCGGCGGCGGGCGATCTCCGGCAGTCCGGTGAGCACGGCGAGCTGGGCGCGCAGCTTGGCCGTCAGCCAGCCCCCGCGTCCGGCCAGGACCAGCAGGGCCAGTTCGGCGCCGATCAGCGCGGGGGCCAGCAGGACGAGCAGGGTGGTCGGATACACCGCCAGCACCGTGCGCAGTCGATTGCGCTCCAGCCAGAACCACTTCTCAATGCCCTTGTCGAAGTCGTAGCTGTGCACCATGCGAGCCTGCGGAACCATTCCCACCGCGCCGCCCGACAGCCAGATGCGCAGCCCCAGGTCCAGGTCCTCGCAGTACATGAAGTACGAGCGCTCAAAGCCGCCCAGGGCGTCCCATCGCGAACGGCGGACGACCATCGCGGCCCCCGAGGGAAAGGCGACCTCCCGGGGTGAGGCGGGCATATCCGACACCGGCTTTCCGCAATCGCCCGCCCAGCCCATGCCCAGGTAGTGGACGACGCCGCCATCGGTGTTGATCCGGTCACCCGGTAGCAGGACCGCCGCCTGCCAGGCGTGCCACTCCGGGAACCGGGCACTGGCCGCCCGGAGGTGGGCGAGGCAGTCTGGTTCGAGCCGCGAGTCGGGGTTGATGAACAGAAGCAGCGGGGCCGCGGTGGTCCGCGCTCCGGCATGGCAGCCTCCGCCGTAACCGAGGTTCGCGCCCGTGTCGAGGACCGTCGGCTGCGCGGGATGGCGCCGAGCCACGTCCGCGGTCCCGTCGACCGACTGGTTGTCGACCACGACCAGTTCGTCGCCGGCGGCGAGCTGCTCGCGCAGGTTGTCGAGCAACCCGGGCAGGTCAGCGGCCGAGTTGTGGGTGACCACGACCACGGCCAGCGCGTCGGCGGTGGACAACCGGCTCAGCCCGTGCGGGAGAGTTTCGTTCTCAGCTCGGACTCGGAGTTCTCGGCCAGGTTCTCCTCGGGCGGGCCCGAACTCAGTGCGGCCAGCTGGTGGGCCTGCTCATCCAGACGCCGCTGGAGGATGGCCATACGTTGCGCGAGTACCTTGTTCTGGTCGGTCAGGCTCGAGACCGCCAGCGAGAAGTGCAGCAGCAACAGCAGCTCTAACCCGAACGCCGCCGCGAACAGCAGCGCCGGCGGGTAGTGGATGCCGATGTCGAATGAGATCGTGCTCAGCAATCCCCTCCAGGCCGCCAGGATGAGCAGCACGGTCGAGCAGAACAGCCACAACAGCGCGTAGCGCTCCATGAGCCGCTTGCGCCGTACCAGCTCGAGGATGAGAATGATCAGCCCGACGGTGGCGGCGATGGCGACGACGCGCTGGGCAACGTCGGTCATCAGATCGCCGCCTCGGCCCTGATCGGCGTGTCGCCCGGCTCGACGGTCGAGTGGGAGCGGAAGAGCCCCACGAACACGGCCAGCAGCACCTTGAGCATGTAGTAGACAGGCTGGGTCGAGGCGATGGTGGAAACGCCGCTGGTGCGGGGCCGCATCCGTACGGGGATCTCGCGGCTACGGAGCCTGTGCCCGTGCATCAGAAGAATCGCTTCGACCTCGGGGTAATCGTGGGGATAATCGCGGGCGAACAGCTTGATTCCGAGACGGTTGGTCATACGAAATCCGGAGGTCGGATCGGTGATGCGCTGGCGCGTGATCAGCGACAGCAGCCGCGCGAAGATAACGATCCCGGCGCGTCGCGAGACCGAGGAGCGGTAGCCCTCGTCATCGACGGTCAGAAACCGCGAGCCGACGACCATGTCGATCTCCGTGTGCTCCCGCATGTACGCCAAGAGCGTCGGGATATCGCGCGCGTCATGCTGGCCGTCGCCATCGACCTGCACGGCGACCTCGTAACCGTTCTCATACGCATAGACATACCCCGTCTGCATCGCGCCGCCGATCCCCAGGTTGAAGGGCAGCTTGAGAACCTTCGCCCCAGCGACCGCAGCCAGCTCAGCGGTGGCGTCCGTGGACCCGTCATCGACGACAACGACGTCGAAGTCCGATGCCCAGCGATTGATCTCCGCCACCGTGGCGGTGATGGCCCCCGCTTCGTTGTGCGCGGGAACAATGGCGAGCTGGCGACTCAAATGCACAAAGCGATCGATACGAGCACAAACGATGCCGGGACGGCAAAGTTGCTGGTCCTTTTACATGCCACCGAAATTCACGGTAGCGGCTGAGGCGCCGAGATTACAGTCGGCGCCGGATCCAGAACGCCCCGGGATTGACCCCCGGGCCGAACGAGGGGACCGCGGCGGCGAGCCGGTCAGGGTGGGCGCGCGCCACCGCGAAGGCACCCACGAGCACCTCCCAGTCCCGGTTACCGGAAAGAAAGGCCTGGAGCAGATACTGCTCGCTCCAGAAGTGGGCATCGACGAGGTGGGCACGCGAGTATGGATACGGCAGAAAGATGTCGTGGAAGTGGACGATGACCCCCGGGCCGAGGGTGGGGAGGATGTCAAGCACGATCCGGTTGACATCGCCGCCCAGCTTCACCGTGTGGGACGTGTCGACGAACAGCAGATCGCCGACTCCCAGGTCCCGAAACGTCTCCAGCGCCACCGACTGAGCCGTCTCTGGGACCACCGTCACGTTCGCCGGCAGGAGGTCTGATCGGTAGGGGTCAAAGGTCGTGAGCACCCGGTCCGGGTCCGCGCCCTCGTTGCGCTGCAAGGCCTGCCGTGCGATGAGGGTCGAGAAGCCCGAGCCGAGTTCAATCATTCGCTTGGGTTCAAAGCGGCGGACCATCGCGTACAGCAACTCCGCGTCGACGCTCTCGTACGTGCTGTTGTGGAGGTAAAAGCGACCGGAGCCGGCCTGCTCAGGGCGAAGCGGCGGATCGAACTCGCGGCAGTACCCCGCCAACTCGCGCTCCACGAATTCGATCTGGCGACCCGCATCGAAATCGATACCCCGCAGTGGGTCAGCCCGTTCGAAGAAGCCGGGCTCGATCGCTCCGACAGCGGGCACCGGCGAGTCGTAGGTGGAGAAGATCAGCTCAAAGCCGAGGCGGGAGAGCGCCTTTCGCGTGAGCAGGTAGCCGTGTCGCAGCACGACCGCAAGCTTCAGGCGCGCAGTGCGGCGGCTGAGCTGGTTGAGGAGTCCGGCGGGGCCTGCAGGCACGGTCAGCGCTCCTATTCCGGCGGCGGGGAGCGCCTGAGAAGCGCGTTGATGACCTCGAACGGGATCGCGCGTAGCGCGCCCAAGCACGCCACGTAGACACCACCGAAGACGAACAGTGCCGCCGCGCTCGAGATTGGCAGCACATAGGCGACGGCCAGGGAGATGCCTGTGGCCAGGGCGACGCGCGGGAGAAGACCGACGCTCACCCGTAGCGCGGGTCGCGCCCGCCACAGACTGACTGCGTAGGCGGCAGCCAAGCAGGCCTCGGCGGCCGTGGGCGCGATCGCGGCGCCCTTCGCCCCCAGCCCAGGAATCAGTGCGAGCGATAGCCCGGTCGCCACCACGACGGCCAGACCGTTGGCCATCAAAAGTGGCCGAAACAGCCGGAGCGAGAGCAGCGTTGATCCGAACAGGGCGACCATGAAGCTGGTGATGATGGCCAGGCCCTGGATCTGTAGAACCGGCACAGAGGCACGGAACCCGGCTCCGGCGACCACGGCGATGCCAAAGGCAGCGCCGACGAGGACCGAGCCGGCCATCCAGGCACCGGCAATCAGCGACATGTCAAACAGCCGTTGCAAGGCGTACCCCAACCGTGCGTCGTCTTCCACGTGGGCGGCCCGGGAGAGGATCGGGAACGCGGCCGAGACCAAGGTCCACGGGATCACTGTGAGCACCTCGACAATGCGAAACGCAGCGGCGTAGTAGCCGGTCTCGCGCGCGCCGGCGAGCGCGGACATGAGCACGAGCGCCTCTCGGAAGTAGATGATCCCGACGGCGCTGGCGGCCGCGTATGGGAGCGTCTGGGCCAGGAGTGCGCGCCACTGACGGGGATCGAAGACAGGGAGGATCGAGACCTCGCTGCGGAGCACCAGCGCGGTCCCCGCCAAGAGGATCCCGCCCGAGACGATCGTGGCGGCCAACAGGGGGAGGACCCGGGCTCCAAGGATGACGAGCACGATGTAGCAGATCGTCAATCCCGCCTGCTGGGCCAGCCCGAGCATGGCCACGGCGGTGATCCGCAGGTCGGAGCTGAGCGGTATCCCGTAGTTCTCGCCGGCGATCGTGATGACCAGACCGATTCCGCTGACGAGGATGCCGTACGAGATCACCTGCGGCGCGCCGACGCTCACGGCAAACACTGCGGATAGGGCCACGGCGACCGCTGTCCCGGTGACCCGCAGGCCGATCAGGTTGCGCAGGAGCCTGTCCCGGTCCGGGCGGCCCGAGGCGAACTCGCGGATACCCAACGAGTTCAGACCGCCCTCCGTGAAGCCACCGACGATGAAAATGATCGCGGTGACAGTCGCGAAGTACCCGTAGTCGGTGGCCCCGAGATGCCGGATGACCAGCGGGGCAGACACGAGACTGGCCAACATGCTCGCCCCGTAGGCGGCGACTCGAACCACACTCCCGCGGATGAACCTCGCCCCGGCGTCGGCTGAGTCGAGCGTGGAGGTTCCTGACCGGGCGTCGTCGGCAGGGCTCGACATCGCCAGGAACATAGAGCGTGATCCGGGCCGCCCGCTCTTTAGCTTCAGCAGGCCAGGCGTCGCAACTACGCTCACGGCCATGCGGATTGCCCTGTCCAATCCGGACGTGGACCTGTCCGGAGGCGTGGAACGTGTGGTGGTAGCGACAGCCAACCAACTGCACCGCTTTGGCCACGACGTCACGGTCTACGCCGCACGCGCCGATTCGCGAGTGCTCGATGAGGGCGTCCGAATCCAGCGCGTAGCGGTTCCCGCCGGCCTGGACCGCCGTACCGGCCTCGGCTTCCGGCGCCGGTGCGGTCGCCTCATCCGCGCCGATCAACCCGATGTTCATGGCGCCTTCAGCACGCTGTCGCCGGTCGGCGGGGTGTTCTGGGTGCCCAGCGTGCACCGAGTCGGCTATGAGTTTCTCCTGTCCAGCCGGGATCGGGCGAGCCAGTGGGCGATGCGGCTAAATCCCTACCACATCGTGCGACTGCGGCTCGAGCGCACAATGTTTTCGGCTCACAGCGGCGGCCGGGCGCTGGCACAGACGCCGACAGTCAAAGCGGACATCCTCCGCGCGTATCCGACCGCCGCCCGGAGTGCAATCGGGGTGCTGGCACTCGGATATGACGATCGGGTCTTCAACCCCGCCCGACGGGAAGCGCTGCGGACGCAGGCGCGTGTCGGCTTCGGCTTCAGCGAACGCGATCAGGTTCTTCTGTTCGCCGCCAACGAACTCGAGCGCAAGGGCTTCGACGTCTTACTGGCCGCTATCGCCAAGCTCCCACACGGCCGGGTCCTCGGCGCTGGCCGCGTCGCGCCAAGCGTCCGATTGCTGCGGGAATCGGGGATCGGCGATCGGGTCCACTGGGCTGGCCACGTCAGCGACATGACGCATCTGTACGCCGCCGCCGACGCGCTCGTCCTGCCGACTCGCTATGAGCCGTGGGGGCTGGTTATCGTCGAGGCCCTGGGCTCGGGGCTGCCGGTCGTCACCTCGCGCCTCGCCGGGGCCGCCGAGGCGGTAAGAGAAGGCGAGACCGGTCTGCTGCTGGACGATCCGCGCGACCCGGAGGAACTCGTAGCGGCCCTCAGGTGGGTCTGCTCCCGGTCGGCTAGGCCGGCGGCGCAGGTCTCAGACTCGGTGGCCGACTACACGTGGGAGCGAGTGATCCGTCGTTATGAGGCGGTCCTGGTCGAGGTGGCAGCCCAACCGTGACTGCGCCCCGCGTCCTGTTCCTTGCCGATGCGGCACCCGATTACGTGGCCGACGGGCTGTTTCACGGACTGCGCAGCGTGCTCGGCGCCGGGGTCGTCGACTACCCGCGGCGAGCGCCGCTGTATGCACGGGATGACGTCTCCGATCAGTACGGTCGCGGGTTCGGTCTCTACGGGTTGTTGCCTGATATCGAGGTCAACCGTGAGCGGGTGTTCGAGCGTTCCTGGGATCTGGTCGTCTCGGCGGTCATGTGGCGGGACTGGAGCTACTGGAGGCGCGCCTGGGAGGCCTTTGGATCACAGGTCAAGCATGCCGTCGTCGACGGCGGCGATCTACCCTGGATCTATCCCTACGGCCCGGCCTGGTGGCGACCGGGACGTTGGCTGTCCCCGCGCGCTCACACGCGGGCCACCTACTTCAAGCGCGAGTGGACGCCGATCTCGATGGTCGCCGCCGGCCGGCATATCGAGCTCCAGCCGATCGCCATCTCCTATCCGGAGGAGAAGATCGTTGCCACGGTCCCCGAGAAACGCAAGGACTTCCCCGAGCACATCGTCGATCTGGAGGTAGGCGCCCGGCTCGGGCGCCGGCTGGCTCACGGGCGCGTCCACATCTTCGAGCGGGAGGCCGACTACCTCGCTGATCTGCGGGCCAGCCGTTTCGGCATCACGACCAAGCGGGCGGGCTGGGACGCATTGCGGCACCTTGAGCTGGCCGGAGCCGGAGCCGTACCCTGCTTCAGGCGCCTTGAGAAAAAGCCGGCCACCTGCGCCCCCCACGGGCTCGTCGACGGAGAAAACTGTATCTCCTACCGCGATGCGGATGAGTTGCTGCTCCGGATTTCCCTAATCTCGGGCGCCGAGCGCGAACGGTTGGCCGAGTCCGCGCTGAGCTGGGCGCGGGCCAACACCACACGTCAGCGCGCGCAGAGCTTCCTGGAACGAGCCCTATGAGCACTTACAACCGTCGTGGCATGGCAGAGCGACTGCAGCATTTCTTTGCCCATCCAAAGGTCCAGCGCACCGGCGCCGCGATCGTGGCCAAGCTGGCCGATCGGGTCAACTACCACGTCGTGCGCGGTATGTCGGATGCGACCGTTCGCCCCGACGTCTCGAGCTTCGCCGCGGCGGCGCCGTGGAAGATCAGTCACGACTACGTGCGGGACTCCACGCTCGCGCTCTTGTGCAAGGAAGTCGCCGATGGGGGGGTGCCGGGAGCGCTGGCCGAGCTCGGCGTTTTCCGCGGCGATTTCGCCCTTCTCATGAGCGGCTATCTCCCGGGACGGCGAATCCACCTGTTCGACACCTTCATGGGGTTCGATCAGGCCGACGTGGCGCTGGATCGTCACGAGGACCTGGTCGAGGATTTCATCGACTTCTCCTCCACTCACCCCTCGGCGGTCAAGCAGCGGTTTCCCAACGGCGAGCTCGTCCATCTGCACATCGGACGCTTCCCTCACACCACGGACGGGGTCGACGAGACGTTCGCCATGGTCAGTATCGACGCCGATCTTTACGCCCCTGTTCTCAGCGGGCTGCGCTGGTTCTACCCACGCCTCTCGGTGGGCGGGGCGATCCTCGTCCACGACTACAACAACGCGATTTTCGGCGGTGCCAAGAAGGCGGTGCGCGAGTTTCGGTCCGAGTCGGGCGCGCCCGTTGTGCCGCTCGCGGACTGGGGTGGAACGGCGGTGCTCGTCAAGCCCGGCCCACCAGCCTGAGGATCGCCGGTCCGTACCGCCAGGACCTGCCACTGGCCGGCCAGGAACTCGTCCGACCTGGCGCCGGTGAGACGGCCGAGGAGACGCCGCGGCCACGAGAACGGGGGATGTGATCGCGTGCGGACCTCGAACCCCGCTCCCTCGATCGCTGTCTCGAGGTCGCGCGGGGTGAACCAGCGCAGATGTGTGTTGTCGCGGTGCCCGTGCTCCTGGTAATTGAAGGTCCCGCGGAGCATCACGTCCAGCATGAGCGACACATGCCGCGCGTTGGGGACTGACACATGTAGCCGACCTCCAGCAACGCAGACCCGGGCGGCCTGGGCCAGAACGGCCCACGGATCAACCATGTGCTCGAGTACGTCGTAACACAGCACCGTGTCGAAGTTCTCGTGCAGAGAGCCCATCATCTCCTCAGCCGGCCCGACGAGCACCTCGTCGTAGATCTGGCGCGCGGCGGCGGCGGCATCGGCATTGATTTCGATGCCGACGAGGCGAGTGGGATTGCGCGGCCTCAGCAGGGTTCCAGTCAAACCAGATGCGCAGCCGATGTCCAGTACGCGACCGAGCGGGTCGGGCAATTCGGGGACCATGTCGGTCCGCAGCGTTCCGTAATACCGGTCGGGTTTGGCGAGGCCGGTTCCGGGATCGGCCATTTCAGCGCCGGCCATGCGCGGCTGCCTTCGCGCGCGCGGTCTGGGCCATGGACGTTGCCACCATCCTTGCGCTCGCCGTCAGCTGCCGCGCCCGGTCCCGGCGGCGCTCAAGACCGGCCTCGAGCTGCTCGCGTCCGCTCAGTGGCCTGAACTGGCGCGCGGCCAAGGCTGGGTACTCCGCGTCGAAGCGTGCCACCGTCTCCTCATCGGGTGACCATGGCAGTGACCCGGTGCCTCCGCCCAGGTGATGGTCGTACAGGCTCTCAAGCTGGCGAGTGAGGCGGTCCGGATTCAGCAGCGTATCGACCTTGGCCGCAGCGGCGCGACCAAACACCCGGCGGCGCTCAGGGTTGTGCACGAGGTCGGCGACGGCCTCGGCGAACGGCTTGGGGTGGTTTGCCACCCACCCCGTGACGCCGTGGTCAACCATCTCGACCTGAGCGTTGTCAGCCCATGGCGTCGAGCAGGTCACGACCGGTACCTCCAGCGCCATCGCCTCGGCCAGTGCGACACCCTGTGACTCGCCGATGACGGCACCATTGATGACGACGTCACAGGCGCGGTACAGCCCGGCGAGGCGCTCCTCGTCGGCCACTGCAGGATGTGCCCGAATCTGCTCGAGTAAGGCAAGGCGGCCTGCGCGGCGCTGCTTGGACGGGGTCATGCCCACATACAGAATCTGAACGTCGGGCACCAGATCGATCAAATGTGGGGCCATATCTATGAGCAGATCTCGCCACTTGAGGTCGGCGGCACGCCCGAGGCGTCCGACCAACGGTCGGTCGGGATCAAAGCCGAGGGCCAACTTTGCTGTCCGCGTGTCGGGTGCGAGCGTGCGGAGGCGGTCGGCATCGACGGGCAGATATGAGACGCGATGACGCTCGCCGAATGGCTCGGGTGAGCCGACCCATTCCCGGTAGCGGCGCAGGCACATCAGCGACAGAAAGAGATGACAGGCGATCAGCGACTCGTCCGGCGACCGATCGACGGCGCCAAAGATGTTGCTCTCCACGAGTATTCGCACCCCGGTCTGGCGGCATGCCTCGGGGAGCAGCGGATCATGACCGCCATGACGGAAGACGTGGACGAGGTCCGCGCCATCAAGTAGTTCGATCAGGCGCTCAAGGTTGCCTTGAGCACAGCCGACCTCGACTCCCCCCGCTTCGAGATCGGCTCGGCGGGGGCCCTCCTCATAGAGGGCGATCACCCTGGGTGAAAAGCGTGTGCGGTCGAGGCGGAGTGCGTGCGTCACCATGCCTTTCTCGGTACCGCCTAAGCCAAGGGTGCCGGCCACCATCGCGACGGTGCGGGCATGGCTCATCGAATCCAAACTCCCCAGGCAGTGCGCATCGCGGGGAGCTTAGGCGCTCTTCCGGCCGCGGCGCTATGTTCGCGGTCGTGCTCGGCAGCCCACTGGAGAGTGCTCGATCGAGACTGAGCCACGATCGGCCTCGGGTCGTTCTGCTGCGAGGCCACAGCGCCAATCCCTGGGATCTGAGGCCGTGGGAGCAGCTGGTGGAGCGCTTCGACGTAACCTGCCTGGTGACGGGCAGCAACGAGTACGCCACGGACGGGCTCTCGATTCACAAGCAGCCGGTGGCCTCGCTGCGAGACCGGTTGCCCGACGGACGGTTTGGTCGCGCGCTCGCCTATGCGGCCGGCGACCGCTACCGCCATCTCGAGGCCGTGCTGCGCGGCGCGGACATTGTCCATGCCGCTGAGCTGCATACGTGGTTCAGCGCCCAGGCCGCGAGCCTCCGCGATCGGCTTGGCTTCAAGCTGGCGCTCACCATCTGGGAGACGATTCCCGATCTGGAGTCCTTTCGGTGGACGCGCGAGCGCCGCTACCGGCGTCAGGTTCTGGCCTCGGCCGACCTTCTGCTGCCCGCGAGCGAGCGCGCCCGTCATGCGCTGCTGCTGGAAGGAGCGGGGGACGCCCGGGTCAAGCTCTGCTATCCGGGGATCAACACGTCACGCTTTACGGCGACCGCCCCGCCGCGCGGCGCCTCGGACGAGCACCTGATCCTCTCGCCCGGACGGCTGGTCTGGGAGAAGGGACATCAGGACGTGATCCGTGCGGTGGCCGCGCTGAATCGCGGACTCGTGGGTCCTGCGCCCGTCGTCCGGCTGATGATCGTCGGGTCGGGGCCCGAGGAGCGCCGGCTACGACGGCACGCTGAGGAGCTGCGAGTCAACGTCGAATTTCGACCCACGGTCCCCTACGACGAGATGCCCGCTCTGTACGCTCGCGCGTCGGCGATGGTCCTGGCCAGTCTGCCGCGCCGGGGTTGGGAGGAGCAGTTCGGCATGGTCCTGGCCGAGGCACTGGCCAGTGGGACATCGATCGTCGCCGCACGCAGTGGGGCGATTCCCGAGGTCGTCGCCGGCGACGGCACGCTCTTCGATCCTGGCGACTGGTTCGCTCTCGCCGCTGCGCTGCGCGAGGGTCCTCTCGGCCGCGCTCCCGCCACTCGGGTGGCCCACGACCCAGCCCGGGTCGAACTGTTCTCCGTCACCGCGGCGGCCGAGCGCCTGAAAGGCGCCTACGAGAGCCTTCTCGCCGCCGCGGTCTGATCGTCCTCAGCGGTCTGAGCGCGCGGAGGTCCAGGAGCCCCGGCTGAGGATGGAGTCCGCCCCGCGATAGCCTCGGGCACATGCACGCCTCCGCCATCGGGCTGGCCCGACTCGCCGTCACCGTCGGCGCCAATATCGCCCCTGGCCAGACCGTCGTGCTCAACGCCAAGCTGGGCCAGGAGCCGCTGGCCCGAGCCATCGCCGCGGCGGCCTATGAGGCCGGCGCCCATCAGGTGGAGGTCAACTACGGCGATCCCTACGTGCACCTCGCCCGCTTGGAGCGGGCGCCCGAGGAGGCACTCGGGGAGGTTATTCCCTGGGTGCGTGAGCGCCCGCTCAAGCTGGCTGAGCTCCAGGGCGCCCTGATCTCCCTCAGTGGTCCCGTCGCCCCGGGGCTGCTCGACTCCGTGGACGCGGCCCGGATCGGTCGCGACACGATCGCTTTGCGCGAATCGATGGAGGTTCTGTCCCGCCGGGCCCTGAACTGGACGATCGTTCCCGGCCCGAATGCCGCCTGGGCCAAGCTCGTCTATCCCGAGCTCGACGAGGAGGCGGCCCACACCAGGCTCTGGGACGAGATCGCCCACATCTGCCGACTCGACGATGCCGATCCGGTGGCCGCCTGGCAGGCGCGCTCAGACGTGCTGGCCGATGCCGCCTCGCGCCTTGGCGCCGCCGGCCTGGACGCCCTCCATTTCAGCGGACCGGGCACCGACCTCACGGTCGGCCTGCTGCCCGGGGTCGGTTGGAGCGGCGGGAATTTCGAGACCGCCTGGGGCCGAGTCCACCTGCCCAATGTCCCCACCGAGGAGGTGTTCACGAGCCCCGACCCCGAGCGGACCGAGGGGCATGTCACCTCGACCAAGCCGCTGCTCGTCTCCGGGCGCGCCGTGGAGGGCCTGCGGATCCGCTTCGAGGCCGGGCGCGCCGTCGCGATCAACGCTGATTCGGGCGCGCCACTGCTGCGCGAACTCGTCCAGCGCGACGCCGAGGCCGCCCGGCTCGGGGAGGTCGCTCTCGTTGACGGCAGTGGCCGGATCGGACCGACGGGCACGGTCTTTCACGACACGCTCCTGGACGAGAACGCCGCCAGCCACATCGCCCTCGGCGCCGGCTTTCCCCATCTGGCGCAGGAGCCGGCGAGCAGCGCACGCATCAACGACAGCGCGGTCCATACCGACTTCATGATTGGCGGCCCCGAGGTCCAAGTGCGCGGCCGGATGGCCGATGGCTCCGAGGTGCCCGTGCTGATCGACGGTCAATGGAGGATCTAGGCGTGAAGACGCTTCCCACGGGACTCGCTGGACCTCTGCTCCTAGCCCCGGCCGTTCACGGCGACCCGCGCGGCTTCTTTCTGGAGAGCTATCGCGAGAGCGAGCTTCACCAGCTGGGCGTCGATGACGCGTTTGTGCAGGACAATCACTCGCGCTCGCGCCAGGGCATCGTGCGCGGCATGCACTTTCAGGCCGGCCAGGCCAAGCTCGTGCGCTGCGTGCGTGGGGCGATCCTGGACGTCATCGTCGACATCCGGCGAGGATCGCCGCAGTTTGGCCACAGCCGCAGCTTCCGGCTCGACGATGTCGAGCATCACCAGCTCTACGTGCCCGATGGCTTCGCCCACGGGTTCTGCGTACTCAGCGATCTAGCCGACGTCGCCTACAAGACGTCCGCCTATTACGATCCAGACAGCGAGGGTGGCTTCGCGTTTGACGACCCGGAGGTCGCGATCGAGTGGCCGTCCACGCTGGAGCTGATCGCCTCGGAGCGTGACCGCTCCGCTCCCCGACTCTCCGAGCTGGCGCCGTCGCTGCCGTTTGACTACCAAGCCTATGCGTGACCGTCTTGCCCTGACCCCGCTGCAGTACCGGCGCGTGACTGACGCCACGCTGATCGCGCTGACTCTGATCGTGATGACCGGAGCGGCCGTGCGGCTGACCGGCTCGGGCCTCGGCTGTCCGAACTGGCCGCGCTGTTACGGGGGCGCTCTGCCGCCCCTCTCGACGCACGCGCTCATCGAGTTCGGCAACCGGGCCCTGTCCGGCCTGGTGGGGGTCCTCACGCTGGTCGCGGTCGTCCTGGCCGCCACGCGCCGCCCGTTTCGGCGCGATCTGCTGCTGATCTCCCTCACGTTGCCCCTGGGCGTCCTCGCCCAGGCCGTGCTCGGCGGTTTCACCGTCCGCGAGCATCTCGCCCCCGGATTCGTGATGGCGCATTTCTGTCTTTCCATGCTCATCCTCATCGGGGCGGTGGCGCTGGCCTGGCGGGCCCGCCACGAGCCGGGCGTGCGCTCGCGCAGCACCGACCGCGTGAGCGTGTGGTCGGTTCGGGCCCTGAGTCCACTGGCCGCACTGACCATCCTCGCCGGTACGGCTGCCACCGCGGCCGGCCCCCATGCGGGCGGCTCCCCGGGCCAGCGCATTCATCGTCTGACCTTCGAGGGCGCCAACACCTTGATGTGGGTGATCCATCGCCACGCCACGATCGCGGCGGTCTTCGGCGTGGCCGTGATCGCCGTCTGGTTTGTCATGCGCCACCGCGGGGCCGACCAGAAGGCGCTCGAGCCGATGACCATCCTCGGCGTGCTTCTGGCCGCGCAAGGGCTGGTGGGCAGCGTCCAGTACGAGCTCCACCTCCCCACCGACATGGTCTGGGTGCATGTGTCGCTGGCCACCATCACGTGGCTGGTGGTGTTGTGGGCGGTCGCGGCAGTCGGGCGACTTGTTCCGCGCCGGACGCCGGTGACGAGCCCTGAGCCGCACATCCAGTCCCGCGAGCTCGAGATCGTCGAACGGGTCTAGTAAAGGGAGCGGCCGCTTCGGCCGAAGAAGGGTAGGCACCGTCGCATCCGTAGGCGATGGGGCCAGTGCCTACGTAAACGCTCCCAATGTCCTTCGCACAACACGGCGTCGAGCTCAGATCCCTGTCGCGCGCCGGCCTCCGCAGGTCGGGCAGGAGACTGCTACCGCTCGTGATCGTGGCCGCGATTCTCTCGCTGGCCATCGGTGGTCGGGTAGCCGCCGATCGCGGCAACCTGACCGGACCGATCCAGTTCGGGGCCCAGTTCGCCCCCGCGATCCATCCGCCGTCAGGCGCCATTATCGGTTCCCCGGGCGGCTACGACGGGCAGTTCTTCTACGCTCAGGCCCGCGATCCGCTTCTGCTGAATGATTCGACGGTGGCCGCAATGCGGGCCGCCGGAGCCGGGTTTCGCCTGCAGAGGGTGGCCTACCCGGCGCTGGCGTTCGCGCTTGCCGGTGGGCAGGCCGGCGCGATCCCGTTCACGCTGTTGGCCAGCAACGTGGTCATCCTGCTCGGCCTGGCGGCGGCCGGCGTCGTCTACACCCGGCGTCGTGGCTGGTCGCCGCTCTGGTCAGTGGCCATTGTCCTGAGCCCGGGTTTGATCTTGGCTGCACTGCGCGATCTCAGCGATCCACTGGCTCTGTCCAGCATGCTGGCCGGTCTATTGCTGTGGCGCAGCGGCCGCCGTTGGCCCGCCGCGGTCGCCCTGGTCATCGCCGTGCTGACTCGCGAGGTGATGATGCTGGCCGTCGTCGCCGTTGCCGGCGAAGCCTGTGTCCGCGCCTGGCGGCAATCCCCGCGACCTGTCGCCCTGCGCGACGCGCTCAGCCAGGCGTGGCCGGTCATCGCGCTTCCGTCGCTGGCCTTCGCGGGCTGGCAGGCCTATATCACCGTGCGATACGGGGGACCGGTCGGTGGCGCGGGCCTCGACCTGCCCCTCCTGAACTTCGTGCACGAGGCGCAGGCCGACCTCCACGGCTACCTCCCCATGGCCATTTGGGATTGCCTCTACATGCTGCTGGTCCTGGCCGCCTCGGCGGCTGCATGGCTGTCATTGCGACACCGGGTGACCATTACCAGTGCGGCCGCCTGCGCCCTCTCGGTGGGCGTGCTGGTGCCGACTCTCGGCGACGCCTGGAGCGACACCCGACTCAGCGCGCCGTTGTTCGCACTCCTGCTCGTCGACGGCCTGCAGCGGGGGAGGCGGGCCCCGGTGCTGATATCCGCAGCGGCAGCGGCGATGACGATCCTCATCCCAGTGGCGATCCCGGGATCCTTCTAACCCGCCGTGCTGACCGGACCATCTCCGGCGACAACGCCCCGAGTCACTGAGGTCACACGTCTGGCTGGCGCGGCCATTCGGCCGTTGGCCGGCTCCGGCGGCGGCCCGCAGCCACGGCGGCCTCTGGTCATCTGGGGCGCATTAGCCGTTCTCATGGTCTGTTTCGCGAGCGATCAGCTGCGGGCCGTGTTCGCCTACGGCCGGTTGGCCACCGATGAGGACCAGACGCTGCTGTGGTACGCCGGCCGCGAGCTCGTGCACCTCCATCTCCACGAGCCGAACTTCTACGGTCAGAACTACAACACGATTTTTGAGGCTCTCCCCGGTGAGCTCCTCCATCTCGCCGGTCTGTCCCTGTCGCTGGCCAGTCCCCTGGGCTCGGCGCTGATGGCGGCCGGGTGCTGGGTAGTCCTCGCCGTGGCCGCGCTGCGACGCGGTCACCGGAGGGCGGCCGTCGCCGCCCTGGCGCTGCCCATCTGTCTGAGCGTCCCCTACCTGCTGCTGTTCGATGCGCCGCGCGGTGTGCTGGGCGGTGATCTGGCCGGGGCGGTGGCGGTGGCGATCGCGCTGGTCATTCGCCGGCCTCGGCGCCGAGTCGCCGTGCTCATCGCGCTCGGCGGTCTCGCGATCGCGTGGGATAACGCCGTGGCCCTGGCCGTGATCCCGGCGCTCGTGGCCATCACAGCCAGCGATTTCCGCGACCTGGTCGACCGACCGCGGCGGACGCTGGCGATTGCCGGTGCGGCGCTGTTGGTGCCGGTGGGCTGGCTGGCAGCCGATCACCTCTGGTACCAGACCCATCCGGCCGACCTGACCGCGCCGAACGTCAACACGAAGCTGTCGGTCTCGGCACTGATCACCAACCTGACCCATCCCGGAAGACTCTTCGGGTTCTATGAGCCGCAGCTCTGGCAGCAAGCCGCGATACCGATGGTGGTGATCGCGGTCCTGCTGATCCTGGCCATCGCGACCGGCATCGCCCGACGGCGCCCCGCGTCCGCAGCTGCGGCCGTTGGTTTCCTCGCCGTCCTTCTGGTTGTCCTCTCTGTCCGCGACACGCTCTACGTGCGCCCGGACCTCTACCTGTCCGGTTCCCGTTTCCTGCTGGCGATGCCGATCGGCCTGTGGGTGGTGCTCTATTTCACCCTGTCCGGCGCACGCCGCGGTGTCCAGGTCCCCCGGAGCTCACGGCTCGCCGGACGGCTGGTCGTGGGCGCGATGGTGGCGCTCGCCCTAGCCAGCTGGACCTCCGCCCAGGCCAGGTTCCCGGCCGAGGTGCGGGCCGTCAGCGCCGCTGACTCGGCAGTTCATCCGGTCCTTCTGGTGCTGGACCCCGATCGGCTCTTGGCCCAATGCTCAGCGCTGTCCCAGACATACGCACACGACCACGCTCAGCTGCTCGTGACCTACTTGCGCGACGTCGCCTACGGCTGCGCGGCTGACCAGGGTCTCAACACCCTGGACGCCAACTACGACCGGAGAGGGTGGCTTCTGCAAGCCGCCGCGCAGCGTCCGGTCACTCGCATCCTCGTGCACGGCTGGACGTGCCGTGCCATCGCCAGCCAAGCCGGCCGGTGCCGGGCAACCGGGAATGGAACCGTGCTGTTGGTGACGCCACTCCGCCCGCCCAGCCTCTCACTCAGACTGGGCGGCATCCCGATCCGCGGCGCCGGTGTTCGGCCATGAGCACCCAGATCGAGCAGCGGTGCTTTGGCGCCTGCGCGGACAACGAGTCAGGACCGATCCGGAGACGCAGCGGAGTCTGCTCGCCGTCCCGTGGCAAGTGACCACTATGGATGAGGTACTGCCCTCGAGTACCCCGCGCTGATCCTGCACGGCGAGGTGCCGTCTCGGGACTTCTAGAGCTCCTGCGCGGTGTGGCAGCGCAAGTCCGCTCCGAGCAGCGGATAGCAGCACGCTCAGGCTGCGGGCGAGCGGTAGCGCTCACGCCGCTGCGGACTCTGCTGCATCCATTCGCCAAGGTGCGCGAGGCCAGCAGCCAGCGGCGTACAAGCCCGCCACCCGAGCGTCTGCTCGGTGATGGTCGGGTCGCCCACCCATACCGACGTGTCCCAGGACCGGCCGGGCATGTTCCCCCAGACCGGTTCATCGCGCAGCCCGAAGACCTCCTGGGCGGTGGCGACCAGCGATCGGATCGTGGTCTGCGTCCCGGTGGCGATATTGAGCACCGGCTGCCGCGGATCGGGGGCGACCCTTGCCGTGCGGACGAAGGCATCGCAGACGTCCGCGATCCAGACAAAATCGCGCGCGGTATCTGGTGCCACGAGCGGCGGGTAGCCCCCGCCGAGCGCCCGATCGACAAGCGTTGGCATGAGTCGGCCCGGCTCCTCCCACGGCCCGTAGATGGAGTACAGCCGCAGGGTCACCGCAGGTTGGTCGTGTTGGGCGGCGGCCAGCTCGCACAGGTGAGTCGCGGCCACCTTCGTGACGGCATAGTGGGAGTTGGGCTGCACGCGATCGAGCTCGTTCGTCGCGCGGGTTGAAAAGCCATATTCGGATGAGGATCCGGCGTGCACGAGGCGTGCACCCACTCGCCTCGCGCCTTCAAGCAGAGCTTCGGTCGCGCGGACGTTGACGGCGAGCATCGTGTCGATATCGGTCTGCCACGAGTACGCGCCGTGAGCGGCGAGGTGAAAGATCACCTCGGGACGGACCTCAAGGACGGCGCCAACCACGGCCTCGGGATCTCGCAGGTCGACGGAGACGATGCGGACCTGAGACGCGATGTGCGCCAGCCGCCAATCGTTGCCGTTCGGGCGGATCATGGCGATCGGTTCATCGCCGGTCTCGAGGAGGTGCCGGACCAGGTTGGCGCCGACGAAGCCTCCGGCTCCCGTGACGAGGGCTTTCATGAACGGCGGCGAGCGAGGACGCGCAGGTTCCCCAGCGCAACCGTCGTCTCGATCCGGCCAAGCCGTGCGTCTCCCAGCAACGAGAGCGCGCGTGACTTGAGGCCGCCGGGGAGCGGCAGGAGACGCGTGAGGTAGCTCACCGAGTATGTGTTGCGCACGGGCCGGACTGAGATCACCTCAAAGCCAGCGTGATCAAACAAGGCGCGAATCGTTCGCGGGGAATACAGGTAGGTGTGCTCGACGTCGATGATCGGACTGCGCTCTTTGAGTAGCCGCGCCGACCAGGCCGTGACGTTGTGGTTAAAGGCCAGCGCAACGCCACCAGGTCTCAAGACGCGCCGGCACTCTTCCAGGAGGCCGACCGGGTCGGGCATATGATCCAGGACCTGGAACATGCTCACGGCGTCGAAGGTGTCGGGCTCGAACAGGCCGGGCCGCATCATGTCCTGGGCGATCCGCGGCCGGATATCCGGCCGCGCTCGGGCAACCGCGTCGGCGCTCGGCTCGACGCCGCGTACGTTTTCCCAGCCCTCGTCATGGGCCAGCTCGAGCACGAACCCACTGCCGGTGCCGATGTCGAGCAGCCCGGCGCGGCGCGGAACCAGCTTGGCCACCTCGTTCAGCGCCCGGCCGTAGGTCGTCCTCAGCCCGTCCAGCTCATCTCCGTAGTCAAAGGTCGACTCGCGGTAGAGGCTGGCCAGCCCCTCGGGCCCCAGCACCGGATCTGATCGAACCAGTCCACAGGTACGGCAGCGAACGACGCGGTAGTGAACCCGATCGGGCAGCCGGCGGGCCGAGAAGATCCTGGCGTTGAAGGCATCCGCACCCAACGTCGGCGGGTAGAGCTCGTCGGCGTTGGCAGGCGTGCCGCAGATCGCGCATGAAGTCGGCTCCAGAGCGAGTCTCAAGCCGGGCTCGGCGGGAGCCTGCTCCACGTGGGCGCTCATGATGCCTCAAGCCTTTCGGCTCGCAGTTTCACCAGGTGATCGGGCCGTGCCATCGGCTCCGCTCTCTCCGGGCTGATGCCGGGAGAGGAGACGGCGACGCGGGCGGGGAACTGAGCCCCTTCGGGCGCATTCAAGACCGACTCGACGACGAACGGCGGCCGGCCCTTCACCTCCTCATACATGTGGGCCAGGTAGGTCCCGATAACCGCCAGGCAGAGAAGCTGAATGCCGCCGATGAACAAGATCACCGAGATGATCGTCGTGAATCCCTTGGGGGCCGAATCGGGCGCGAGTATTCGCAACCCGAGTTCGACGATGAGCCCGATGGTCGCGATGCCCACCACCGATAGGGCGATCACGGTGATCGCATCGAGCGGGGCGTAGGAGAAGGACACGATCGCTCGTCGCGCCCACCCGAGGTTCTTACGCAACGAGTTCGTGGTCCGTCCGAACATCCGTTCAGGTCGAACGTAGGGGACTCCGAGCTGCTTGTACCCCACCCAGGCTCGCAGCCCGCGCACGAACCGGTGGGTCTCAGGCATCGCGTTGATGGCGTCCACCACGCGACGGTCGATCAGGCTGAAGTCCCCCGCATCGAGCGGGATGCTCACGTAGGCCAGCCGCTTGAACACGCGATAGAAGCCGCGGTAGGCGTGACGCATGAAGAAACTCGCTTCACGCTTGACACGCTCGCCGTAGACCACGTCGTATCCCTCCCGCCAGTGGGCGACGAATCGGGGGATCATCTCCGGGGGGTCTTGGAGGTCGCCGTCAAGCAGGATGACCGCATCGCCGGTGGCGATTCGCATGCCGGAGGTGAAGGCGCTCTGGGAACCGAAGGCCCGGGCATGGTTGATCACCACAACGCCTGGGTCGCGCTCGGCCAGTTCGGCCAGCACCTCGCGGGCGTTGTCGGGGGAGCCGTCGTTGACGAAGATGATCTCGTAGTCCGCGCTGACCTCTTTGAAGGCGTGCACCAGCCGCTCATACATGATGGGTACCGCCGGGGCGTCCCGGTAGCAGGCGATAACGGCCGTGAGCTTCACAGGATCGTCGCCTGGTTACCGCTCCGAGCCTGTAGAGCCTCGAGGACCCGATCGGCCAGGCGCCCGGGACTGATGCCGAGCTGCTCCTGCATGTAGCCAAGGCTTCCGGCCACGCCGACCGGCGCAGACGTCACTCCCGCGCGAATCAAGCGGCACGACACCTCGCGCTCGGCAATCACCTCCGCGACCAAGGACCCGACACCGCCGGTCGCGTAATGAGCCTCGACCGACAGGGCCAGATCGACGGGCGCCAGTGCGCAGACCAGGTCGTCGATCGGAGCGGGGGAAACACTGGTGACGGCGATCACTCTCGCCTGGACGAGCTGCTCGGCGAGGAGATCCGCGCAGACGACCGCGTTCGCAGCCATTGCGCCAAGGGCAATGATGGCCACATCCTGACCGTGTCCGATCTGATGAGCGCGCCCGAGCGCGAACGCGTCCGGAAGCCCGGGTACCGATTGGGACACCTTGCTGAGCCGGATGTACGCCGGACCGGTCGTTTCATGGACCGCATTGAGCATTGGCCGGACCTGCCCCGACGAGGCCGGATTGACCACCGTCAGGTTCGGCTGGGCGCGCATCAGCGCCACATCCTCGAGCGCGTAGTGGGTGATCCCGTTGTGGCTGTAATCGGCTCCCTCACCGATCCCGACCACGCGGACGGGGAGATTGTGCAGGACCGGACCGTTGCGAATGAACTCGTAGCCCCGCATCGACGCAAACGTGGAGATGGAGTACACGTAGGGAGTGAAGCCCGCCTCGGCCAGCCCGGTCGCCATTCCGACCATGTTCTGCTCGGCGACGCCGGCGTTGAAGAACCGGTCCGGGAAACGCTCGAAGAACGGCTCCAGCGCGGCGAAGCCGAGGTCTCCGGTGAGGAGCACGACCCGCTCATCACGCTCGGCGATCTCCACCAGTGCGTCGACAAATTCCCGCCTCATGCCGGCTCCTTATCCAACTCGGCGAGTGCAAGCTCGTACTCGGTATCAGTCTGCGGCAGGTAGTGCCATTCGATGCGGTTCTCCATGAACCCGACGCCCTTGCCGAAGGTGGTCCGCGCCAGCAAGACGTGCGGAGGCCCGCTGTCGACCCGCAGCGCCTGAAGCGTCGTCCCCAACTCCCGCGCGTCGTGGCCGTCGACCCCATGGACGTCCCAGCCGAAGCTCTCCCAGCGCGCAGCGAGCGGCTCGAGGTCAACGACGTCACGGGTGTAGCCGAGGGCCTGCTGTCCGTTGACGTCGATGATCGCCACCAATCGGGACAGACGGTGATGGGCGGCGAACATCGCGGCCTCCCATACCGAGCCCTCGTTGCATTCGGCGTCGCTCATCACGACGAAGGTCAGTCGCTCCGAGCGCTGCATCCGGGCCCCGAGCGCGGCGCCCGTTCCGACGGACAGGCCCTGGCCGAGTGAGCCAGTGGAGAAGTCGATTCCCGAAAGCACGTGTTCCGGATGGCCGGCGAGCTGACTGCCGTCCGCGCAGTAGGTGTTCAGCTGAGCATCCGAAAGCCGACCGGTCGCATGCAACGCTCCGTAGAGCGCGAGGACCGCGTGGCCCTTGGAGAGGACGAGGCGGTGCCGATCGGGATCATCGGCGCCGACATCGGCGAGCGGTCCGGCGAACAGGGCGGCGAGAAGATCGGCGATCGACAGCGCCGAACCGATGTGGCCGACGTTGGCCCGCTTGGACTGGTGCAGGGTCGTGCGCCGGATGGAATCGGCGATCCGTCCAGCCGTGGCGGTGAACGCGTCGGCCTGCTCCGGTCTGACCGTGAACTCCCCGGGCAGCAGGCGTGGCGACTGGTCGGTCAAGCGCATCTAGAGGCTCCCCATCCCCGCGCCGGCGGGCTCGTCAAGAAAGCGCCAATAGCTCGCGGAGAACGCCGTCCCGTGGCCGTCGATCCTGATACCGACGGGCGTCGCGGCCACGAAGCGCTCGATCAGGAACGTCGATCCGCGGATGACCTGCGCCAGCCGCATCCCTCGTGGAAGCGGCCCGAGCCCGGTCGAGGAGGGAGGCTCGTGATCCCCCGGAGGCGGCTCTCCGACCGTCGGCATGGCGACGACATCGAGCTCACGGACGCCCACTAGCGGATGGGTCGCCGCCGACGCTTGCGGACGGTAATCCTCGAAGGGAACGACATCCCAGGGCTGACTGATTGCGATGAGACGGTCCCGCTTGGCCACGCCCAGGCCTCGGGCGGCAGCCAAAGTGTCATCCCGAGCGCCGAATCTGGGAATCGTCAAGCCGACAAGGACCAGTCCCAGCCAGATGCAGGCGAGCAGGGCCGCCAGGCCGATTCCCAGTCGGCCGGCTGAGGCCAGGACGTAGCTTGCCCCGAGCCCAACCGGCAGCCACAGCGGCAGCAAGTAGCGGCCCGCCACCGCCAGATGCAAGAAGACAAGAAGCTCGACGGCGAGGGCCGCCGGGGCGATCAGGCAGCCGGCCCAGATCAGCTGGCGCTTCGCGATCTGGCCGTGACGTACCAGGTGAGCTGCGGCGGCGAGCACGACGATGAACACGAGCGCCGTGAACAGCCCTTTGGCCGGCCCCGCGGGACCGACTACGACCTCCTGCGCGACTCCCGACAGGCTTGGATAGGTATGGATGCTCAGTGGAGAGTGCTGCCACGTCGAGGACAGCAGCAAGCTGCCGTAGGCGTAGGCGTGACGCGCCTGGTAGGCCATGAGATAGGTCAACGGGAGCGCACTGACGGCAAGAGCCCCAACGGCGATGAAGGTCCGGCTAGCCTCTCGCCGCGCCCTCCACGCCAGCGCCAGCAGTAACACCGCCTCGGGTGCCACGGCGAGAACGGCGTAGTACTGCGTCCACATCGCGAGAATCGAGGCGGCCGCCCAAACGCTGAGATTCCTTCGGTTCGGCGACTCGGACGCGCTCAGAAAGGCCGCGAACCCGATCCCCGTGATCAGGACGAGCAGGCCGTACATCCGCATCTCGGTTGAGTGGTAGTAGAGGGCCGGGCTCACCGCCACGCAGATGGCGAGCACAAGCCCAGCCGCGGGCCCGATCCGCCGCCAGGCGACATAGAAGGCCAGGGCGATGGTCAGCGTGCCGGCCAGTGCCGACATCGCTTGCAGATCGACGGCCGTGGCGCCTACCAGGTGGCGCCAGACCCAGAGGCAGATGAAATAAAACGGCGGGCTGGCCTCGTGGTTGACAACGCGATGCAGCATCTGGCCGAACGTGCCGCTCACATCGCGAACCGTCACTGCCTCGTCGAACCAGATTGAGCCGGTCACCCCGGCGGCACGAACGGCGCCGCCGACGAGCACGATCAGCGCGGCCGCGGCCAGCACAGCTCGCGAGTTTTTGCCCGCCTCGGATGACTTCCGAGGGGCGTCCGGCACGGTGCAACCGTGCGGGAAAGTCGCCGGAGGCACGTCGAGTATGGGAGTCCCAGTACCAGCCATAACCGTTGCCCGCTTGCTATCGGCGGGTGACACCAACAGCTTGAGTGTCACTCAGGCACCGGGTGCAGACCGCGCATGACCCGGAGACCTTCCTTGAGGGTGGGAGACGCGATGAGCATCGCCAGCAGTTGCACAGCTCCCCCCGGCCCCAGCGGACTCCGGGGAGGGCCCGGGCCCCGCCCAGGGTCGGGACGGCCCGATACGATCGGCCCATGTCGGCAGAACACCCCAGCCAGACGGCACCGTCTCCACGAGCGGCTGACGCCTCGCTGAGCATCCTCGTCGTCGATGACGAGTCTGATCTACGCGAGATGCTGACCCGCTCGTTCTCGCGCGAGGGCCATCGCGTGCTGGCGGTGGCCGACGGTCGCGCGGCGATCGACCGGGCGAGCACCGAGCACTTCGACATCGTCCTGCTCGACGTGGCCCTCGGGGCTGGACCCGATGGATATGAGGTCTGCCGTACGTTGCGCGGCCGGCGCAACGTGGTCCCCATCATCATGCTCACCGCCCTGGATTCCGAGGCCGATGCCGTGCTCGGGCTCGAGGCCGGCGCCGATGATTACGTGACCAAGCCCTTCGGGTTGGCCGAGCTGCGCAGCCGTATCCGCGCTGTGCTGCGGCGCGCCGGCACGCGGTCGATGGGCGACGAGGTCCTCACCGTCGGCCCGATCGCCCTTGACCGTGCTCAGCGCGAGGTGACGATCGAGGGCAACCCGGTCAAGCTCACCTTCTCGGAGTTTGAGCTGCTCGATGCCCTGATGGCCGACCCGGGTCGTCTGCTCAACCGCCAGGAGTTGCTGCGCGCGATCTGGGGCGACAGCGCCTACCGTGATCCGCGCGCGATCGACGTGCACATCCGGCACCTGCGCGAGAAGCTCGAGCCCGAGCCCGAGAAGCCGCGCTACATCCTCACCGTGCGCGGCGCCGGATACCGCCTCCGGGGGCCCTAGTTGTTGGTGGCGCCAGGGCGCACAGCGACGTTGGGAACGGGGGACTGAGTGTCAGCCCGGCAGGGTCCCGGTCGCTCGCACCGGCTCCGCCGGGATCGTCTCCTGCACCCGGGACTGCCGGGCCGACGGGCGCTGGGTCTGCGCGGCCGGATCGTCGGCGTGCTGCTCATCACCACGGTCGCCACGCTGGCCGTCGCCGCGCTGGCCCTCCTGGGACCGCTGGAACAGAGCCTGCGCAACGCTGCCAGGGCGACGCTGATCCACGAACTGAAGACGAGTAAGACCAAGCACCGGTTCGAGAGCCTGCATCTCGGGAATGTGGCTGGGTCGCCGTTCGAGGCCAGCCAGCTGATCAGCGCTCGTGATCAGCTCAGCCAGCGGGTTGGGGCCTCGCTTGTCGTGGTGCTCAGCAACCCCGGTCCCGACGCCCCTCACGGCCAGCCGGTGCTGACGCCCAACGCCGACGAGTCAGCCGATGACCAGTACGGCGACGTGGCGACGGCCTTTCGCACCCGGCGGCCCAATTACACCTTCGGCAACATCGACGGCCGCGAGTACGCGCGCGCGGCGATCCCCTTCACGGGCGCCGACAACTTTCTCTACGTACTCGCGGTGCGCAAGCCGATCGACCAGATCTCCGGGGCCGTGGCCGTTGTGCGCAACGCGTTCGCGACCGCTGCCCTGGCCGGACTCGTCCTGGCCCTGATCCTCGGCGTCCCCCTGTCGGCGCGGATCGTACGCCGCTTGCGCCGCCTGCGCGAGGCGGCGCTCGAGCTGACCCATGAGGGACCAGCGGTCGTCGTCCCGGTCGATCGGGCCCGGGACGAGGTCGGGGATCTGGCCCGCACCCTGGCCACGATGCAGGCCCGCCTGCGCGAACAAGAGGAGGCGCGCAGGTCGTTCGTGGCAACCGCTTCGCACGAGCTGCGCACTCCCCTGACCTCGTTGGACGGCATGCTCGAGCTGCTTGACGACGACCTGCGCTACGAGCAGCCAGACCTCGAGGATGCGCGAGCCCTCCTGCTCCGCGCCCGGGCGCAGTCACGGCGCCTCGGGCGCCTGGCCGCCGACCTGCTCGACCTCAGTCGGCTCGACGCCAAGGTCGACCTGCGATCGGAACCGGTTGAGTTGAGCGAGCTGAGTCGCGCGGTGCTGGCCGAGTTCGAGCTCGGCACCGCCGACCGCCGCGTCACCGTGAGGCTCGACGATGGCGGGGGCTCGGTCTGGGCGCTGGGCGACCCGGGGAGCATCGCCCGCATCCTGCGCATCCTGGTCGACAACGCCCTGCGCGTCAGCCCGCCCGACTCGGAGCTGTGCATCGAGTTGGCCCACGAGGACACCGTGCGGATCACCGTCTGCGATCAGGGGCCCGGTGTCCCGGCGGGGGAGCGCGAGCAGATCTTCCGCCGCTTCCATCGCGGGCGCGATACCCGCGGCGAGGCTGGGTTCGGACTCGGGTTGGCCATCGGCCGCGAGCTGGCCAGCCGAATGGGCGGCGAGTTGATCCTTGAGGAGAGCGCGCCGGGGGCCGGCGCCCGCTTTACGGTGCGCCTTCCCGCCGCCCCGGCGATGGTGAGGGCGCTGTCTCCGTCGTCTAGCTGACAGCATCACGGTCATGGACCAGGAGCTCATGCGGGCGACCCTCGCCGTCGAGGACAATCACTGGTGGTATCGCGGCCGGCGGCGGATCATTCGTGCCGAGCTCGACCGCCTGCCGCTACCGCGGCCAGCCGACGTGCTGGACGCGGGCTGTGGCTCGGGACGGACGCTGGTCGAGCTGGCCGGGTACGGCTCCGTGCGCGGCGTCGAGCTGGACCCCGAGGTGGCCGCCGTGGCCCGCGGGCGCGAGCTCGGCGAGATCGTCCAGGGTCGGCTCGAGGAACTGCCCTGGCCGGACGCGAGCTTTGACCTCATCACCTGCCTGGACGTGATCGAGCACACCCCGGATGACCGGCAGACATTGGCCGAGCTGCTGCGCGTCTGCCGGCCCGGCGGCTTCCTGCTCGTCACCGTGCCCGCCCATCAGTTTCTGTGGTCGGCCCACGACGTCTTCAATCATCACTATCGCCGCTATTCGCGGCGCCGGCTGCGCGACACGGCGCTCGCCGCCGGCTGGGCGGTCGGCCGCATCAGCGCCTTCAACAGCGTGCTCTTTGCTCCCGCCGCGGTGGTTCGGCTGGCCCGTCGCGGCGGGGCCGACGCCAACGGTGACGGCAATGGAGACCGAGCGCGGGGAGCCGGCGACGACCTCTACACCGGACCGGTATGGCTCAACGATGCGCTGGAGACCCCGCTGCGACTCGAGGCGGGCTGGCTGCGCCGCGGGCGGACATTGCCGCTTGGCCTGTCACTGCTCGTCGTGTTGCGGAAGCCCTGGACGGCTCTGTGACCGCCCTCCGGGGCGGATGGCTGTGACCCGCCGGCGTCGATCGGCATCCCCGACCCGGACCCCCGCGCGGCCATGATCGCCCTCGGCGCGATCATCAGCGTCTCGAGCAGCCTCGGTTACCTGCTGCCGGCCATCATCGGCCTGGAGTCAATGGGCGTCCCCTCCCCCGGCGAGACCGCGCTCGTCCTGGCCGCCGTGCTGGCCAGCCAGGGCAAGCTCCAAATCTGGCTGGTCATCCTGATCGGCGTCGTGTCCGCCATCGTGGGCGACAACATCGGCTACTGGCTCGGTCGGCGCTTTGGGCGCGATGTGCTGGAGGCCCGCGGACCCCTGTACGAGCGGCGCAAGCGCGTCATTGCGGCCGGCGACGAGTTCTTTGCCAAGCACGGGCCCAAGGCAGTGTTCTTTGCGCGCTGGATTGCTCTGGTTCGCTTTGCCGCCGCCTGGCTGGCCGGGATCAACGAGATGCGCTTTGGTGAGTTCTTTGCCTGGAACGCCCTGGGCGGCATCACCTGGGGGGTGACCTACGGCCTCGTCGGCTACTTTGCGGGCAGCGCGGCCGCGAACGCCATCACCAGCTTCGGTATCTACGCGGCGGTCGGTCTGGCCGTGCTGGTCGTCGGCGGCTACGCGGTGGTCAAGTGGCTCGAGCGGCGGCGAGCGCTGTAGCTAACCGCGGGCGGCCGGCGGCCCGGCTACTCCGGCTGGGTGTCCAGCTCCAATGCGCAGGAGTTGATGCAGTAACGCTGCCCGGTGGGCTGCGGTCCGTCGGGGAACACGTGACCGAGATGGCCACCACAGCGCTTGCAGCGGACCTCGGTGCGGATCATGCCGAGGCCGCGATCCTCGTGCAGCTCGACGTTCTCAGCCGCAGCGGGCTCGTAGAAACTCGGCCAGCCCGTGCCCGACTCAAACTTTGTGTCTGAGCTGAACAGCTCGGCGCCACACCCCGCGCAGCGGTAGGTGCCGTCGTCCTTGACGTCGACGTAGCGGCCGGTGAACGGGTGCTCGGTCCCCTGCCCGCGCAGCACCGCATACTGCTCGGGGCTGAGGCGCTCACGCCACTGCTCGTCGGTGAGGTTCACGTCGTGATCGGTTTGCATGCCTCTCACGTTAGCGGGGGACGATTGTCGTCTCGTGCCCTCCGCCGGGAGCCGCTCTCGCCGGGTGCGTCACACGGCGCCTCGCTGGTCATCACCCGCCCGACTCCGACCGCCGGATCGGGTTCGAGCATCTCCAAGACGAGCGTCGACCAGCCGAAGTTGATCGCTCCCATGCCCATCCCGTTGAAGGGGCTGTAGTACTCGCGCAGTCCAAAGCGCTTGACGGCAGCGCCGAGCCGTCCGGCCATCTCGGCGGCGCGATCGCGGTAGCCCAGGCGCGCCAGGCCAATCCATACCAGCCAGGCAGCATTCATCCAGGACGGCCCTCGCCAGTAGATCCGCTGGCCCAGGCGCCCTCGATCCCGCAGGGTGAAGCTCGGTTCGGCCAGGCCGACCGAGGGCGGTGGCACCCGCGCCCAGAACCCGCCGGCGTCGAGCAGGTGCTCCTCGATCACGCGCCGGGCAATCGACTCGGGAAGATCGGGCAGGGCCAGGGGCGCGAGCGCGGCGATCGTAACCGGGAGGGAACGGTCGGGCGCCGGTCGTCCGACCGACTCAAACAGGCCGCGGCGCTCATCCCAGCAACGGTCAACCAGGGCCGGCGTCAGCGACGTCTGACCGAGAGCCAGGCGAGACAGGTTGTAGAGGACGTTGGTGAGCACCTCCAGGCAGACCGGCCCACCGGCCGCCGCGATCCGACGCAGGTCATAGCCCAGCCTGCGGTTGCGCCGCACGAGCAGGGGGAAACCGGCCCGTCCATGGGCTCGGTGGCGCCAGATCGGGTCAAACTGGGGGGAGGCATCGAGGCCGGACTCGTCGGGCTGGACGATCCACAACAGGCCGTCACCGTCGAGATCGCGGTGCTCGGCGAGCCAGTCGTGGTGACGGCGGATGCCGGCGGCCTCGCGCGGATCCCCGACAGCGATGCGCCAGGCCCAGGCCAGGGCGGGCGGCTGGATGCTGGCCGTCATGCCGGCGTCGGGATCAGTCACGTTGTAGGTGAAGCGCCGGCTGCCGGTGAGCGGCTGGTTCCAGAAGATCGTGTGCCCGATGAAGCCGTCGTCACGCTGAGCGGCGAGGAGCGACTCAAGCTCCTGCCGTGCCCGGGCTCGATCAAACCGCCTCCAGACAATTGCCGTAAAGCACGAGTCCCAGAACCACTGCCAGGGGTAATGGCCGGGGCTCGGGCAGGTGTAGCCGAACCCTCCGCCGTCGACGTGGCCGCCCTCCCGCCAGTTGCTGGCCAGCACCCTGCGGCAGCGATCGCGGACCAGGTCGAGATCTGACTCTGCCAACATCGGCTGGCCATCCTTCCAGTTCCCGACTTGCCTGGCGCCGTCCCGGTCACCGTCCCGCTCGCCCCCGCGACGCCGGCGCTGATGACGGTCACCCCGATCTTCGCCCCGCGCCGGTGATCCTCGTCGCTGTGGCGGTGATCCTCGCCGCCGGCGCGGGAATCGCCTACGAGCACCGCTGTGCCGGCGCACCACGGGCAGCCGCGGTCATCCTGCGCCTGATGCTGTACGTGCTGGTCCCGTTTGTCTCCTACGTCAACATCGCGCATCTGCATGTCACCGTGGGGGCCGGAGTGGGCATCGCGCTGGCCTGGATCATGATCGGCACGGTGGGTGGCGCGGCCTATCTGATCGGCCGCCGCACGCTGCGACTCCCCGACGGCGAGCTGGGCGCGGTGATCTGCTCTGTGGTGGTCGTCAATACTGGCTACCTTGGTCTGCCGATGGCGGTCGCCCTGCTCGGGGCCCGGTCGTTGGGGGCGGCAGTCGCCTATGACCAGCTGGTCAGCGCGCCGGCCCTGTTCATCGTCGGCTTTGGCGTTGGCGCCACGTTCGGGGCTCATGCCCAGGGAGGGCTGACCGCGCGCGCGCGGACGTTCTTGACCCGCAATCCGCCTCTGATCGGCGTCATCGCTGGCCTGCTGGCCACACCAGCGCTGGCTCCGGCCCCCCTGCCCGCCATCTCTCACCGAGTGGTGGCCGTCTTGCTGATCCTCGGCTTCTTCGCGGTGGGCATCTCCCTGGCCGCCGAGCGACGCGAGGACTCGGCGCGGCTGCTCGAGGCGCCGGACCGGCGGGTCGGTTTGGCCGTGCTGCTTCGCATGGCCATGGGGCCGGCGGTGCTCGGGGCGCTTTCGCTGTTCGTCGTCCGCGTGCCGAGCGCCTACCTGCTGCAGTCGGCCATGCCCACCGGTATCAACTCACTGCTGGTCGGCCACGCCTACGGTCTCGACCAGCGCCTGATCGCCACGATCATCGTCTGGAGCACGATGATCGCGCTGATCGTCGGCCTTCTCCTGGCCGCGTTGTAGGCGGCCGTCGGGCCGAGAGTGGCGTGCCCCCGACCCCGCCTCAGGTGACCGGGGCCAGGCCGGTGAGGGTTACCGGCGCCGATGGTGCCGGGCGCGGATTGACCGTGATCAGCGTCGCGCCGTTGCGCGGGACCGTGACCAGGTATCCGCGCCCTGACCGCCGGACAGTCTCCGTCTGGGGCCGACCCAGCCATTGCCCGCGAGGGCCGATGTGCTGCCCGCCCAGAGTCACGCCAAAGCGAGCGGAGGGACTGCCGGCCCGCAGTTGCTGGACCGTGGCCGGCGCGGTGGCGGCAATCCGGAGCCGCAGCCCGACGGCGCGGGCGCCCTTGTCGATGGCCAGGATGTGCAGCGCTCCGCGTCGTGTCCGGACCACCCACGTGTGAACGCGGAGCGAGGGGGCGGCCTGAAGATGGGAGGGCTCAAGGGCGACACCGCCGGCCAGCGCGCGCGAGAACATCATGAGCCCGTAGAGAAGCGGGCGAGCAAACAGCCCGCGGGGGGTGAACGCGAACGGGGCGTTGATCGTGTTGGCGCGAACGTGCAGGTTGACGCCGTCGGCCCGGGCGCGCAGGAGGGCGAACAGGGTGTCGGGTGCCCACAACGCGGTGGCGAACGTATCGCTCACACCGGGGCGGCCGCCGCAGGTCACCGAGTTGAGTTCGGTGAGACGGAAGGGGAGCCCGGCCCGGTGCGTCCTGGCGATCATCGGCGCCAGCTCCGCGGCCAGCACCGTGCTGGCACGAGCGCTGAGAACCCGGGCGATGGTGGGGAAGCTTGCCGACCGGCGCCGGACGCAGCCCGAGTACGGGTAGCGGTGCACGCTGATCATGCTGAGGCCGGGCGCACGCGAGGCCAGGAGCGCCCTGACCCATCGCCAATGGGCCCGCGGCTCAGCCACCGCAGGCCCGATCAGCGGCAGATGCGGTGCGACCTCGCGCAGCGTCGACCCGTACGCGCGAAAATCGCCGAGATAGTCGTGCACGGTCAGCGCCGCGGGCAGCACGGCCCCGGCCATCAGGTCCCCGGCCGTCACCCTCATCCAGCCCCTGCGGCTGTAGATGTCGGGCTCATTGCCGATCTCGAAGCCGATGATGCTGTGATGCGGCAGCCAGGCTTCGGCCGCCCGGGCCCACATCGCGGCCGTATCCGGTGTATTGGTGATGAGGTTCAGGTCGAGGATCAGCCGCACGCCCAGGCGACGCACGATGCCGGCGGTCAGCCCGGTCCACTCTGGCGTCAGGCTGAACGCCCAGGGCGGGAGTTCCCGCAGGCGGGGATCCCAGAAGGCGTGGTCGGCCGAGTCACCGCCCACGCGCAGGATCAGCGGGCCGTCGCCGGGTACGTGGATGAGTCTCAGCACCCGCTCGAAGGTGGCCAGGTGACGGGCATAGAGGGGTAGCGCCCAATACTCGGTGGAGAGCCCGAGGTAGGAACGGGGAACGGGAACCGAGGCAGCGTGAGGGACGAGCGTCAGCGTTACCCGCGGCAGCTGGCGCTGGTCGGAGTCGGCCGGCCCGGCCAGACCGGAGACCGCGAGGGCGACGAACACGAGCACCGTGGCCGCAGCCAGAACGCGCAGACGCCGGGGGAATCCGGCCCTGCCCGGCGACTCTTCCGTCCGCCCGTCCGTCCGCCCGCTCGTTAGGACGCGGCGTGCCCCGGAGTGGCTGTCGTCCCCCGTATGCATGTGCGCGTCAGCACAGTCGCGCTCGGCGCTGAACCATCACTAAACGGATCGTGCGGACTGGGTTAGGGAGGGATGGGCGCGGCGTTTGTGTGGGCGCCCGCGGCCGGCGGCGCTCAGCGGGTTGGCTGGGGCGCGGGCTCTCCGCTCGGGCCGCGACCTGCCTGGGGTGGGCTGGGCAGGCCGGCCGGGCCCTGGGCGCCGGTGTTCGGACCCCGCGCCGCGCCGGCCTCGAAGTCGCGGCTGCGGATCAGGATCAGGGTGAGCACGGCAGAGACCAGGGTGAGCGCCGCGCCGATGAGGAAGATCTGGTTGAGGCCGGCCACGAAGCCGGAGCGCACAGCGTGGATGGCGGCGGGACGCGCTGCGGCGGGCAGCTTGCTCAGGCCACCGCCGACGCCGCTGCCCTGGGAAACTCCCTCGGCCAGCTTGTGCACGGCCGGCGCGCTGATGTGCGGGGCATGGGCCAGCAACGACTCGATCTCGGTCCTCACCTTGTGTGAGAACAGCGAGCCGAGGCCGGCGATCCCGGTGGCGATACCGACCTGGCGGAACGTCGAGTTGATGCCTGAGGCCATACCCGCGCGCTGGGGCGGTACGACGCCGATGGCGGTCGAGGCCAGCGGCGGATTGATCAGGCCGGTGCCGGCCCCGGCCACGATGAACCCGGGGATCAGGTGGGTCCACTGCGAGTCTGGGGTCAGGCCGCGCATAAGCAGGAGCCCGATCCCGACGAGGGCCAGCCCGGGAGCGATCAGGAAGCGAATGGGAACGTGTGCGGTGAGCCGGCCGGCCAGCGTGGAGGTGAGCAGGATCCCGCCGGAGAGGACGAGCATCCGCAGTCCGGTCTTTAACGCCGAGAAACCCAGCACATCCTGCAGATACAGCGTCAGATAGAGGAGCATCGCGAACAGCCCCGCCGACAGGGAGAAAGCGGCGATCGACCCGCCGGTGAAGGTCGGCTTGCGGAACAGGCCGAGATCGAACATCGCGTCCTCCCCCTGGATGAGCTCGGCGACCAAAAACACGGTGAGCAGGACGGCGGCGCCGACCAGGCAGGCCACGATCACGGTCGATCCCCACCCGGACGAGTTGCCCTTGATCAATGCGTAGACGAGGGCGCCGAGAGCGCCGCTGAAGCTGACGACGCCGATGGGATCGACCCGGTGCGCACCCCGTTGCCGGGACTCGTCGACGCGCAGTAGACAGAGGACGATGGCCACCACGCCGATGGGGACGTTGACCAAGAAGATCCAGCGCCAGGACAGCCCGGTGGTCAGGGCGCCCCCGATCACGGGGCCGATGGCCACCGCGAGGCCGGTGATCGCCCCCCACACGCCGAATGCCGTGCCGCGCTCGCGGCCCTGGAAGGCGCTGCCCAGCAGTGCGAGCGAGGTCGAGAACATCGCCGCTCCGCCGACGCCCTGCGCCGCGCGGGCCAGGTTGAGCCACAGCGGATCCGAGGCCAGTCCCGAGGCCAGCGAGCTCACGCTGAAGATGACCAGCCCGATCATGAAGACCAGACGGCGGCCAAACAGGTCGGCCAGCGATCCCGTCGTCAGCAGCAGGGCGGCAAGGGCCAACGAGTAGGCATCCACGACCCACTGCAGGTCACTGAAGCTCGACTTCAACGAGACCTGGATCGCGGGCAGGGCGACGTTGACGATCGTGACGTCGAGCAGCAGCATGAACGTGCCGACGCACACCGCCAGCAGCGTCCACCACTTGCGATCCATTCCTCCCGACTCCCTTCGCCGCTGATCTGACTGCCCCCAGGCTACTGAGCGTGGAGAGCCGCCAGTCTCGACGGTCAGGTCAGCGTGCGTGCGGGCGTGCCTCGCGTTACTCGCCGGCTGGCGAGCCGGTCGGGGCCGGGGCCTCTGGGCGTCAGCGCGCCGGGCCGGTGGGCGTCAGCGCCCGGGGCCTCTGGGCGTCAGCGCGCCGGGCCGGTGGGCGGGTCCACCGGGAGACCCGCCTCGCGCCAGGCCTGAAAGCCACCGTCCAGGTCGGTGGCCAGAGCGAAGCCCATGTCGTGCAGAGTGGCTGCGACGAGGCTTGACTGGTACCCCTCGTTGCACACGACGATGACCGCCTCGCCGAGACCGGGGGCGGCAGGGTGGCGATGGGCGCTATCGGGGTCAAGCCGCCACTCCAGCACGTTGCGGGCAATGACCAGCGCGCCGGGAATCGTTCCGTCGGCGGCGATCTGGTCCCGGCTGCGTATATCGATCAGGCGTGCCCCGCCGGCCTGTGCCGCGTGGGCATCCCCCGGCCCCAGCCGGTCAAGGCGCCGTCGCGCCGCGACCAGGAGCTCCTCGATGCTTCTGCGGGCCATGGCCACAGCGTAGGCGGCTGGTCGCCGATGGTGGCTCGGGGGTGGCCGATGGGCCTGGCTGGCTTGCGGTCAGTGAGATAATCAGGGCATGCTCGAGTCAAATGTCGAGCTGGTCCGAAAGGGTTACGAGGCCGCCCTGCACGGCGACTTCGGGGTCATCAGCGAACTGCTTGACCCCAACGTGAGCTGGCACGGCGGTGAGCCCGACGCTCCGGGCGCGTGTCAGGACCGCGGGCAGGCGCTCGAATTCATGCGCCAGGCCCGGCGGCGTCGGGGGCTTGGCGAGCTCATCGACGTGATCGGGGCGGGCGACAAGGTGGTGGTCATCCTGCGGCCGGTCAGTGACGGCGACCCTGGAGAGCTATCCGCCAACGTCACGACCTTCAAGGACGGCAAGGTTGTGGAGATGGTGCACTACCCCAACGTGGACGACGCCAAGGCCGCCGCCGGGATCGTCTCCGGCTGATCCCGGAGCTGGCCGCGCCGACCCGGCGGGGCAGAGCCGGACCCGTCCGATGATTTCTCCGTCTTGCCCCGGTCTGGTTCTGGCGTAGGCGAGTGCGAGTGATCCCAACGAGGAGAAGTGATCATGGGCGACATCCTGGTGCACGAGTTCATAAGCCTCGACGGCGTCGTGGAGAACCCGAGCTGGACGATGGATTACCCGTTCGATCCCAAGATGGGGGAGGCCATCGCGTCGATCGTCGGCTCCAGCCAGGCCATTCTGCTCGGACGTACGACCTATGAGATGTTTGCTCCCGCCTGGTCACGGCGCACCGCCCAAGACGACCCCGGCGCACCGTTCTTCAACGAGTCACCCAAGCACGTCGTCTCGTCGACGCTGCAGAGCGCGGACTGGAACAACTCAAGCGTCCTCGGGCCCTACTCGCCTGAAGCGATCCGCAACCTCAAGCAGCGCGTCGATGGCGATATCTACGTCAGTGGCAGCGTGACACTGGTCCGGGCGATGCTCGCCGACGGACTGGTCGACGGCCTGCACCTGTTCGTGTATCCCGTCGCGCTCGGCTCTGGATTGCCGCTGTTCGCCGGTGGCTTGGCCGTGAAGCTCAACCTCAGTGCGAGCGAGTCCTACGGAAATGGCGTGGTTCGTCTGTCCTACGCGCCGGCGGCCTGACCGTGGCCTGACCGCTCGCGAAGGCCTGTCGGCAGTGCTCAGAGCAGAAGTAGAACGTCTGCCCGGCGACGGACGTCGTCTTCGCCTTGGCGCGGTCCACGGTCATCCCGCAGACGGGGTCGGTGGCCCCTCGCCGCATGGTCAGCCCGAATAGGGTCGCGAAGATGGCCAGGCCGGCCACGTTGAGAACCAGCTTGTAGTTGACCGAGAGCGAGCCGAAGACGTCGGTCCGCGTGGGACGGGCGCCGGCGGGGATGAGGTTCAGGCCGGTAAACACCGCGTCGATGATCAGCGCGGCGACGACCATCGTCACGAGCATCAGCGCCGTGATGCGCATAGCGAACCTGGTCCCGTAGTACTTGCGGTAGATGGCGATGATGGGCAGGACGATGAGGTCGGCGAAGATGAAGGCCATCACCCCCGAGAAGCTGATGCCTCCGCTCCACAGGACCGCGGCGAGGGGGACGTTGCCGACCGAGCACACGAAACTGAGCACCGCGATCACCGGTCCGATGAACGCACCCCACAGGGTCTGGACCAGAGGGGGCGAGCCCGTGAGAAACAGGCTGTTGAAGAAGCCGTTGCCCAACTGGGCCACGAACCCGGCCAGCAGGAAGCCGACGGTGATCTCCTTCCACAGCATCTGCCAGTCGCCGCGGAAGTTGTGGGCGACATCTGACCATGCCGACGCGCTGGTCAGCCGCTCGCGCCAGGTCAGGGCATCCGCGGCAGCGTGGTGCTGGTGTCCGGTGTCGGCCCGCTGGGCGTGGTCGCGCGCCGCCTCCTCCAGGTGAGGCGCCACGAAGGCGCGCAGGAGCAGCGCCATGAGCGCGATCATCACGATCCCCCCGATGTACTCGGCGGCCGTGAACTGCCAGCCGAGGAGCACCCAGAGCACGAGGCCGAGCTCCCAGACGAGGTTGGTTGAGGCGAACTGAAAAGCCAGGGCGCAAGCGGCGGAGGCGCCCTTCTCAAACAGGCTCTTGGCGATGGCGACGGCCGCGTAGGAGCACGATGACGAGGCCGCACCCAGGCTGGTCGCGGTGGCGATGGGCCGGAGTCCGCTGCCCGCAAGTGCGCTCTCGATACGCGTGCGGGGAACCCAGGCCTGGACCACCGCGGAGATGAAGAAGCCAAAGGCCAGTGCCCACCAGACCTCCCAACCCATGAGGAAGGCATCGCGCAGGCCATGCCAGATGACGGTGAGGACCGAGCTCATCGATATTGGTCCGCTTCGCTGTCCATGCCTTCACGGTATCACATACCCGAGGGGGGTAGGAGTATCTGCTAGAATTTCGTTCATGAGCCCAGAGACCGCCCCCACCCGCGGCTATGCCGCCTCCAAGGATCAGCTGCTGGCCCGCCTGCGCCGCATCGAAGGCCAGGTGGGAGGGATCCAGCGGATGGTCGGCGACGACCGTTACTGCATCGACATCCTCACGCAGATCTCCGCCATCCAGGCGGCCCTGGACAAGGTGGCGCTGGGTCTCCTCGACGACCACGCTCACCACTGTGTGATGGATGCCGAGGCTGACGAACGGGAGGCCAAGACCCAGGAGCTCATGGCCGCGGTCGGGCGCCTGATGCGGCGTGGGTAGCCCCCCCCGCGACGCCGTCCCGTCAGCACGCCACGGCCAGGCGACGGTCATGGGAGTCCCTCAACGCGCTTGGCGCCGCCCCAGTCGTGGAGCCCGCCAGCGCGAGGAGTCCCTCGAGGCCCGCGGGGGGCTCGTCGCTTAGCCTGAAGGCCGTCCGGTGACCCGGGCCGGGTCACCGGAACGACGTTCGGCGACCATCAACCGCAGCCGGTGTTGAAGCCGCAGCTGGAGCACGTGTAGCAACTACCGGTGCGCTGCATCATGCCGCCGCACTGCTGGCAGGCCGGACCCAGATCCAGCCCGCGGCGTACGGCGGGCAGGACCGGCGGGTCATCGGTCAGCGCCGAGGTGGCCGGTTGCGAACCCGCCGAGGCGGTGGGTGTCGCTGCCTGCGCGGGACCGGCGGTGTCACCGATGTGGGAGCTGGCGGCGTCCTCAGCCGCCTTGCGCGCCCGCACCTCCTTGGTGAGGATGCCCAGCTCCTCCTGCAGGTCGACGTCCAGGAACCGGGAGGCCAGCCAGCGCATGATGTAGTCGGGCATCGACTTCGCGAACGGGATCTCCGGATTTCCGGTCATGCCCTCCGGCTCGAACCGCATGTAGCTGAACTTGCGAACCAGCGTCTCGAGCGGCACGCCGTACTGGAGTGAGATCGAGATCGCGGTGGCGAACGAGTTCATCATCCCGCGCAGCGTCGAGCCCTCCTTGCCGATGTCGGTCAGGAAGATCTCGCCCACCGTCCCGTCCTCATACATGCCGGCCGTGATGTAGCCCTCATGGCCGCCGATCGAGAACTTGTGGGTGATCGACTGACGCTCACGCGGCATCCGGTGACGCTTGGGGGGCGCCTCGGCCAGCGCGGCCGCCACCGCCTTCTGGATCACCGCCTCGGTGTCGACTGCCACCGGCGCATCCTTCTGGGCATCGGTGCGCAGCGCCTGGGCCGTCTTCGATCCATCGCGGTAGATGGCCAGCGCCTTGACGCCGAGCCGCCAGGCCTGCAGGTAGGCGTCGGCGATGTCCTCCACCGACGCCGTCTGGGGCATGTTCACCGTCTTGGAGATGGCTCCACTGAGGAACGGCTGGACGGCTCCCATCATCGTGATGTGGCCCATGTGCGAGATGGCCCGCTCGCCGACGGCAACGTCGAACACGGGCAGATCCTCCGCGGCCAAGCCGGGCGCGCCGATGATCGTTCCGTGCTCGTTGACGTAGGCGACGATCTGCTCGATCTGCTCGTCTGTGTAGCCGAGCGTCTGCAGGGCCAGCGGCACCGTACGGTTGACGATCGTCATCTGGCCACCGCCGACCAGCTCCTTGAACTTGACCAGGGAGAAGTCCGGCTCCACCCCGGTCGTATCGCAGTCCATCAGGAAGCTGATCGTGCCCGTGGGAGCGAGCACTGTCGCCTGCGCGTTGCGGTAGCCGAGCTGATCGCCCGCGACGACCGCCTCGACCCAGGCCTCGCGGGCGGCGCCGAGCAGAGCGCCGTCGAGGCAGCTGTCGTCAGGGATCGCGTAGGAGGCGTCACGGTGCATCCGCATGACGGCGTTGTGGGCCTCGCGGGTCTCCGGATAGCGGTCGTACGGCCCCATCGCGGCGGCAATCCGAGCCGAGCCCAGGTATCCGCGGCCGGTCATCAGCGCGGTAATGGCTGCCGCCGTGCCGCGACCAGCGTCTGAGTCGTAGGGAACGCCGTCGGCCATGAGGTAGGCGCCGAGGTTGGCGTAGCCGAGGCCGAGCTGACGGAAGGCACGCGCGTTGGCACCGATCTCCTCGGTCGGGTAGCTCGACGGCGAGACGACGATCTCCTGGGCGAGGAAGATGACGTCGACGACGTGCTGGAACGCCTCGACGTCGAAGGTCCCATCAGTGCGCCGGAACTTCATCAGGTTCAGCGAGGCCAGGTTGCAGGCCGAGTCATCCACATGCATGTACTCACTGCACGGATTGGAGGCGTTGATGCGCCCCGAGGCCGGGCAGGTATGCCACTGGTTGATGATCGTGTCGTACTGCACGCCCGGATCGGCGCAGCGCCAGGCCGCCTCGGCGATGTACAGCATCAGCTGACGGGCGGGGATCGGGTCACCGATCTGCTCGCCGGTGACGCGGGCGATGAGATGCCAATCCTCGTCGTTCTCGACGGCGCGCATGAACTCATCGCTCACGCGAACCGAGTTGTTGGCGTTCTGATATTGGATCGAGTAGAAGCCCTCGCCGTCAATCGACATGTCGAAGCCGGCATCGCGCAGGGCCGCAGCCTTCTCCTCCTCCTTGGCCTTGCACTGGATGAACTGGACGATGTCGGGATGGTCGACGTCGAGCACGACCATCTTGGCCGCGCGCCGCGTCTTGCCTCCTGACTTGATCGTGCCCGCCCACGCGTCGGCGCCGCGCATGAAGCTGACCGGGCCCGAGGCGGTGCCGCCCTTGGAGAGGGGCTCGTTGGAGCCGCGGATCTTCGAGAGGTTGATACCCGAGCCAGAGCCCCCGCGGAAGATCTTGCCCTCCTTGGTGTTCCAGGCCAGGATCGACTCCATCTCGTCTTCGACCGAGAGGATGAAGCAGGCCGAGCACTGCGGGCTCTCCTCAAAGCCGACGTTGAACCAGACCGGGGAGTTGAAGGCGGCCAGCTGGTGCAGCAGGATGTGGGTGAGCTCGGCCTCGAAGATGTCGCCGTCTTCGGCGGTGGCGAAATAGCCGCGCTCGCGGCCCCAGGCGGCGATCGTGCCGGCGACGCGGCCGATCATCTGGCGCACCGAGTGCTCACGTGAGGCGGAGCCGATCTGGCCGCGGAAATACTTCTGGGCGACGATGTTGGTCGCGTTCTGGGACCAGGACTTCGGGAACTCCACGTCGCGCTGCTCGAAGGAGACCTTGTCGCCATGACCGATGCGGGCGTCGCGGATCTCCCATTCGATGGCGTCGAACGGATGCTGACCGGCCGTGGTCAGATAGCGCCGGATCGAGAGGCCTTCGCCCGCCCTGTTGCTGGGGGTCATTTGTGTATGCGGTACATGCGACATGCCTACCGGCTCCTCTCGATTTCCACCGTTCTCGTGCCCCCGCTCGACGCTCTGTCCGGCCGAGGGGTGAACAGTGGATGATTCCGCAGCCCCCGGACGGAAACTCTGTACGGCGGAGGGCTGAAGCAGCGGCTATCGGACCCTCTCTAGTTTACTGCGCCCGGCCGGCAAATCGCCTGTGAAGACGGCCCAAATAGCGGTCTCGGGTCTGGGGACGGGTGCTCGCTGAACCGGCCAAATTGGGACCTTCGCGCAGGTCCTCAGCCAAGCTGTGCGGCGCGGGCCCGCAGGGTGGCGACCTCGGCAGCCAGACGCTCGATCTCGGCGGCCTGGGCAGCCAGGGTCGCCGAGCTGTCGCCGTGAACGGCGAGACGGCCACTCCCGACGGCCGGCACCTCGGCGGTCGCGAGAGCCTCGCGCAGCCGCTCCAGCTCACGCTGGTCGGCTTCGCGCGCCGCCTTGGCGGCTCCGAGCTCGGTCGTCGTCGCCGCCAGCCGACGCTCGAGCTCCGCTCGCCATACCTCGAGCTCCTGCAACGTGGCGGCGGCCTTTTGGTGCTCGCGCTCGGCCCGCGAGGCCCGGTCTCGTGCCTTGACCGCGATCCCGTCGAAGGCCGCCGCCTGGCGGCTGAACTCATCCCGTTCGCTGGTCATCACGCGCAGCCGCTCGCGGGCATGATCGAGGTCACGCTCGAGGCTGCGGCGAGCCCCCCGGAGTTCGGCCAGCTCGCGCTCCAGGGGCTCGCGTGCCGCCGCCGCCTGGGCGACCTCGCGCTCGGCCACGGCGAGCCGATTGCGCAGAGCCTGGGTGTCCTGTTCGAGATCGGCGAGGCGGGCCTGCAGCGACTCTGCGCTGGCGGTGGCGCGAGCCTGCCGCTCGGATTCGGTGCGCTCCCTCCGTTCGGCGAGGTCAGCTCGCTCTTGCGCCTCGGTCAGCCGACGCTCGGCGGCCGCTGTCTTGTGGGCCGCGTCGCGCACCTCACGCGCGTGAACCTCCTCCAGCTCCCTGATGCGCTGCTCCAGCCGGCGCGTCTCGTCGTAGGCGTCGGGAAGGTCCGCGTCATCGGCACTCGGGCCGGGCTCATCCCCGGTCATCCGGGCGACGCCCGCCTCGGGCATCGGCAGGTTGGTGCGCTTGCCGCTTTCGTGCTCGAGCCAGTAGGAGCGCGCGTTGCGGACCAGGGCCGCGGACACCGCGTACGCCGCCCGCAGGGCGCGGCCCTTGTCAGGGGGCGCCGGCAGCGGGGAGAACCGGTGCTCCTTGATGCCGTCATCGATCACGAGGGCGGGCCGGTGCCCCGGCTCACGCCGGCGTGGGGCTTGACCGCTGACGCGCAGGAGTGACCGTGACGGCGCGGCAGCGACGTGTTCGAACTCCCTGATCTTGATCGCTGGCCATGCTTCGGACACGTTCTCGGCGATTGTAGGTCTCTGTTTATATGTGCTGACCCATGACGGCCATCCCCCATCCCCGTTGAAGCTGCTGGTCACCGGCGGCGCCGGCTATATCGGCTCGATCGTCGCCCGGCTGCTGCTTTCCCATGGGCACGAGGTGACCGTGCTCGACAGCCTGGAGCGTGGCCACCGCGCCGCAGTGCCTGAGGGTGCGTCGCTGGTGGTGGCCGATCTCCGTGACGCCGATGCGCTGGGGCCGGCTCTCGCCGATGGCTTTGACGGCGTTCTGCATTTCGCAGCCTATGCGTTGGTTGGCGAGTCGGTGAGCCAGCCGGAGCTCTACTACGGCAATAACGTCGTCGGCAGCCTGAATCTGCTCGAGGCGATGAGGGCCGCGCGCATCCCCCGGCTGGTGTTCTCATCAACCTGCGCCGTCTACGGGCAGCCCGATGAGGTGCCCATCAGCGAGAGTGCCCCGCCGCGTCCTGCCAACGCCTATGGGGCCTCAAAGCTCGCCGTGGACGGGATGATCGGTGATTTCTGCCTCGCCCACGGCCTCGGCGCGGTCAGCCTGCGCTACTTCAATGTCGCCGGCGCCAGCGGCGAGGCCGGCGAGGACCACGATCCCGAGACCCACCTCATTCCCAACATCCTGCGCGCCGCGCTCGGTCGCAGCCCGCACGTCGACGTGTATGGGACCGACTACGACACGCCCGACGGAACCGCCATCCGCGACTACATACACATCGAGGATCTGGCCGCAGCGCACATGCTGGCCATGGAGAGCATCGCGCCCGGCACGCACCGGATCTTCAACCTCGGCAACGGCAATGGGTTCTCCGTGCGGGAGGTCATCGCCGCGGCCCGGCGGGTGACCGGCGCGGAGATCGCAGTTCGCGAGGCGCCACGTCGACCCGGAGACCCGCCGATGCTCGTCGCGGCCAGTGAACTGATTCGCCGGGACCTGGGCTGGAAGGCCCAGAAGCCAGAGCTTGACGGGATGGTCGCCGACGCGTGGGCGTTCATGCAACGCCGGCCCGACGGTTACTCAAACTAGGTCCGCGAGCTCCCTCAGCGCCGCCGAGACCACCTCGGTTGGCGGCCGGTCGGCGTCGATCACGCGGATGCGGTCGGGCTCGCCCCGCGCCAGCTCGTCGTAAGCCGCGGCGATCCGGCTGAAGAACTCATGGGACTCGAGCTCGAGCCGGTCAAGCGCGCCTCGCCCGTGTGACCGCCGACGACCCGTGGCCGGATCGATGCGCAAGAGCAGGGTCCGGTCGGGAGTCAGGCCCGCCGTGGCGAACGCGTTTATGGTGCGGACCGCGTCGAGGCCCAGCTGCCGGCCGGCGCCCTGATAGGCCAGCGAGGAGTCGACAAAGCGGTCGAGCAACACCCACGTTCCCCGGGCCAGGAGCGGCTCGAGCGCTTCCTCGACGAGCTGAGCGCGGGCGGCGGCGTAGAGCAGCGCCTCGGCGCGGGCCGAGATTCGGGCCGAGGGATCCTTCACCAAACCGCGAATGTTCTCGGCCGCCTGGACGCCGCCCGGTTCGCGGAGCAACCGCGCCCGCACCCCGCGGGCCCCCAGCTCCGCGAGCAGGTCGCCGGCCAGGGTCGTCTTGCCCGCACCGTCGAGCCCCTCGATGGATATGAGCTTGCCGCGGGCCATGGCGCCGGCCCGACGTTACCGGGGGCTACGATCGCACCCATGCTCACCGAGCTCGAACGTCACCCGCACGCCCGCGCTGTGCTCGCCCCGGCGATCGACGGTGGGCACGCCTCGCACGCGTACCTGTTCCACGGGCCCGGGGGGTCGGGCAAGCGCGCCGCGGCTCGTGCGCTGGCGGCCGAACTGCTGTCGGAGGGATCACCTGATCGCGAGGGGGCCCGGGCTCGTGTGCGCACGGGCGCGCACCCCGATCTGACCTGGATCGTGCCCAGCGGAGCCCATGAGATCCTCGTCTCAGACATCGCCGAACCGGTCATCTCAGCCGCCAGCCGAACGCCGTTTGAGTCCCGTCGCCGCGTGTTCGTGCTCGAGCGGGTCGACGAGCTCGGCGATGAGGCGGCCAACCGGATGCTCAAGACTCTCGAGGAACCGCCCAGCTTCGTGCACCTGATCCTGCTTACGGATCGCCTCGGGGAGGTCCTGCCGACAATCCGCTCCCGCTGCCAGGTGGTCCGTTTTGAGGCCACCGGGCCCGAGGAGCTCGCCGCCGGCCTCGAGGCCGAGGGTCTCGATCACGAGACCGCGCGGGCGTGCGTGGCCCTGAGCCTGCAGGATGCCGACCGGGCCCGCGAGCTGGCCGGAGAGGACGGGCGGGTGTTGCGCGTGGCGGCCGAGGCCTACGCCCGCGCTGTGCTCGCCGGTGAGTCGGCCGCGCGCCGCCCCTGGATCGGTCTCCTGGCCGCGGTGCGAAAGCGGGGTGAGGCGGCTGCGGCTGAGCTCCAGTCGCGCTCCGAGGCCGAGCTCGAACTGACTGCGCGCAAGGAACGCACGCGCGTCACGAACGAGTGGGCCGAGCGCATCAGGCGCGCTCGCCGCCGGGTGCAAACCGGCGCGCTCGATCTCGAGCTGCAGCTGGTCGCGTTGTGGTTTGCCGACCTGGCCAGCCTGGCCTGGGGTGCCGACGAGCTGGTTCGACACAGCGACCGGCCTGCCGCTCTGGCCGAGGATGCCCATGCTCCCGGAGGTGCCCAGCCGGGACGACTTCGCGCCGCGATCGAGCTCGTCGAGGAGACGCGCCAGCGCTTCCAGCTCAACGTCACCGAGGATCTGGCCTGCGAGGCATTGGCCTACCGGCTGGAGGCCGTACTCGACCCATGACGACCAAGACGCGCGTCTTTCTCCGCTCCCCATCCCGGTCGGACCGCGAGGAGTTCATCAGCCTCATGCGCGCCAGCCGCGCCTTCCACAGTCCGTGGGCCACGGCGCCGACCGATGACGAGCGCTTTGCCGCCTACCTGGCCGACGCCCGCCGGGCCGACTTCGAGGCCATGCTGCTCTGCCGTGACGAGGACGGGGCGATCGTCGGCTTCTTCAACCTTTCCCAGATCGTGCGCCGGGGTTTTCAAAGCGCCTATCTTGGCTATGCGGTGGGCAAACCCTTCGCCGGCCAGGGGTACATGCGGGACGGCATTCAGCTCGTGCTCCGCCACGCGTTTCTGACGCTGCGCCTGCACCGTATCGAGGCCAACATCCAGCCGTCCAACGCGAATTCGATCGCTCTGGCCCGCGGAGCCGGCTTTCGCCGCGAGGGCTTCTCGCCCCGATATCTGAAGATCGGCGGTCGCTGGCGCGACCACGAGCGGTGGGCGATCCTGGCTGACGAGTGGCGCGCGCGCAACGGAGACCCGGCCAGTCCCGACGGACTTTCCTGACCGCGTTCCCGGCCGGCGCTGCGCTCATGGGCGGCACACTGTCGCGCGGCGTCCCCGGCACCGCTGGCTGGCTCTCAGCCGGATCACAGAGCTAGACTGGCGCCGGCGAGTCGCCGACGTAGCTCAGCTGGTAGAGCACTTCACTCGTAATGAAGGGGTCCCCGGTTCGAATCCGGGCGTCGGCTCTAAGAAAGGCCCGCGTTGGCCGCAGCCACCGCATCGTTGGGCTGACGGTCATCAACGCGCGACACGTTCTAAGTCGCGACGGGCGGCTCATCGTGACAGTTCCGGAGGCCGTCGAGGCTAGCGCCGACGAGCTGGGCCCCGCGCTCCAATCCGCCTGAGCATCAGGCCACCCCGCCCTCCTGTCCGCGCGGAGGAGGGCCGTTCGTCTGCCGGCGCAGATGCTCCCCGCTGAACGAAAGCAGGACCGCTTCGTGCTGCTGGTTGTGGCCGGAACGGGCACCTCACCTCGGGCGGGACCAACCGGCGAGAACCGCCAGCTTCGTGGCTGCGGTAGCAGGACGAGTTCGCCAGAGACTTCTCGGTCGCCCGGACGCTAGCTGCGAGCGTTGCAAGCACTCGAGCGCCGATTTGCCGACAAGCGCGAGTCTTGCGGCACGGGTCGAGGTCCTGCTTCTTGCTACCCAAGAAATCTCTTCAAGTGGACCCGGTACCCGGGTGGCCGTGGCCGGCAGGACGTTGCGTCCTGCCGGCCAGCCGGACTGTGCTCAGGCCGGCGTGGCTGCCGGGCGTCTCGGTGGTGGTCGCGCCGGCCCGTTCGGCCCAGGCTCATTCATCTCGGCTGCTCAGGGCGGTAGTACTCGATCGCGCCAGTCGCTTCGAGGTCGGAGTCGAGGATGGCCTCGATGTCGAGCGTGACTTCGATCTCGTTGCTGACCACGACGCCGCCGCCCGGGATCTTGTCCTGCCAGGAGACGTCAAAGTCGTGGCGGTTGATGCGAGTGATCGCCTCAAAGCCGATTCGGGTCAGCGTTCCTTTGTTCTCATCGCCCACCCAG